>JACCXC010000052.1 GCA_013697275.1 Actinomycetota bacterium | reverse complement strand
GCTGTGGCTGATCAGGGCCGATCATCGGAACCGTCGACAGGGTGCTTGGAAGTGGGGACTCGATAGTGGGCCGGACGTTTTCAGTGGCGGACGTCCTCACCGTTCCGGACTTCTCGCGCGGCGCCGGCGCGGAGGCACGTGACGCTCGCGGCGCAGGCGCAGGCGCAGTCGCCTTCGGCCCGACAGTCGCCGTGGAGACCGCCTCGAGCGGAGGAAATGGAGCCTTCGCCTCGCCGGGGCTCCTCTGGATGGCAACACCTCCGACCCCCGTGCCGACCACGGCTACGGCGGCGACGGTCACCGCAGCGGCCTTCGCGGACGCACCGCCGAGCAGTGCCTTGACGTGAGATCTCAGCTCGACGGCGAACCAGGCGAGGCCGAGAACCGGTCTGCGCGCCACGGTCAGCGCCTCTGCGAGCGAGCGCCTGGCGCGTGTGAGGAGCGCGTGAATCGCGGGAGCGGTCATTCCGAGCTGCGCCGCGATCTCACGCGCAGGCACGCCCCGCCACTCGCGGAGAACGAGCGCAGTCCGCTGGTTCTCGGGAATCGATGCGAGCGCATCCTTGAGCCCGACGAGCACGCCGTCCTCGTCGCCTTCTGGTCGAGCGGCCCCGAACATGTCGAGGTCGATGTCACTCGCGAGCGGCCCGCGCCGATCATGGGTGCGCCGCTGCCAGTTGCACACGTTCTTGGCAATCTTGGTAAGCCAGGCGATCTCGCACTCGGGGACGACGCCGCTCCGAAGCGCGCGCAACGCGTAGAGGAAGGTCGTCTGCACGGCATCCTCGGCCTCCGAGCGAGACCCGAGCTGGCGGGAGCAGTACGCGAGCAACCGAGCGGAGTGCTCCTGGAACAGCCTCTCGGTCTCCGCGTTCTCCGCGGTGCCTTCCTGGGTCGTTCGCGCCGGACCTGGCCGCAGTGTCGTCGACGTCACGAACTGTCCTCCAAGACGTTGTCTGAATGTGTGTACTCAGGGGTCTTCCCCTTCCGGGCCCTGCTGCCACCACCCCTACGGGGGATTCGCTACCCGAACGAGTGATTTCGAGGCCCCGGAGCGCACGATTCCGGCGCTCGCGGCTTCTCGTTCGTCACAGGCACACGACGAACGGAGGAAACGATGGCGAACACACTGCGTCTCATCGAGCCGAATCGGTTGGCCTCGATCGCGTGGCCTTCGATCTCGGACGCGTCCGCTCAGATTCGGCGACGGAGCTACGTCGCGAACGTCTCCAGGCGTGCCGAGAACCCTGCGGTCCTCGGCAACGTCGCGTCGCTTCGCGCACCGGCAGGCGGGTATCGGAGAGCCCAGTGAACGCGTCCACGCGTGGGTCTCGGCGGGAGATTGCCCTCGTCGCAGGCGCGTTGCTCCTCCCGATTCCCGTGCTGGCCGGCAGCGGGCTGACCTTTCCTCTGCCCGACGCGGTGGAGCGAGGTATCGCCTCGCTCTCGCAGTCAGCAGGGGGCGGCGGACCGCTCGCCGCGGGCGACTCGATCTCGGTCGGCGCGCCAGACGAGGTTGCCTCGGCAACGAGAGCATTCGTCTTCGATGAGCCTGTGGCTCGCTTCGGCGACACGGGTACTGCTATCCCGGACCCGTCGGCGAGCCGGGGGGAGCGTCGGAGCCGCTGGAGGGAGCAGCGGAGTTGCCGACGCACCCGGCGGCGAGAAGACACCGACGACGGGCGCGAGTCCGACGGCAGACGACGCGCCGACGACAGGCGGTTCTCCTCCGGATGATGAACTGCCTTCGGTAGCGCATGAGGCCGAAAGCGGGCCGGCGAGCGCCGCCCCTGGAAAGCCATCGCTTCTTCGGCTCGTCGGCTCGGGGCAGGGCATCTCCATTGAGGCAGCCGCTGATGACAACGGCAGCGCCGTGATCTCCACGCCGGCCGCCGACTCGGGCCCTCCCGGAGTCGAGATCGCAGTTTCGCCGGACGAACAGCCGGGCGTCGCGATAGGCGCATCGCCAACCGACGCCGGGTTGAAGCTTCCGTGAACGCCGACCAGACGAAGCAGCAGGCGAGGATCGCCAAGGACGCCAAGGCACCTCGTCTGGTCCTGCGCTTCGCCGTCCTCACGGCGATCGGTCTCGGACTGGCCGCGGCAACGATCGTTCTGGCCGTGCGCCAGAGCAGCACGACCCACTCTCAGCGACACGCCGTCGAGCACACACGTGTCGCCACCAAAGCGGTGCTCGAGCCCGAGCTACGCTCGACGGACCTGACTAGGCGTTCCTCGACCAAGCGGCGCCGGGAGCTCGACCGGCTGTTCGAGGAACGAGTGCTCCTCGAGGGAATCCGTGAGGTCACCCTCTACGACGCCGCCGGCCGAGTGATGTACTCGACGAGCACGGAGACTCGCGCCGTCGACCGGCGAGCACCCACGGATCGACTCCTCGAGGCACTGCGGGGATTCGTCATCTCGGACGTCCACGCCTCCCGCGACGGCGCGCAGCGGTGGCTTCGCACCTACGTCCCTCTCACCGTCGTGCTGCTGTTCGCGGTCTTCGCACCCGTGCTCATGCGCGTCACGTCGCGCCTACGCCGCCATGTCGCAGAGGTCCAGCACGTCGCTACGCACGACGAGGTCACAGGCGCACCGAACCGTCTCGGCTTCCGGCAGGCGGTCGAAGCCAAGCATCGGGGGTGCCGGCCACGTTGCTCCTGCTCGACCTGGAGGACTTCTCCAAGATCAACCAAGCCTTCGGTCCGGACGGTGGCGACGCGCTGCTCGCAGAGACTGCGAACCGTCTTCGGCGTGACCTCGCCGACTGCGACCTCGTCGCGCGACTGGGCGAGGACGAGTTCGGCGTTCTGTTTGCCGGCGCCGACCCCGAAGCAATAGCTGCGGTAGGCGCTCGTATCCAGCAGTCGCTTGCGCCCTCATTCCTCGTCGACGGTGTACGCGTCTCGGTCGGCGCAAGCATGGGCGCCGCGGTGCTCGAAGAGACAGACTTTCCGACGCTCCTTCGTCGGGCCACTGCAGCTCTCGCCGCCGCCTCGAAGGACGGCCTGAGTGACGTCCGGGCCTACGAGCACTCGCTCGATAGCGACGACTTTCGTATCGCCCGCGTCGCCGAGCTCCGCGACACGCTGGACAGCGGTCAGCTGCTCGTGCACTACCAGCCTCAGGCAGATCTCTCGACGAGGCAGGTGCGCGGCGTCGAGGCACTCGTGCGCTGGCAGCATCCGGCACGCGGACTGGTCGCAGCCGGAGAGTTCATCGAGGTCGCCGAGCGAAGCGGTGTTGCCAAAGACATCAGGCGCTTCGTTCTCGAGGCCGCCGTGCAGCAGTGGCGGGAGTGGAAAGAGCTCGGGATCGACCTCGAGATCGCGGTGAACCTGAGCACTGTCGACCTGCTCGACGACTGCTTCCCCGCCGAGATCGCCGGTCTCCTCGAGCGATACTCGATGCCGGCGTGGAACCTCGTCTTCGAGATAACCGAACGTACGCTCGGCGGCCACGATCGGCGGATGCGGGATGTGACCGAGCGCCTGAACAGGATCGGGATCCGGCTCGCGATCGACGACTTCGGGGTCGGCTACTCGTCACTCGCCAGCCTTCGCCGCTACCGCATCCACCTGCTCAAGGTCGACGCGAGCCTCCTCGCCGGCGTGCCCGGCGACCCAGCCGCCGCGGCAATCGTCAAGAGCAGCGTGGAGATGGCTCATGCGATCGGCGTAACCGTCGTCGCGGAGGGGATCGAGACCCGTGCCCAGTGGTCTTTCATCAACTCCCTGGGCTGCGACATCGCCCAGGGGTACTTCATCGGCCGTCCCGTTCCCGCCGCCGAGATCAGCGAGCGCTTGTCGTCGGTCCCGCGCGTGACCACTGCCCTCGCCGCCTGATTCGCCAACCGGGAAGCGGGAAAAGTCAGTTAGGAGAGTTTGACGAAACGCGATCTGTGTCGCCGGACCGCACTGCGACGAGCAACGCTCCGCCAAACCCTCCTAGTAGGCTCCGCGCTCTGTGAAAGTCCTCACCGTCGTCGGAAACCGGCCGCAATTCGTCAAGAGCGGCCCGCTCTCTTTCGCCTTTCTCGTCGCCGGCGTCGAGGAGATCGTCGTGCACACGGGGCAGCACTACGACCGCGAGCTCTCCGAGGTCTTCGTCGAGGAGCTCGGACTCCCCCGACCGCAGTACCGGCTCGAGCTGAAGACCGCGGATCCGGACGTCATGGAGCCTGAGATCACGCGCGTCATCCGCCGGGAGGAGCCCGACCTCGTGCTCGTGTACGGCGATACCAACTCGACCCTCGCCGGAGCACGGGCGTCGGCCG
>JACCXC010000043.1 GCA_013697275.1 Actinomycetota bacterium | reverse complement strand
GCATGACGCCGCGCGAGGCGCTGCTCGAAGCCGGAGTCGTCGCGCAGCTCGAGGAGCTCGTCTGCGGCCTCGCCGCGTGAGCCCCCATCCCTACCGCCTCGGATTCGCGGTCAAGGTGCTCGGCGCGGGTGGGCTCAAGTCTTCGGATACGCGCCGTTGGCAGAACGAGCCGCACCTCTCGCACTCGCTCGAGCTGCTCGACGGCGTTCTCGGCTACCTCGAGGCGGCGGACATCCGTATGTACCGGATGTCGAGCGGGACCATCCCGTACGGGACGCACCCCGACCTCCCTCAATTCGACTATCGCCGTCAGATCGAGGCCTGCGCTTCCGAGCTGGCCCGGCTCGGCGAGCGAGCCCGCGCGCTTGACGTGCGCCTCTCGACCCATCCCGGCCAGTACACGGTCATCAACGCGCCTGACCCCGAGCTCCAGCGTAAGTCCTCGCTCGACCTGGAGCAGGACGCGCTTCTCCTCGACTCGCTGGGGCTGGGCCGGGAGGCGGTAGTCGTCGTCCACGTCGGGGGTGCCTACGGGGACAAGGCCGCCGCGCTCGACCGGTGGGCACTCGCGTTCGAGCGCCTGTCGGAACGCGCCCGCGCCCGACTCGTGGTCGAGAACGACGAGCGCCTGTTTCACGTGGGCGACGTACTCGAGCTCCACCGGCGAACGGGCGTCCGTGTTGTCTTCGACATCCATCACCACCGGCTGAACCAGGCGCCCGGTCTCGAAGCACCCGCCGAGGCGCTCGCGGCCGCCTACGCGACCTGGCCGGCGGGCGTTCGACCGAAGGCCCACCTCTCCGCCCCGCGGACGGAGCTTCGGCTGGTCAAGCGGCGCCGGCCCGGCGAACGCAGGGCGCGCGAGGTCCTGGCGCCCCCACGGCTCGACCAGCACGCCGACTACGTGCCGCCCTGGGAGCTGACCGCCCTCGTGCGTGCAGCCCCCGGGCCGCTCGACGTGATGGTCGAGGCCAAGGCCAAGGATCTCGCCGTGCTTGCCTTGCGCGACCAGGTCGCGCGCTTCGACGGCGAGGTCGCCCTGGCCGAAGAGTACGGGTCGCCGGGGGTTGCGCTACCCTCGGCGGGGACCGGCTAATGAGGCGCCTTTCAATCGTGTTCACCGCTCTCCTCACCCTGGTCGCCGTGCAAACGGCCGGCGCGAACACGCGAACCGTCACGGACCCGCGGAACGACCCGAAGGGCAGTCACTACCCAGGGCCTGCTTTCTATTGGGGTACGACCGGAACCTGCGCAGGCCAGTGGACGTCGGTGGCCACGAACTCGTGCGGAGACATGTCCTACAGCGAGAACCAGGGCGGCCTCCTCGATCTCGCTTCCGCGCGGCACGGACATGGCGCACGCGGGATGCTCGTTCATCGTCTGACCTGGCACCGAGCCTGGCAGAACTCGCTTCTCACCCGCGGCGCCCAGATCTCGCTCTACTTGTCCACCGACGGCGATGCGGCCCTCGAGCGGCGGATCGACGTCGGCCTGCAACGCGGCAAGACCGTTGCGATCGTGCGCAATCAGCGCGGCCGGATGATCGGCCGGGGCACGGTGAAGCGCCCGAACCGCAAGACCGCGCAGATCACCTTTGCGCGCTCCTTGCTCGGGTCGCGCGTGCAGCACCTCGAGTGGTTCGCGTTCTCGGGCATCTCCTGCCGCCGCGCGTACAACGCATGCGGCGACCGCTCGCCGGGCGCCTCGCTCCTCGTCCATCACCTGGGATAGAGACGCCGAGGGCGGCCCGCGGGGGTGGGGCGGGGCGGGCCTTTTGACGCCCAGGTCCTGATTGACTCTGGTCGTGGCCGCGTTTCGCTACGTCGTCGTCGACGTCTTCACCGATCGGGCGCTGACGGGGAACCAGCTCGCGGTCTTCACCGACGCGCGCGACTTGCCCGACGAGCTCTTGCAGCCGCTCGCGCGGGAGATGAACTTCTCCGAAACGGTCTTCGTCTACCCACCCGAGGGTGAGGGGCACGTCCGGATCAGGATCTTCACGCCGATGTCCGAGATGCCATTCGCCGGGCACCCTTGCCTCGGAACGGCCTTCGTGCTCGGCGGTCCGCTGCAGGCCATGGAGGTGCGGCTCGAGACAGGCGCCGGGCTCGTTCCTGTGGCACTCGAGCGGGAGGGAGCTCGCATCGTCTTCGGACGCATGTCCCAGCCGCTCCCGAAGCTGGAGGCGTACCCGCACGAGGCCGAGCTCCTGGCCGCGCTCGGGGTCGAGCGCTCGGAGCTTCCGGTGGAGCTCTACGACCTCGGGATCCGGCATGTGTACGTCGCGCTTCCCGACGAGGGAGCGGTCGCTGCGCTCGACCCTGACATGAGCGCACTCGCGCGGCTGACCGGCTACGTCGGCGCGAACTGCTTCGCGGGTGCGGGGACGCACTGGAAGACTCGGATGTTCGCGCCGGGCGACGGTGTTCCCGAGGATCCTGCGACCGGCTCGGCGGCGGGGCCACTCGCCGTGCACCTTGCGCGTCACGGCCGCATCGCCTTCGGCGAGGAGATAGAGATCCGACAGGGCGAGGAGATCGGCCGGCCGAGTGTCCTCTACGCGCGCGCGGAGGGGTCCGCCGATCGCCTTGAACGAGTCGAGGTCGGCGGGTCGGCGGTAGTCGTCGCTCGTGGCGAATTCCAGCTGCGCTAGGCGGCGGCCGAGGTCGACACACTCGCCACGTCCTTTCGGGCCACCTCGGAGGGACAGATTCTGTTTGCGGTGGCCCAGCGGGGCGACGCTAGGTGGCCTGAGCGGCGCCGAGCTCGCGGATCACGTCGACGAGCAGGTCGACGTCAGCTTCGGTTGTTCGCCAGTTCACGATCGCCGGGCGGAAGGCGACGCGGCCGCCGTAGCGCGTCGTCCCCACATAGACGCGACCGTCCGCGAGGACCGCCTCGCCGACGCGTGCGTTCAAGGCGTCGAGCTCGTGGTCCGGGACTCCGGGCGGCCGAAGTCGGAAGGTGACGATGCAGAGCTGGACGTCCGCGAGGCGCTCGAGGTCAGGCGCCTCGTCGACGCGCTCGGCGACTCGTTGCGCGAGCCTCAGGTTCCGCTCGACGAGCTCGCGGTACCCGCGGCGCCCGTACGCCTGGAGCGTCGCCCAGACGGCGAACGAGCGGGCGCGGCGCGAGCTCTCGGGGCCGAGGAAGCCGAAATTCGGGCGGTCTGGATCCTCGCCGGGCAGGTAGGCGGCGGCCGCGTTGAAGACCGGCATGAGCTCCGAGGCGTCCTTCACGAAGGCGAAGCCACAGTCGTAGGGGACGTTCAGCCACTTGTGGCCGTCGGCGATTACCGAGTCCGCCCGCTCGACCCCCTCGGACAGGTGGGCGGCCACCGGCGAGACACGCGCGAAGAGGCCGAAGGCGCCGTCCACGTGGAGCCAGGCCCCGTGTCGCTCCGTGAGGTCGGCCATGGCCGGGATCGGATCGAAGTCGCCGGCATTCACCTCGCCGGCCGTCGCCAGGAGGAGTGCGGGCGCGCCGTCGAGCTCCTCGAGTGCGCGCTCTAGCTCCTCGAGGTCGAGCCGGCCGACGGAGTCCCGCGTCAGGATCCGGACGCTCTCACGCCCGATTCCGAGCATCCCGAGAGCCTTGACCGCCGTCGAGTGGACGTAGCCGCTCGCGAATACGGGCACGGGCGGCAGGCCGGGCAGCCCCTGGGCATCCACGTCCACGCCGTGGCGCCCCGCCCACCAGCGCCTCGCGCAGGCGAGCGCGACGAAGTTCGCCATCGTCGCTCCGGTCGTCAGCACCCCGCCCCAATCGGCGGGGAGGTCGAAGAGCTCGCGAAGCCAGGCGAGGCTCGTGCGCTCGAGCTGGGCTCCGAGCGGCGACTCGATCCAGGCGAACGAGTTCTGGTCGAGCGCCGAGGCGAGCCAGTCCGCGCCGAGTGCTGCGGGCGTGACGCCGCCGGTCACGAAGTGGAAGCAGCGCGGACCGGAGGAGGCGACGCTCGCCGCAAAGCCCTCCTCCACCAGCCGTCGAAGGGTCTCGGCGGCACCGACACCCTCCTCCGGCAGCGACCCGTCGAACGCCCAGGCAGCCTCCTCGAACCCGTCGACGTGGAGCGGGGCCTGGTCGAGCGAGCCGAGGTACGCGCGGGCCCGCTCGGCGACGAGCGCGATCGCGGGCTCGAGCTCGTCGCGATTCATGCAGCGAGCCTAACCCCAGGCCGTGTCGTTGATTTCTGGCAGCTCGACTCCCACCGCTCGCCAGAACTGCCCGCCGTTGCGGGACACGTACAGGCGGTTTCGCGCGGCGAAGAGGACGTCATCCGGGTTCTCGCCGAGCGCTACGGCTCGTCCGCGGGGAAGACCGGCGCCGCGCTCGCTCCAGGTTCCGCCCGCGTCGTACGAGGCGAGGAGCGGCGGGCGCCGATCGACGGCGACGATCACGGTCGAACCGGAGGCATCGACATCGACGAGTGTGGCCGAGAGCCAAGCCGGCACCAGCTCGACCGGCCTTGGACGCTCGACGCGGCCGCCCGGCTCACGTCCTGCGAGGTCGTCGCCCTCGACCGTCTCGCCGACCTCGACGAGGTAGAGGGCATCCTCGCACCCGGCGAGCGCGATCACGCGGTCGCGGAAGCTGGGCGCACCCGCCGCTCGATCAGGAGGGCAAGCGCCGTGAGGCCGAACGCGAGCCCGAAGCTCGGGAGCGAAGCGCCGATTGCAGGCGGATCGGTTCGCGCGACGAGCTCCGTCCACCACTCGGGGCCGAGCGCGTGGAGCCACTGGTAGAGCCCGAAGCCGGCGATCCACGCGAGCAGCGGACCCCCCCGGAACGCGGGCCCGGAGAAGAAGTCGAAATTCCGGTACGACGCATCTGCGAGAAGCCAGTCCGCCAGGAGGACCCCGAAGAGCGGGACGAAGAACGAGCCCAGGAGTAGCAGGTACGTCTCGTAGTTCCTGAGCTCGATCGTGAGCGCGGCCGTGGTCGCTAGGACCGTGACGCCTATGAGCAACAGCCGCTGGGAGACCGCGGGGAAGATGTTCTGGAGCGACACGGCTCCGGAGTAGGCATTCGCGAACGCCTCGTCCGTCTCGTCCACGGTCACCGCCAGAAGGGCGAGGGCACTCGCGAGTCCGGCTGTCGCGACTCCGGCCGGCACTTCGGCCGGATCCGAAAGGCCGCGCGAAAGGACGAGCAGGGCGCCGAGCGCGAGCATCCACGTGCCGGCGACGAAGTACCCAAGTCCGGTTCCGAGGAAAGCGCCGCGAGGCTCGCGCGCGAAGCGCGTGTAGTCGGCCGCGAGGGGGATCCAGCTGACCGTGATGGCAACCGCGAGATCGACGCCGAGCAGGATGGTCATCCCACCCTCCCCTGGCGCGTTCCAGAGCTCTCGGACCGGGGCCTCGCTCAGGGCCCACCAGGTCAGGTAGAGGAGCGAGGCGAGCACGATCCAGACGGCGAAGCGGCGCAGGACGCGGCGGACGACGCCGATCGGCCCGAGGAGTCCCATGCCGAGCGCGACGGCGCCCGCGACGAGCGTCCAGAGCGTCCGCCCCTCGAAGCCGAAGACCTCGTTCGAGAGGGCACCGGCCGCGGCCGCGATGATGATCAGCTCGAACGTCGCCCATCCGACGCACTGCGCGACGTTCAGCCCGGTGGCCGCATATGACCCACGTTGCCCGAGCGGCGCGCGCAGGAGAACCATGGCGGGCACCCGGCCGTCGGCGCCGATCATCCCCGCGAGGCCGAGCATCACGTTCCCGATGAGGCTCCCGACGACGATCGCGATCACTGCGTCTCTGAGTGAGAGCGCCGGGACGAGGATCGCCCCGATCACGAGGACGAGCAGGCTGACCCCGAGGTTCCCCCAGAGGAGCGTCAGGTCGAGCGTGGAGAGCGTGCGCAGCCGCTCCGGGACGGGAGTGACGCCCCAGCTCTGATTCGCGTTCAAGAAGCGCTCCCTCCGCTGGCGTTACCCAGATCAGGTTCGTCGGGTCGAGGCTTCGAGCCTCCTCTCAGCCGCTCTTCGGCAGCTCCCCGTGCGAGCCAGACTCTACCGGCCGACGAAGAGCGTGACCTGATCCAGCGCGGCGGCGGAGGCGCCCGCGGCCGGTTGCTGCTCGAGCACCTGTCCTCTGGCACCGCCGGAGGGTGTCTCGCGGAAGATCGTGCGAACGGTCAGGCCCGCCCGGCTGATGAGCGCGCGCGCGTCGCCCGCGGCGAGTCGCGTGACGTTCGGGACGTCGAGGGCGATGCCGGGCGCCGCCGGCCCTCTCGACACTTCGAGCCGTACCGGGGTTCCCGCTCTGATTCGTTCGCCGGGTGGAGGGGCT
>JACCXC010000027.1 GCA_013697275.1 Actinomycetota bacterium | reverse complement strand
CGATCGGAACGAACGAAATCCATGTGGAGTTCGGCTCAGGGCACGAGGAGACGGAAGTCCCCGAGTTCGAGGAGGTCGTCGTGTCGGCGAGTCTCCCGAGCGCGGACATCGGCCCGCTTCGCTACGAGGCGAAGCAGGAAGGGCACGCGGGCTACGTCGTCACCGACGCCTCGTTCGGGCTCGTCGGCGAATGGCAGCTTCGGATCGAGGCACGCCGCGGCGAGTTCGAGCTCCTGACCGGCACCACCCTCATCGAAATCAAAGAGAGGTAGAGATGAAAAGCAAGCTCATTCTGCTGACCGCCCTCGCGGCGCTCTTGGCCGCGCCAGTGGCCTCGGCTCACGTGACGCTCAACCCCAACGAATGGGAGGCAGGCGGGTTCGCGCGGTTCGCGGTTCGCGTGCCGAACGAGTCGGCAATGGCAAGCACGACCGAGGTCACGATGCAGTTTCCTGAGAACGTCATCTCGGCCCGGTTCCAGGACGTCCCGGGCTGGGAGCGCACCATCCAGATGGCAACGCTCGACACGCCGATCGAGGAGGAGGGCGAGGAGCCCATCACCGAGCGGCTGGCCAGCGTCACCTGGAGCGGCGGCGAGATCGAGCCCGGCGAGTTCCAGGAATTCGGTGTGAGCTTTCAAGTGCCCGAGGGCGCGACCGAGCCATTGCTCTTCCCCACGCTTCAGACGTACTCGGACGGCGAGGTCGCTCGTTGGATCGCGCCCGAAGAGGAGGCGGACACGCCGGCACCTCGCGTCGCCGTTCTCGCGGTTGCGGGGGAGGAGCCCGCCACCACGGACCCGACGGAGACCATCACCGACGAAGGCGCCGCGGCCGCCGCGGCGGGTGGGTCGGAAAGCGGTGGCGACGGAGAGGACCGTGCCAATCTCGCCCTCGTCCTCGGAATCGCAGGCCTGATCGCCGGTCTCGCGGCGCTGGGCGTCGCGCTGTCTCGGCCACGACGGACGACCACCGAGGTCGGTAGCTGAGGGGCCACTAGTTCCATCTACTAGCATCCGCGCCCAATGAGCCTGCGCGGTCAGCCCGTCGAGCAGCCCGTCGTCCTGCCGGACGGGCGGAGCTTGCGGGTTCGAGTGAGCGTGCTGGACGATCCCTACATCGCCAAGCGGGAGCTCGACACGGTCTCGCTCGAGCTCTGGAGCGGCGACGAGGCGCTCGCCACGGTGAGCACGATCCTGGAGCCGGCGCACGTGAGCGAGGCCCGCGCGCTCGTGCGTGAGGTCGCCGCGGGGCTCGAGTCGGGTGAGCTCCAGCCGACGGCCGGCGCGCTCGAGCCGCTCGCGAGCCGAGTACCCGAAATGCCCTAGCGCGGATCCTCGACCCAGTCGCGGGTCAGGAAGAGCCAGAACGCCAGCCCTGCATACGGCCCGTAGCGGCGGAAGCGGCGCACGATCGTCGCGTCCTTCTTTGGCCGCCCGCCGGTGAGGCGCGCGTAGGTCGGCCGCGTCCACGAGTCGAGGATGAGCGGCGAGTAGCGGCCGAGCATGATCATCACGTGCGAGGCCGCGTACGGCCCGACCCCGGGGAGGGCGAGCAGCGCCGCGGCGAGCTCCTCGTCCGGAAGCTCCTCCCGGGACGCTCGGCCGAGGGCCTCGAGGTCGAGCTCCCCGCTCGCGACCGATTCGGCGAGCGAGCGAAGGTAGGCGCCGCGATAGCCCGCCCGCACCACGTCTCGGAAGAAGTCGGGCTCGACCTTCGCCATCGCGGCCGGAGTCGGGAACGCCCGTCCGTACGGCCCGTCCGCACGGACGCCCTCCGCGGGCTCGCCGAGCCCGGCGACCAGCGCTCCGACCATCCGCTGCGTCGCCGACCAGGCGCAGTTTGTCGTGCAGATCGTCTTCACGACCTCCTCGAAGACCGTCGGGCTCCGCACGAGGCGCCCCGCGCCGTGCACGACCCACGCGAGGTCGGGGTCCTTCGCGGCACGCGCGTAGAAGGGCGAGAGGTCGTCGTCGAGGCGCAGGACGTGCCGGACGGCCGCCAGGAGGCGCGACTTGTCGCGCTTGCCGAGCGGCCGGCCGGTTATCTCGACGAGCGCCGTGCGCGGCCCGTCCTCCACGACGCGGATCCGTCGCGGCCGGACGCCCTCGACGGGCAGGGTTGCCTCGAGCGCGCGTCCCTCGGCGTCGACCCGCATGGGCGGGAGGTCGACGACGCCGTGCGACCTGATCGTCCGCCAGAGGTCGACCGGCTCGCCGCCCGCCCCGGCGAGCTCGATCTCGAGGCGGCTAGGCACGCTCCACGGTCACGACGTCTCCCTGCTCGACGCCCCACGCGTCGAAGCTTCCCTGGTTGACCTCGAGCGCGCTGAAGTACGCCACCTCGGGGTCGTAGACATGGCAGGGCTCGGCGCGACAGGGCTCCATGTCGAGCATGCGCAGGATGCGGCCCTGCTCGTCCAGGAAGGCGATCGAGAGCGGGACGAGCGTGTTCTTCATCCAGAACCCGCCCTGGGTCGGGCCCGAGAAGAGGAAGATCATCCCGGCCCGCGGAGGAAGCGAGCGCCGGAACATCAGGCCCTGCTGACGCTGCTCGGCGGTCTCCGCGATCTCGACGTCGAGCCGCACGCGCTCGTCGCCGGCGGCGATCACGGCCCGTCCGCGGGGGAACGCGAGCCGGTCGTCCTGGCTCTCGGTCGCAGTCGTGCTCGTGCTCGTGCTCTCGGCCGCGGTCGAGTCGGGCTCGCCGTCGCCGGAGCAGCCCGCCAGCGAGCCCGCAAGGAGGAGGACGGCGGCGAGCCGGCGCACCCCTAGACCGTAGCGCCCTCGAGCTCGAGGAGCGCGCGCTTGCGCTCGAGGCCGCCCGCGTAGCCGACGAGGCTCCCGGTCGAGCCGACGACGCGGTGGCACGGGAGGACGATCGGGATCGGGTTTCGGTTCAGGGCGCCGCCGACGGCTCGGGCCGCGCGTGGGCGGCCGATCCGTGCGGCAAGACCGCCGTAGGTTGCGAGCTCTCCGTACGGCACGCGGGCTAGCTCCTCGAGCACGAGTTGCTGGAACGCGGGGAGGACGGACGTGTCGACGGCAACGTCGAAGTCGCGACGCCGGCCCTCGAAGTAGTCGTCCAGCTGATGGCGGAGCTCGTCCACCGGGCGCGGCGAGCGGAGGACGCGAACGCCGTGGGCCCGCGCGAGCGCCTCGAGCGCCGCCTCGGGCTCGGGGTTGAACGAGATGCGGCAGACACCTCGCTCGCTTGCAGCGAGAAGGAGCGGGCCGATCGGCGAGTCAGCGACGTCGTAGGCGACGTCGAGGAGCCCCTCAGCGGCGGCTGCGGAGCGGAACCGGTCGTCGAGCTCGATGGGCAGGGTCATGCGACTCCTTTCTTGCGCAGGCGCCGGACTCCCGAGGAGGTGGCTTGGCGGGCGGCCTCCTCGGACGACCCGAGCGCGGCGGCGATGTCGGCGTAGGCCAGGTCGTAGCCGTATCGGAGGACGACGGCGGCGCGCTCGGTGCGCGGCAGGGTCCCGGCCAGGTGCTCCAGCTCGGCAAAGGCGGGCCGCGCGTCGGACGCGGCAAGCTCGGGCAGGTCGTGCTCAGGCCGGGCACGTCGCCGCTCGTCGAGCGCGACGCGCGTCGCGATCGTGAAGGCCCAGGCGCGAAGATTGTCCGCGTGGACGAGGCGCCCGTAGGCGCGCAGCGCCTTCAGGAAGGTCTCCTGAAAGGCGTCCTCCGCCGACTGGCGCCCGAGCAGCCGCACGAGGTAGCGGTAGATCTCCTCGCGTGTCGCCTCATAGAAGCGCTCGAACGGCGGGGCGGCAGTCGGCATCGGTGGCATCTTCTGTTCTAACGCCCCTCGAGCCCGGCGTGTGAGACTCCGCCGGTGCGGGTCGCCGTGGTGGGGCACGTCGAGTGGATCGACTTTCTCGTGGTCGAGCGGGTTCCGGAGCCGGGCGAGATCGTCCAGGCCGAGGAGTCTTGGGGCGAGGCGGCGGGCGGCGGTGGGGTGGCGGCCGTGCAGCTTGCCCGTGCGGCGGGCGAGGCGACCCTCTTCACCGCCCTGGGGCGTGACGAGTTCGGACGGCGCTGCGAGGATCAGCTGCGCGAGCTCGGCGTCCGGCTCAAGGTCGACTGGCGCGACGAGGAGCAGCGGCGCGGCTTCTGCTACCTCGACGTTGACGGCGAGCGCACGATCTCGCTTCTCTCGGAGAAGCTGCGGCCCCGGCGGGCGGCGCTGCTTCCCTGGGACGAGCTCGGCGACTATGACGCGGTCTACTTCACGGGCGGAGACCCCGGGGCGCTGCAGGCAGCGCGGGCTGCGCGCATCCTTGTCGCGACGCCCCGGGAGCTGCCGACCATCCGGGAGGCGGGCGTCGAGCTGGACGCGCTCGTCGGCAGCGCGATCGATCCGTCGGAGCGCTACGAGGACGGCGACCTGGATCCTCCCCCGCGACTCGTGGTCGCCACCGAGGGCAACAAGGGAGGCCGGCTCGAGCCGGCCGGGCGGCGGTGGGAGGCGCCCGATCTCCCCGGCCCCCGTGCGGACAGCTACGGAGCCGGGGACACGTTCGCCGCGTATCTCACGCTGAGCCTCGGCGAAGGGCTCTCGCCCGAGGACGCGGTGGAGCGGGCGGCGGGGGCGGCGGCCGCGGCGATCACGAGGCGCGGCGCGCACGGGCTGCGCGCCTAGACCGCTTCGAACCCGGCTTCGCCCATCGCTTGATTCGGGCTGCAGAGCCAGGTGGTGCGGAGGTATTGCGCTGTGGTTCTTGGTGGGGTAAAGTGGGACGAAGTGGAGAGCGAGGAGGAACCCCGTGCGATGCTCCTCGGTGAGTACGAGCATGCGCTCGACGACAAGAACCGCGTCACGCTTCCCGCCCGGTTCCGCCAGGCGTTCGCCGACGGCGTCTTCGTCACGAAGGGGTTCGATCCCTGCTTGCTCGTCTATCCACCCAAGGGCTGGAGCCGCTTCGTCGACGGACAGCTCGGGGGCCTCACGCCGTTCAGCCGCGAGGCCCGGCAGATGAACCGCTTCGTCTTCGCGAGCGCGATCCAGACGGACCTCGACAAGCAGGGGCGAATGGGCCTGATCGCGCCGCTCCTCCAGCACGCCGGGCTGAAGCGCGGCGTGATCGTGGCGGGCGTGCAAGATCACCTCGAGCTCTGGGAGCCCGAGGCCTGGCGGCGGGAGGTCGACGACGTTGGAGGGAGGGCTGATCTTGTTGCAGAGCGCCTCGCAGCAACCCAGAGCTGACCATGTCCCCGTCCTCGCCGACGAGGTGCGGGAGCTCCTCGCGATCGAGCCGGGCCAGACGGTCGTCGACGCCACCTTCGGCTCCGGCGGCCATGCGCGCCTCCTCTGTGCCGACCTGGGGGGAAGCGGCCGCTTCATCGCCGTCGACCGCGACCCCGACGCGCGTGCGCACTTCGCGGGTTTCAGCCGGGAATGCCGCGCGGGTGCCCGCCTTCTGCGAGGGGACTTCGCCGTCGTCCTCGGGCAGCTCGCGCAGAACGGCCTCGAGGTGGACGCGATCCTCTTCGACCTCGGTGTTTCGAGCATGCAGATCGATCGGCCCGAGCGCGGGTTCTCCTATGCGGTCGATGCGCCGCTCGACATGCGCATGGATCCGTCGGAGCCGACGGCGGCGCGCGACCTCGTGAACGAGGCGGAAGAGCGCGAGCTGTCTGACATCTTTCGCCGGTTCGGAGAGGAGCGCTTCGCGCGCCAGATCGCCCGCGCGATCGTCCGCCGGCGCAAGGAGTCGCCATTCGAGCGAACCGCCGAGCTCGCAGACACCATCCGTGGAGCAATCCCCGCTCCGCGCCGCTTCGGCGACGGGCACCCAGCCAGACGGGTCTTCCAGGCCCTTCGGATCGCGGTCAACCATGAGCTCGAGTCACTCGAGCGTGCGCTGCCTGAGGCCCTCTCGCTGCTCCGCCCCGGCGGCCGTATGGCCGTCATCTCCTTCCATTCGCTCGAAGACCGGATCGTCAAGCGGTACCTCGCCGCGGAGGCCAAGGGCTGCATCTGCCCGCCCGACCTGCCGATCTGCGCGTGCGGCCGCGAGCCCGGCCTGCGCCTTCTGACCCGCAAAGCGGTTCGGCCTTCACCCGCGGAGGTGGCAACGAACGTCCGGTCGGCCTCGGCCCGGCTCCGCGCCGCGGTGAAGACGACGTAGTGGCCGTCGCCGCCCCCGCACGAGCGCCGCAACGAGCGGCTCCGAGACCCGCCCCGGCCGAGCCACGCCGCTCCCCGCGTCCGGTTCAAACCCGCCCCCGTGTCGCGGGCGGCGTCATCTGGATCGCCCTCGTTGCGTTCCTCCTTGCGGGCGTTGTCGCCCTGAACGTGGCCGCCCTGCAGCTGAACCTCGAATCCCAGCGGCTCGAAGAGCGCAAAGAGAAGCTGCTCGGCGAGAACGCCGCGGCCGCGTCGGAGCTCTCCGGCCTGGCGGCCTCCGCGCGGATCGAACAGGTCGCGCGCGAGGAGCTCGGGCTCGTCGACCCCGCTCAGATCACGTACGTCAGGATCCGCGACGGCAGACGATGAGCGCGCGCCGCGTGAACAGGCGCGTCCGGCTGCTCGTCGCAGTGTTCACGCTGGCGTTCGGCGTCGTCCTCGTCCGCGCGGGCTGGCTCCAGGCCGTGCAGTCGGGGCCGCTCGACCGTCTTGCGGCGAGTCAGCAGCGCGAGGCGATCACGATCCCTGCGCACCGGGGAACGATCTACGACCGCACCGGGGTCGAGCTCGCGATCGGCGAGCGCGCGATCACGGTGTACGCAAACCCCCAGCAGATCATGAACCCGCGGGCCGTCGCGCTCGCCGTCGGCCGCACCCTCGGCACCGATCCGGCCGCCGTGCTCGAGCAGCTCTCGGACCGCTCCAAGGGCTTTGTCTACGTCGCGCGCAAGGCGGACGCGGTCAAGGCGGAGTCGCTCCGCCGCCAGGAGATCGTCGGGCTCGGCTTCTATCCGGAGGAGCGCCGCTCGTACCCGCTCGGGACCGTCGCCTCCGAGATCGTGGGCTACGCAGGGGTGGACAACCGCGGCCTTGCCGGCCTCGAGCTCGGCCTGGACAAGCTGCTCGGCGGCTCCGACGGCAAGAAGACGATCGTCCGCGACCCGTTCGGCCACAGGCTCGACACGGTGGACGCGGAGGACGCCGCCGACGGCCGCGACCTTCGCCTGACGATCGACAACACCCTGCAGCGCCAGGTCGAGCGCGTGCTCGAGGCGACCCGCGAGCGCTGGAACGCCAAGGCGGCCACCGCGGTCGTCCTCGATCCGAAGACGGGTGGAATCCTCGCGATGGGGGTCGAGCCCGGGTTCGATGCGAACGACTTTCCGAAAGCGAGCCGCGACGTCCAGCGAAACCGAGCCGTCACGGACACGTACGAGCCCGGCTCGACCTTCAAGGTGGTGACGCTCTCGGCTGTCCTCGAGACAGGGATGGTCACGCCGACCGACACCTACACGCTCCCGTACGAGATCCGCGTCTCCGACCGCGTGATCCACGACGCCGTCCCACGGGGCACCGAAACGATGTCGGTTGCGGAGATCCTCTCGCAGTCGTCCAACGTCGGAGTGATCACGCTCGCGCTCGGCCTGGGCCGGGAGAAGCTGAGCGAGTGGATCGATCGCTTCGGGTTCGGCCACGAGACGGGGATCGAGTATCCAGGCGAGACCCCCGGAATCGTCGTGCCGCCCGAGCAGTGGTCGGGCTCGACGATCGGCAACGTCCCGATCGGCCACGGGATCGCCGTCACGCCACTCCAGATGGCCCGCGTCTACGGCGCGATTGCGAACGGGGGCGTGGCGATCCAGCCCCACCTCGTCGAGCGTGTCGAGGGGAAGGGTGCCGTCGGCCCCGCGCGCAAGCGCGTCATCTCGACGCGGGTGTCGAAGCAGCTGACCGCCATGCTCCGCGGCGTCGTCGAGGACGGCTCAGGCGTCGAGGCGCAGGTGCCCGGGTACTTCGTGGCCGGGAAGACGGGCACCGCCGCGAAGCCGGATCCCGTGTACGGCGGCTACTCGAAGACGGCGTACGTCGGCTCGTTCGTCGGCTTTGCGCCGGCGCGAAACCCCCGTGTCGTCGTCCTCGTTACCGTCGACGAGCCGAGAGGGACGATCTGGGGGGGCACCGTCGCCGCACCGGCTTTCCGGGACATCATGCGCTTCGCCCTCCAGTACCTGCAGGTACCTCCGGACGTCCCGGAGGAAGCCGGCTCCGCGGCCGAGTAGAGAGGTACCATCGGGGTATCGAGCTCGAGGCTCTGCAGAGCGCCGTGCGCCCGTCCCGCACGCTGAACGCCGCCTCGGTCGACGTCACCGATCTCGCGTACGACGCGCGCCGCGTGACGGCCGGGGCGCTCTTCGTCTGCGTGCCCGGCTTCCGTACCGACGGGCACGATTTCGCGCCGGACGCGATCTCGCGCGGCGCCGTGGCGCTGATCGTCGAGCGCGAGCTCGAGCTCGACGTCCCGCAACTCGTCGTCGCGGATGCCCGGAAGGCCATGGGGCTTGCAGCCGATGCCTTCTACGGGTTCCCCACCCGGGAGCTCGCCGTCGCGGGCGTCACGGGGACGAACGGGAAGACGACGACGACGTTCCTCCTCTACGCGATCCTCGCGGCCGCGGGGCGGCGCCCCGGCCTCCTCGGGACGGTCGAGAGCCGCATCGGGGGCGAGCGTCGCGCCGTCAAGCACACGACACCCGAATCGGTCGACCTCCAGCGCACCCTGCGCGAGATGCTCGACGCGGGCGACAGGACCTGTGCCATGGAAGCCTCGTCGCACGGGTCGGAGCTTCGGCGGCTCGCCGGCGTCCGCTTCGCCGCGCTCGCGTTCACGAACCTGAGCCAGGAGCACCTCGACCTCCACGGCACGCTCGAGGCGTACTTCGACGCCAAGCGCCGCCTGTTCACGGAGCCGGACGTCGATGGGCGCCGGTCCCCAGCGGCCGTCAACGTGGGTGACGAGTACGGGCGGCGCCTCGCCGATGAGCTCCGCTCGCTGGGGGAGGAGCCCCTCACGTTCGGCTTCGGGGAGGGTGCCGAGATCAGGGCCCGTGAGCTCGAGATCGACGCGTGGGGATCGCGCTTCGTCGCAGCGGGGATCCAACTCGAGTCGCGTCTACGCGGCCGCTTCAACGTCGAAAACGTCCTCGCTGCCGTCGCGCTCGCGCGGCTCCTCGGCGTGGAGGACGAGCCGATCGCCACGGGCGTGTCGCACCTCCAGGGCGTCCCAGGGCGCTTCGAGGCCGTCGACGAGGGCCAGCCGTTCGCCGTCCTGGTGGACTACGCGCACACCCCTCGCGCGCTCGAGAACGTGCTCGCCGAGGCGCGCTCGCTCGCGCAGGGTCGGCTGCTCTGCGTCTTCGGCTGCGGGGGCGATCGGGACCGCGGCAAGCGGCCGGTCATGGGTGAGGTCGCTTCGCGCCTGGCCGACACTGTGATCGTCACCTCGGACAATCCGCGGAGCGAGGATCCGCTCGAGATCATCGGTGAGATCGTCGCCGGAACGAACGGGGAGGCCGAGATCGAGCCCGACCGGGCCGTGGCCATCGCGCGGGCACTCGAGCGCGCCGTGGAAGGCGACGTCGTCCTGATCGCGGGCAAAGGGCACGAGCCCGGCCAGGAGACCGCCGGCGAGACGATTCCCTTCGACGACCGTCAGGTCACCCGCGACGTGTTACGGCATCTGCGGACCGGTGGGCCGACATGATCCCGCTCGAACTCGACGACGTTCGTTCTCTCGCGCACGGGGACCTGCGTGTCGCGCCCGGCGCCGAGCGGGTGACCGGCCTGACCGTCGACTCGCGCCGCGTGGAACCGGGCGACCTCTTCGTCGGCGTCGGGCGCGGAGCCGACTATGCCGACGAGGCTCTCGCCGCGGGGGCGGCCGCAGCCCTGCTCCCCGCCGACGCGTTCGCGGCGCTCGCAGCGATCGCGCGCGCCGTGCGCAGCCGCTCCCGCGCCCGCGTCGTCGGGGTGACCGGCTCGATTGCCAAGACCTCGACGAAGGACATCCTCGGGGCGCTCTGCACGCCGCACCTGCGCACCGTCGTCGCCGAGGGCAGCCAGAACAACGAGATCGGCCTCCCGCTCACGCTCTGCCGCCTGGACGAGGAGACTGACGTGGCCGTCCTCGAGCTGGGAATGCGCGGCCTCGGCCAGATCGCCGAGCTCTGCGAGACCGCGCAGCCGGAGATCGGTGTGATCACGAAGATTGGGCCCGTGCACCTCGAGCTGCTCGGGACGGTCGAGCGCGTCGCGCAGGCGAAAGCCGAGCTCATCCGGGCTCTCCCGCCCGGTGGGACGGCGGTCGTCCCGGCAGGAGACCCGTACCTCGAGCCGTATCTCGACCGTGACGACATCGAGCTCACCCGCTTCGGCCCTGGAGGCGACGTCCAGCTTCTCTCGTTCACCCCGCTCGGAGACGGCTCCAAGGTCGAGATAGACGCCTTCGGCGAGCGTCTCGTCCTCGAGTTCCCGTTCGCCTCGCGCCACAACGCGACGAACGCTCTGGCCGCGCTCGGCGCCTACCGTGCGCTCGGCCTGCCGCTCGAGGGCGCGCAGCGAGGCGCGAGCGAAGTCCGGCTCTCGCGCTGGCGCGGGGAGGAGATCCCCCTGCCGGGCGACGGCCTCCTGATCAACGACGCCTACAACGCGAACCCGCTCTCCATGGTCGCCGCGCTCGAGCACCTCGCGGAGCGGGCAGGTACGCGGCGCCGTGTTGCCGTGCTCGGGGACATGGCGGAGCTCGGTCCCGGCGCGCCCGGCTACCACCGGGAGGTGGGGGAGGCTGCTGCGCGCGTGGGCGTGCAGGCGCTCGTGGCCGTTGGCCCGCTCGCACGCGGCTACCTCGAGGGCGGCGTCTCCGTCACCCGCTGGGCCGAGGCCGCCGGCGATGCGCTCGTCGCCGTCCGCGAGATCCTCGAGCCGGGCGACTGCGTCCTCCTCAAGGGCTCGCGTTCCGTCGGCCTCGAAGCGATCGCAGACGCCCTAGCGGTCGTCCCCGCCTAGGGGCTTCCGGCCATGGTCGAAGTCCTCCTCGCCGGGATCGTCGCCATGGTCATCTCGATCGCGGCCGGGCCGAAGTTCATCGAGTTCTTGCGGCGGAACGAGCTTGGGCAGCACATCCGCGAGGAGGGACCCGAGCGGCATGTGACCAAGCAGGGCACGCCGACGATGGGCGGCCTTCTGATCATGATCGCCATGTCCGTCCCGTTCCTCATCTTCACGGAGCGGACGCTTCCGGCCCTGACCGCGTTCTTCGTCACGCTCGGCTGCGCGGCGATCGGCTTCGTCGATGACTGGACGAAGCTGACCCACCGCCGCTCTCTCGGGCTCGCCGGCCGCTGGAAGCTCCTCATGCTCGCGGTGATCACCGCCGTCGTCGGGCTCGTCGTCTACGACGCGGATTTCAAGACGAGCGTCTATCTCCCGCTCGCCGACTGGGACGTCCCCCTCTCGTGGGCCTGGTACGGGCTCCTCTTCATCATCATCGCGGGGGCGGCGAACAGCGTGAACCTGACGGACGGGCTCGACGGCCTGGCGGCCGGGACGGCAACGATCTCGCTCCTCACCTACACCGCGATGGGCGTCGTCGCGTACCTTGTCAGCGTCCGGGCCCGGAGCCCCGACGTGGAGGATCTCGACCTGGCCATCCTCGGCGCCAGCCTGATCGGGGCCTCGATCGGGTTCCTCTGGTACAACGCCTTCCCCGCGCAGGTCTTCATGGGCGACACCGGGTCGATGGGGCTCGGGGGTGCGCTTGCCGCCTTCGCGATCATGACGAAGACCGAGGTCCTGCTCATCTTGATCGGAGGGATCTTCGTGATCGAGGCGCTCTCGGTCATCCTGCAGGTGCTCTGGTTTCGCGGGCTCGGACGGCGGATCTTCCTGATGGCGCCACTCCACCACCACTTCGAGATGAAAGCCTGGTCGGAGACGCGGATCATGGTGCGCTTCTGGATCACCGGCGCGATTTTCTGCGCCTGCGCCTTCGTTCTCTACTACCGGTACTTCTCCGAGTTTGCTTCCTGAGCTTCGGCGCGTGCTCGTCGTCGGGCTCGCACGCTCGGGCCGGGCGGCGGCTCTCGCACTCGCCCGGCGCGGGATCGAGGTCGTCGCGCACGACCGAAACGAGGAGGTCGAGACCGGAAGGCTTCGCGAAGCGGGTGTCGAAGTTCGGCTGGGCGCGGAGGACCCTGCGCTCGCCGACGGCGTGGACCTACTCGTGAAAAGCCCGGGAGTCCCAGCGGAGACGCCGCTCGTGGCGGCGGCCCGCGACCGTGGCGTGCCGGTCTGGAGCGAGGTCGAGCTCGGCGCTCGGCTTCTTCCGAACCCGCTCGTGGGGGTGACGGGAACGAACGGGAAGACGACCACGACGGAGCTCCTGGCCGCGATCTTTCGTGCCGGCGGGCGGCCGGTGGAGACGGCGGGGAATGTCGGGCGCCCACTCACCGCCCTCGACGGCGAGATCGCCGACGACGCCTGGATCGTCTGCGAGCTCTCGAGCTTCCAGCTCGAGGACATCGAGACGCTGCGCCCGCGCGTCGCCCTCCTCCTGAACCTCGAACCCGACCATCTCGACCGTCACCCGGGCTTCGACGAGTACGCCGCGGCCAAGCTGCGCGTCTTCGAGCGCCAGCAGGCGGGCGACACCGCCGTCGTGCCGCGCGGCTTCGGCGCGGTGCCCGGCCACGCGGCGCGGATCGAGTTCTCGGCCGACGACGCGCTGCCCGCCGAGCCGCTTCTGCGCGGCCGCCACAACCGCGAGAACGCCGCGGCGGCAACTGCAGCCGCGCGCGCGGCCGGGCTCGCCGACCCAGCCATCGCCACGGCCCTCAGCACATTCAGCGGTGTGCCACACCGGCTCGAGCTCGTCGGCGACGTGAACGGCGTCGCATACGTGAACGACTCGAAGGCGACGAACGTGGCCGCCGTCCGGCCGGCGCTCGAGGCCTATGAGGACGAGCCGCTGCACCTGATCCTGGGCGGCTCGCTCAAGGGTGAGAGCTTCCCGTCGCTCGCCCAGGCGATCGGCCCAAACGTCCTGCGGGCGTACCTCGTCGGGGAGGCGACGGACGAGCTTGCCCGCGCGCTGACGGAGGCGGGGGTTGCCCACGAGCGGAGCGGCGATCTCGAGACGGCAGTCCGCTCGGCCACGCGCGCCGCGGCACGCGGGGATGTCGTCCTCCTGTCGCCGGCCTGCGCGAGCTACGACCAGTTCCGAGACTTCGAGGAGCGTGGCGACCGCTTCCGCGAGCTCGTGAGGTCGCTCGGGTGAAGCGCGCAGCCGGTCAGCTCGAGTTCCACCTACTCGTCCTCGTGACGCTCGGCCTGGTCGCCTTCGGCCTCGTGATGGTCTACAGCGCGAGCTCCGGCCGGGCCGCGGTCGTCGCGGAAGATCCGGCCTATTACCTGAAGCGGCAGGGGATCTACTCGCTGCTCGGGCTCGTCGCGCTCGTCGTCTTCTCGCGGCTCGACTTCCGCGTGCTGCGGCGCCTGGGCAGCCCGCTTCTCGGGGTGAGCTTCGTGCTGCTCGCGGCCGTGCTCGTCCTGGGCACGACGGTGAATGGCGCAAGCCGTTGGCTTTCCCTTGGGGTGATCGACGTCCAGCCGTCCGAGCTGGCCAAGCTCGCGCTGGCCCTCTGGCTCGCCGCCGTGCTCGCCCGCCGACGCGCGCCGCAGACCCTGGGCGAGCTGGCGAAGCCGATCGGAGCGGTGATCCTCGCCGCCTGCGCGCTCATCCTCCTCGAGCCCGATCTCGGAACGACCATCGCGATCGTCGTCATGGCGGGGGCCATGCTCACCGTTGCGGGCACGCCGCTCCGCGTGCTCGGCACCGCGGGAGGGCTGATGGCGTTCCTCGCGCTGGCCGCGATCTGGCTGGAGCCCTACCGGCGAACGCGCCTGCTGTCGTTCCTCGACCCCTGGGCCGATCCGGAGGGCGCGGGCTTCCAGACCGTCCAGGCGATGATCGCGCTCGGGTCGGGCGGCTTTCTCGGCGTCGGCCTCGGCGAGAGCGTCCAGAAGATCTACTACCTGCCCGAGGCATCGACGGACATGATCTTCGCGATCGTCGGGGAGGAGCTCGGGCTCTTCGGGACGGTCGCCGTCGTGAGCGCGTTTGCGGTCTTCGCGTACGCGGGCTTCAACGTCGCCCTGCGAGCGCGCGACCCCTTCGGGAAGCTGCTTGCGGTAGGGATCACGGCACTCGTTGCCGGCCAGGCGATTGTGAACCTGAGCGCCGTCCTCGGGATCGCGCCGCTGACGGGCATTCCGCTTCCGTTCGTGAGCTACGGGGGCTCGAGCCTGATCGTCTCCCTTGCCGCCGTCGGCATCCTCCTTAACATCGCCGTGAATGGGGCCTCCGCAGAAGCGACCGATCGCGTGCCTGATCGCAGCCGGGGGAACCGCCGGCCACGTCCTTCCGTCGCTCGCGGTGGCCGAGGC
>JACCXC010000197.1 GCA_013697275.1 Actinomycetota bacterium | reverse complement strand
ACCAGAACGCGCCGCTCGGGCCACCAGAGCGCGACCTCCCGCCAGAAGCGCCTGCGCAGGATGCGCCGGAACTCGAACGGCGAGCCGGGCACGCCCTCGTAGGGCGTCTCGGCCAGAGGCACGTCTAAGCGGGCCGCGAAGGCGTCCGAGTCGCGGCGGTGCCGGTCGAGGAGGACGATGACACCGGCCGGCTTCCCGAGCGCCGCGACCCGCTCGTCCACGCCGTCGCCCTCGACGGGGTCGATGAGGTAGACGCGGCCCTCGACGGCCAGCGCGTGCGCAGTCCGCGAAACGGAGCCACCCTCTTCGTCCACCCAACCGAAGCCGAAGTCCGTCTCGTCGCAGAAGCGAACTGCGGGCACCCCGATCAGGCGAAGGTCTTGCGAACCTTGTGCAGACCCTCCACCAGGCGGTCGATCTCCTCGGGCAGCGTGTAGAGATAGAAGCTCGCCCGCGTAGTCGCCGGAACGCCGAGCGCCCGCATGAGCGGCTGCGTGCAGTGGTGCCCGGCGCGCACGGCGACCCCTTCCCAGCCGAGGATCTGCGCCACGTCGTGCGGGTGGACGCCCTCGACGTCGAATGAGACGATTCCGCCGCGACGCTCGGCGGGCGGGCCGAAGATGCGAATGCCCGGGATCTCGCTCATCCGCCCGAGTGCATACTCGACGAGCTCGTGTTCGTGCGCCTCGATCACCTCGAGGCCGATCCCGTCCAGGTAGTCGATCGCCGAGCCAAGGCCGACGGCCTGCGCGAAGGGCGGCGTCCCGGCCTCGAACTTGTGCGGAATCTCGTTCCACGTCGTCCGCTCGATCGAGACCGTGCGGATCATCTCGCCGCCGAGCTGGAAGGGCTGCATACGCTCGAAGTGCTCCGCCCGGCCCCAGAGGACGCCGATTCCCGTCGGCGCGCACATCTTGTGACCGGTGAAGGCGAGGAAGTCCACGCCGAGGGCCTGCACGTCGAGTCGCCGGTGCGGCGCGGCCTGACACGCGTCGACGACGGTGATCGCGCCCTGCTCGCGCGCCCAGGCGGTGATGCGCTCGAGCGGGTTGACCGTCCCGAGCGAGTTGTTCACGTAGCCGACGGCGACGACCTTGACTTGACCCTGACCGGCGAGCTCGTCCAGCGCGTCGAGCGCGAGCTCGCCGTTCTCGTCGGCGGGGATCGCCGCGAACGCAGCCCCCGTGCGGTTCGCGATGTACTGCCACGGAACGAAGTTCGAGTGGTGCTCGAGCTCGGTGACGACCACTAGGTCGCCGGGCCCGAGGTTCTCGAGGCCCCAGGCGTAGGCAACCAGATTGAGCGCCTCGGTCGCGCCGCGCGTGAAGACGACCTCGCGCGTGGACTCCGCGTTGACGAACGTCTTGACCTTCTCGCGCGCGCCTTCGTAGCCGGCGGTTGCACGCTCTCCGAGCTCGTAGACGGCCCGGTGCACGTTGGCGTAGGAGGTCTCGTAGAACTCGCGCTCAGCATCGAGCACCTGGCATGGCTTGTGCGAGGAGTTGGACGAGTCGAGGTAGGCGAGCGGCTTGCCGTGCATCGGCCGCCCGAGGATCGGGAAGTCCGCGCGCAGCGCCTGAACGTCGAGCTTGGCAGCAGCGGAGACGGCCATAGGGCCATCGTACCGCCCTCGAATGGCGCTACCCGGCGCTAGAACGCGGTTTCGCGCTCGTCGTTGCCGTCGTCGTCGGCTACGCGGCCCGACTCGGGCTGATCCTCGATCGTGCGGCCCTCCTCGCCGGCCTTGCGCCGAGCTTCCTCGGTCGCGTCCGCCGCGTCCTCGGCGACATCCTCCTGGTTCCGCTCCGGCTCGTTCACGCGGCAGAGCCTAGCTCGTTCGCACGCGCGGCCGCGTCCACCACGTCGCGCAGGACACCCTCCGGCACCGGATCGAGCGTCCGGAAGCGAACGCAGTCGGCGGCGGCGATGTACTCGTCGACGCCCGTCAAGCAGCCGGGATGCGGGCCTCGAGGGCGTTCTGCAGGGCCTCTCGCACCGGATCGAACTCGATCCGGTCGAAGATCTCCTGATAGAAGCCACGGACGATCAGCCGCTCCGCCGCGCCGCGCGAGAGACCGCGCGCCATGCAGTAGAAGAGCTCGTCGCGATCGACCTGGCTGATCGTCGCTCCGTGCGTGCAGCGCACGTCGTTCGCCATGATCTCGAGCCCGGGGATCGAGTCCGCGTGCGCATTCTCCGAGAGCAGGAGGTTGCGGTTCTCCTGGTAGGCGTTCGTCTTCTGCGCGTCGGGCTCCACGCGAATCATCCCGCGCCAGACCGAGGTCGCCCGGTCGCGGAGCGCGCCCTTGAACGCGAAGTCCGAGGTGGTCGACGGAGCCATGTGCTCCTGGAACGTGTCGTAGTCCAGGTGCTGGTCGCCGTCGGCGAAGTACGCGCCCGTTACCCGCGAGGTAGCCCCTGGGCCGGCGAGATCATTCTGGATCCGCGTCTTGCCCTTCTTCGAGCCGAAGCCGCCGGCGATCCAGTCGAGCTCGGCGTCGCGCTCCACCCGCGCGTGGTGATTCGCGAAGTGCCACGTCTGCGGCGAGAGATTCTGGATCGAGACGTACTCGAGCTTCGCCGCCTGGCCGACGACGAGCTCGGTCACGGCGTTCGAGTAGCCGGAAAGCTCGGGCGAGGCCGACGCGTACTCCTCGACGAGTGCGAGCCGCGATTCGGGCTCACAGACGACGAGGAGGCGCCAGAAGAGCGCACCGCCCTCGGCGCTGTTCGTGACCCGCACGTACACGGGCTTCTCGAGCACGACGCCCTTGGAGGCCCGGACGAGCAGCCCGTTCTCCCACATGGCCGCGTTGTGCGCCGCGAACTTCTCCTCGTTCCCGACGAGGGTTCCGAGCAGCTCGTGATCGACGAGCGGGACAACCTCGACCCCGTCGACAACGCCGTCGACTTTCAGGCCCGACTCGGAGACCGTGACCGTGACTGCGGCGTCGATCTCGAGCATCGACTCGGCCGGCGCGGCGACCCGAGCGCCGTTCGTTGCGAAGGCCTCCGGGTCGAAGCCCTTCAGGTCGGTGAAGCGCCAGTGCTCGTCCTTCGTGTTCGGAAAGGGAAGCGCGCGGTAGCGGTCGAGGAGCTCGGCGCGGCTCACGATGCCTCCCTGCGCGCGTCCTCGCGCTCACGACTCTCCGTGTGCCCCATCCCGTCGGGACGAGGCTCCGCGTAGCGGCGGTGGAGGATGACGCCGTTCCCGTCGAAGTCGGCGCAGAAAGCCATGTGGCAGACGCCGGTGTCCATGGTCTCGCCGCGGAACTGGACGCCGGCTGCCTCGAGCTCGCGGCGCGCCGCTTCGACGTCGGGAACGCGCAGCGCGATTCCCGCCGTCGGGGCGAACGGGAGGCCGTCGCGCTCAGGCTCCCAGGTCCCGAGCGTCACGTTCGAGGTCTCGAACTCCGCGTAGACGTCCTCGGGCGTGGTCGACTCGGGCAGCCCCAGCAGCCCGCCGTAGAACCGGCGCGCCTGCCCAGTGTCGCGAGTCGGAACGGAGATGAAGTCGACGCGCTCGACCGTGATCATTCGTACGGCTTGTAGCGGCGGTGCAAGATCAGGTCGTTGCCGTCCGGGTCGCGAAAGACCGCCATGTGGCAGACGCCGGTGTCGAGCGTCTCGCCGAGGAACTCCACGCCTCGAGTCGCTCGACCTGCACTAGCCAACCGAACCTTCCATCTGGAGGAGGATCAGCCGGTTCAGCTCGACCGCGTACTCGAGCGGGAGCTCCTTCGTGATCGGCTCGACGAACCCGGAGACGATCATCGCCGCCGCCTCGGCCTCCGAGAGTCCGCGCGACATGAGGTAGAAGAGCTGCTCCTCACCGATCTTCGAGACCGTCGCCTCGTGCCCGATGTCGACGTTGTTCTCGTCGATCCGGATGTACGGGTAGGTGTCCGAGCGCGAGTCCTCGTCGAGGATCAGCGCGTCGCAGACCACCTTCGACTTGGCGCCGTGCGCGCCCTTCGCCACCTCGAGGAGGCCGCGGTAGCCCGCGCGCCCCCCGTCCTTGGAGATCGATTTCGAGGTGATGACCGACGACGTGTTCGGTGCCACGTGGACGCACTTGCCGCCCGCGTCCTGGTGCTGGCCCTTGCCGC
>JACCXC010000183.1 GCA_013697275.1 Actinomycetota bacterium | reverse complement strand
GGTAGCGACCCCCGAGGAGCGTGAAGAGGTTCTCCGGGTGATCCTGGAAGACGGGGAGCTTTCCCTGCGTCGGGACGCGACCGCTCAGGATCGCGGGAACCGCGCGGGTCGTCTGCGCCGAGAGCGTCGTCGTGTTGCGAAACCAGGTCGAGTCGCGCGCGAATCGCGCGAAGTTCGGGAAGCGTCCCTCGTCGATCTCGCCGCGGCGGTCGAGCAGCGAGACGATCGGGAGCTCGTCCAGCACGAGGATGACCACGGGCGCCTCGGCGCGCACCTGCGCCGTCGCGACCTCCACGCTGTCCGGGAAGACGAGGTCGGAGACCGGCGAGAAGAAGAGGAACGTGGCGAGAAAGACGAGGGGCGCCGGGGAGAGGACGGCCAGGAACGAGCCGACGAGCCGCGTCCGCCAGAGGGCGAACGCGGCCGCGGCGCCGGCCACGACCGCGCCACCGATCAGAACGACCGTCCCGTCCAGGCCGACGCGCTCCAGCACCTGGATCGCGAAGGCGGCGAAGAGGCCGCCGGCGAAGACCAGGTGGAGGAGGAGCGCCCCGCCGCGGTGCAGGGCTCCGACGGCCAGCTCGACGGCCCAGAGGAGGAGCGCGGGGACGAAGGTGACCGCGAGTGCGAACAGGACGATGTCCGAGGGCGCCGACCCGCGGACGGCGAAGAACTCCGCGTGCTTCGCCAGGATGTCGAAGAGCGGCTGTGCGAGGGCGAAGCCGGAGAGGACGAGGAGGTGCGCGAGGCGGATCGCCGGCTCGCGAAGCCGGGCCGCGCGGGCGCGCTTCGGCGCGTCTACCACGCCTAGCGCGGCCGGGCGAAGTACAGGATGCGCGTGCCGCCCGCGAGCTCCTCCGTCCGCTCCACCTCGAAGCGCTCGGCGAGCGCACGCTCGAACGGCTCGCGGTCGTAATCCGGGTGGGCGCCGGGCCGCTTCCGGGCAAGGAGCGCCGCGGCCCGGGGGTCCTCGCGCGTGGGGAACTCGATCACGAGCGCCGTCCCGAGGTCGCGAAGCCACGAGAGGAACTCCGGGACCGGCACGTTCCCGGAGATCGCGACGTGGTGGATGACGGCGAGGCAGAGAGTGAGCTCGGGCCGGCCGCGTCCTGCCAAGGTCTGCCGCTCGAGGCCCGCCCAGCCGAGCGCGGGCGAGGGGTCGGTCACGTCGGCGACGAGCGGGAGGATGTCCGTGCGGCCCTCCGACGCGAGCTCGCGGTAGGCGCGGTCGACGACCGCCGCGTCCCCGTCGAGGGCGACGACGTAGCGCGCGTTCTCGGCCGCGATCCGCGAGAAGCGCGCCTCGTTGCAGCCAACGTCCCATGCGAGCCCCCACGACCGCGAGTGGACGGCCTGGCGCACGAAGGCCTCCTTGCGCCGGGCTCCCTCGTCGTCGTACGAGGTCGTCGCCCCGTAGTCGGACCACTCGCTCCCGCCGGGGGCCCAGTCGAGCGAGCGCACCAGCTTCTCGAGGCGGCGGACGTTCGCGGCGATCAGCTCCTTGCGGAAGCCGGCCTTGCGCAGCTCGCCGCGTACGTCGCGCGCGCTCTCCTCATGCTTGCGCTCGAGCCGCGCATGCAGGATCACGTGCGTCATGACGCCACGCCGGAAGCGGTCGCGGAAGGACATGAGCCTGCGCAGGTCACCCGGCGCGATTCCGCCGAGGCTCCCGCGCAGCCAGGGCTGGAAGGGGACGCCCTTGTAGGCCTGGAGCAGGAGCGGGTTCAGGAAGAGCAGGCAGAACTGGCGGTAGCCCTGCCACGGCTCGCCCTCTGGGAGCCGCTCGAAGGAGCCGATGTCGATGAAGATCGGCTGAGCCCCGCGCCACTGGACGTTGTACGACGAGGCGTCCTTTAGCGTCAGATCCTCGCGGAGCGCGCGGCCGAGGAGGTCGAGCTGGAGGAGCGCTGCGTCGCGCAGCATGGCGAAGGGCCACTCGTACGGGTACGAGACGAAGGGAACGCGCTCGTGCTCGAGAACGGCTGCCGCGCCGCCCGCGACCCCCTCCGGGACGACGACATCGTCGACCTCGCGCGTCTCGACGACCTGGCCGGCTGCGACCGACTCGCCGAAGAAGCGCGAGCGGGCGACAGCCTCCCAGTCACGGGCGCCGGTTTCGCTGAGCGCACGCAGGATCCGGCCGTCGTCGTAGAAGACACGGCTGTCCCAGTCGCGAAAGGAGCCAGGTTCGAGCCGGGGCGCGGCCGCCTCGGCCGCGTTCAGATCAGGGTTTTCCGGCGGGCTCACCGGCGCGCTCGAACGAGCGGCGCTCGACCGCCGGGGTCTCGCTCTCCGCGCTCTCGGAAGCGCGCTCGGCCTCGTACGGCTTGCGGATCCGCAGGAAGACCATCAGGCGATGCCAGAAGAGCTTCATGAAGACCGCAGCCGCGGCAAGTCCTCCCAGGATCATCTGGAGGATCAGGCTGCCACTGCCGGGGTCGATATACGCGAGATTCATGTAGAGAGCTCCTTTGACCGGGACGTCGCTCGCTGGGAGCGGGCTATGTTACCCCCGGTACTCGAATCGTCGGCGGTTCCTGTCACGCGGGCCCGCCCCCGGCCGGACAGAGGAGAGAGCGCACGTGAAGATTCGCCCAGAGGAGATCACTTCGATCCTGAAGCAGCGGATCGAGGAGTACGACGTCGAGACCGACCTCACCGAGGTCGGCACGGTGCTCCAGGTCGGCGACGGCCTCGCCCGCGTCTACGGGCTCGAGAACTGCATGGCCATGGAGATGCTCGAGCTCGAGCACGGCGTCACCGGGATCGCCTTCAACCTCGAGGAGGACAACGTCGGGAGCCCGCTCTTCGGCGACTGGGAGCTCGTGACCGAGGGCCAGCCCGTCAAGCGGACGGGCCAGGTCGTGAACGTGCCTGTCGGCGACGCGCTCGTGGGCCGGGTCGTCAACCCCCTCGGCCAGCCGCTCGACGGCCAGGGCCCGATCGGGACCGACGAGCGCCGCCCGCTCGAGTTCAAGGCCCCGGGGGTCGTGCAGCGCCAGCCGGTCAAGGAGCCTCTCCAGACCGGGATCAAGGCGATCGACTCGATGATCCCGATCGGCCGCGGCCAGCGCGAGCTCGTGATCGGCGACCGCCAGACCGGCAAGACGGCCATCCTCGTCGACACGATCCTGAACCAGAAGGGCCAGGACGTGGTCTGCATCTACGTGGCAATCGGCCAGAAAGCCTCGACCGTTGCGCAGGTCTACGAGCGCCTGAAGGATGCGGGCGCCCTCGACTACACGATCATCGTCAGCGCCTCGGCCGTCGAGGCCGCGCCGATCAAGTGGATGGCCCCGTTCGCCGGGACTGCGATGGGCGAGCACTTCCTCTACAGCGGGCGCCACGCGCTCTGCATCTACGACGACCTCTCGAAGCACGCGGACGCGTACCGGCAGATGTCGCTCCTTCTACGCCGCCCACCCGGGCGCGAGGCCTTCCCGGGCGACGTCTTCTACCTCCACTCGCGCCTCCTCGAGCGCGCGGTCAAGCTGAACGACGACCTTGGTGGCGGGTCCCTGACCGCGCTCCCGGTGATCGAGACCCAGGCGGGCGACGTCTCGGCCTACATCCCGACGAACGTCATCTCGATCACGGACGGCCAGATCTTCCTCGAGAGCGGACTCTTCTACTCGGGCGTCCGGCCGGCCATCAACGTCGGCATCTCGGTCTCCCGCGTGGGTGGAAATGCGCAGACGAAAGCAATGAAGAAGGTTGCAGGCCGTTTGCGCCTGGAGCTTGCGCAGTACCGCGAGCTCGAGGCCTTCGCGCAGTTCGGCTCCGAGCTCGACACGCAGACGCAGCGCACCCTGGCTCGCGGGGAGCGGATGGTCGCAACGCTGAACCAGCCGCAGTACCAGCCGTGGCCCATGGAGGAGCAGGTCGTGGCGATCTTCGCCGGCATCCACGGACACCTCGACGGCGTGCCGACCCCGCAGGTGCCGCGCTTCCAGGACGAGCTCCGGGAGCACCTGCGGACGGAAGGCTCGGTCTACGAGGAGATTCGCGAGAAGAAGGATCTTTCGGACGAGCTGACCGAGCGTCTCGAGCAGGAGATCGGGACGTTCAAGGAGACCTTTGCCGTCCGCGAGGAGACCGGTCTCGTGGGCGCTGCCTCCTAACCGCCCGTGGCGACCGTCCAGGAGATCAAGCGCCGCGTCGGATCTGTCAAGAACACGCGGAAGATCACGAAGGCGATGGAGCTCGTCGCGGCGGCGAAGCTTCGGCGTGCCGAAGCGCGGATCGCTGCGCTCCGGCCGTACGCCGACCGGATGCGCGAGCTGATGATCGGGACGGCGCGGGCGACGCCGGCTCGCGGCTTTCCGCTTCTCGAGTCCAGGGACGAGGTCCGCGCCGTTGCGATCCTCCCATTGACCGGCGACCGCGGCCTCGCGGGCGGGTTCAACGCGCAGGTGATCCGGCGCGCCCTCTCCCTCGAGCACGACGCGCGCGGGGAAGGGCAGGACGTACGCTGGCTGGTGGCAGGCAAGAAGGGGCGCTCCACCCTGCGTTTCCGCCGCTACGAGATCGCGGACGCCTGGGTCGACTTCACGGACCGGCCGGCCTATTCGGATGCGAGCGCGATCGCCAACGCAGTTGCGGAGCTCTTCATGTCCCGCGAGGTCGACCGAGTAGTCATGGTCTACAACCAGTACGTCTCTCCGCTCACGCAGCGCGTCACCGTCGAGGACGTGCTCCCCATCCCTCGGACCGCGCTCGAGGACGACGAGGAGCGGTCGTCCTACGAGATCGCGCTGGAGGGGGACTTCATCTACGAGCCCGAGCCGGAGATCATCCTCGGGCGGTTGCTCCCGACGTACCTGGAGACGTCCATCTACCGCGCGCTCCTCGAGTCGGCGGCCTCCGAGCACGGCGCGCGCATGACCGCGATGCGGAACGCCACGAAGAACGCGGGCGAGCTGATCGACCGGCTCACCCTCGAGATGAATCGAGCCCGCCAGGCCGAGATCACGCAGGAGATCTTGGAGGTCGTCGCGGGTGCTGACGCGCTTACGCAGTAGGCGCGAAAAGAGCCGCGGCTACCACTTCGTCCTGATCACGCTAGTGCTGGCCGCGACTGGCGCGCTTGCGGCAGCCGGCTCGGGGCTCGAGGACGGGGAGGCGACAGGAGACGGGAGCGCGCCCGCCCGCTCGGAGCGCAAGGCGCCGCGCGGCGGGAGCACGCTGTCGATCGCCTGGGCGGAGCGCCCCAGGTCGCTCGATCCCGCCCTCGCCGTGGACAGGACGGCCCAGAACGTCGTTCTCGCGCTCGGCGATCCGCTCGTGACGCTCGGGCCGACCCTCGAGGCCCGGCCGGGGCTTGCCGAGCGCTGGGAGGTGACGCGAGGCGGCCTGCGCGTGACGTTCCACCTGCGCCCGGACGGCCGCTGGACGACCGGTGAGCGCGTCACTGCGCATGACTTCGCGTACGCGTGGATGCGTGCGCTCGACCCGCAGGCGAAGTCGCCGCACGCGCCGCTCCTCTTCGGGATCCGCGGTGCGAAGGCCTACAACGGCTGTGCGGGCGCAGCGTGCGGGCGCCTGCGCCGTGGGGTGAGGATCGCCGCGCGAAACGACCGGACGCTCGTCGTCACGCTGGTCGCGCCCAGGCCCTCGTTCGTCGCAGAGGCGGCGCACCAGGCTTTCCTTCCGCTCCACCGACGGACCGTCGAGTGGTGGGGTAGGCGCTGGACCCGCCCGGAGCGCATCGTGACGAGTGGGCCGTACACGCTCGCCTCGCTCGGGCGCGAGGGTTTCTCGCTCGCCCGAAACGCGGGCTGGCGCGACGCGGAGCGGGTCGCTTTCGCCCGTATCGACGGTCGCGTGATTCCGAGCGCGACGGGCCGAGTCCAGGCTTTCGACGCGGGACGGGTGCAGGCTCTCGACGGGTCCGGTCTTCCCACCGCGGACCTTCCGGCTCTGCGAGAGCGGCGCGAGTACGCGACCTATCCGGCGCTCGGGACGTACCTGTACGGGTTCAACCTCGCCACGGTCTCAGATCCGCACCAGCGCCGGGCCATGGCGCTCGCCGTCGACCGGCGCGGTCTCGCCGAGAACGTGCTCGGGCGAGAGGTCGAGCCGGCGCGCGCCTTCACACCGAGGCCTGCTTTCGGCCAACCCTCGGAGGCGAACGCGTCCCCCTGGCTCCAGCCAGGCCCGGACATCGACTCCGCCCGGGCCGAGCTCGCCCTCGCGACCCAGGTCGTCCGGCGCGTGACCCTCCTGCACATAGACGAGCCTGGCAGCCGGGACGTAGCACTGGCGCTCAGGAACGCGTGGGGTGAGCTCGGAATCGACACCACGATCCGCTCGCGAGGCGCGAAGGGCTACCTCGACTTCCCTGGCCCTCTCTCGGCCGACTCCGTCGACCTCTTTCAGTTCGTCCGGAGCCCCCGCCTCCCCGACCCGGCCGCCGGCCTCGGCGTCTGGGGCTGCCGCTCGGCGCGCAACAAGACGAACTTCTGCCGCACGGAGCTGGACGGGCTGCTTCGCCGGGCCCGTACCGAGGACACTCACCGGGCGGAGCTCTACGAGGAGGCCGAGGCGATCCTCTCCGGCGAGGACGGCGCCATGCCGGGAGTCCCGCTCTTCTGGGACGTGTTCTCCAACCTCGAATCTCTCTCGGTCGCGGACTCCTTCGCGATCGACCCGCTCGGCCGGATCGACCTCGCCGCGGTCGAGCCCTCCTCCTAACCCGCGCGTCCGGCAGTCGTCCTACAGAGGAGGACAGGGTCCGCCGTGGCGGCAAGCGGACGCCTGGAGTAAACTCGCGCGCCCAGCCGGAGAGGAGCGAATTGGCCACTGTCGCACCCGAGACGACTCAAGCCCCGCTAGGCCTAGCCGTCGCGGGAGAGCAGGTCACCGGGCGCACGCCGCGCCAGCTCTTCTGGGCCCGCTTCAAGAAGGATCGTGCCGCCCTCCTCGGCCTCGCCCTGATCGTCCTGCTCGTCCTGCTCGGGGCCCTGGCCCCCCTGATCTCCAAGCTCGCCGGGCACGGCCCGAACGAGCTCTTCACGCGTGAGATGACGGACGAGTTCGGAATTCCGCTCGGGCCGAACGGGGAGTTCATCTTCGGTGCGGACAAGAGCGGGCGCGACCTCTTCGTGCGGATCATGTACGGGATCCGGACGTCACTGATCGTCGGCGTCGTCGCCACGCTCTTCGCCGTCTTCATCGGGGTCGTCCTCGGGATCGCGGCCGGCTACTTCCGCGGCGTGGTCGACACGATCATCTCGCGGACGATCGACGTCATCCTGTCCATGCCGATCCTGCTCTTCGCGATCGGCATCGCGGCGGCCTGCAGCGCGACCGCCACGGGTTGCCTGAACGGGCTCGTGAAGCCCGGTCTCTCGCTGGTCATCTTCATCATCGCCATCTTCACCTGGCCGTACATCGCGCGCATCGTCCGCGGAAGCACCCTGTCCCTCCGCGAGAAGGAGTTCATCGAGGCAGCGCGGTCGGTCGGGGCGGGGAACGGGCGGATCATGTTCCGCGAGATCCTTCCGAACCTGGTCGCGCCGATCATCGTCTACACGACGGTGATCATCCCGAACAACATCCTGTTCGAGGCGGCGCTCTCATTCCTCGGCCTCGGCGTCCCGGACCGGATCCCCTCGCTCGGCCGGATGCTGGACGACGCATCCGCGATCTTCGAGGACGCCTGGTGGTTCATGTTCTTCCCGGGCCTCTTCCTCATCCTCATCACTCTTGCGTTCAACCTCCTCGGCGACGGACTGCGCGACGCGCTCGACCCGCGCAGCGACCGCTAGAGCGCGCGGGTGGCTAACTTCGCCCGCTGCGGCTCGTCTTTGGAAGAGACGCAACTAGCGATGTACATGCACGGTCCCTCGAAACCATTGGAAGGGGTGAACCTTTGGGACGGAAGACACTCTGGCCTTTGATGCTGGCGCTCAGCCTGCTTCTCGCCGTTACTGCCGCAGGGTGCGGTGGCGATGACGGGGGCGGCGGAGACGAGCAGGCCGCGACCGACACAGGGGAAGACGCCGGCGGTGAGCCGCAGCGCGGCGGGACATTCCGCATTCAGACGGATGCATTCGAATGGACCGGCAACTTCGACCCGACGGGCGAGTACCTCGGAACGGCGCTCGGCTTCTACTCGAGCTTGCTCGTTCGGAACCTGATGGGCTACCGCCACGTCGGCGGCCCGGAAGGCAACGAGCTGATTCCGGACCTCGCCGAGGCCGAGCCGGAGATCTCCGAGGACGGGCTCACCTACACCTTCAAGATCAAGCCGGGCGTGAAGTTCGCGCCTCCGGTCGACCGCGACGTGACCTCGAAGGACGTCCTCTACGCCTTCAAGCGGATCGGGACGCCCAGCCTCGTCGCGCAGTACGGCTTCTACTACAGCGTGATCGAGGGCATGGCCGAGTTCACCGAGAAGGGTGGGCTCTCGGCCAAGGGCACGAACGAGATCTCGGGCATCGAGACGCCTGACGACCAGACGATCACGTTCAAGCTGACCGAGCCGACGGGAGACTTCCTCTTCCGCCTGTCCATGCCGGCAGCGGGCCCGATTCCCGAAGAGGTCGCGAAGTGCTTCATGAAGGCCGGCGAGTACGGCCGCTTCCTGATCGCGACGGGCCCCTACATGCTCGAGGGCTCGGACAACCTCGACGCGACGAGCTGCAAGTCGATGAAGCCGCTCCCCGGTTTCAACCCGAACCAGCGCCTGATCATGGTTCGCAACCCGAACTACGACGAGGCCACGGATACGAAGGAAGCGAGGGAGAACTTCGTCGACCGCTGGGAGATGACCCTGAACACGAACGCGCAGGACATCTTCGACCGCGTGAAGTCCGGCAGTGTCGAGCTTGCCCACGCGAGTGAGCCGCCCGAGGTCATCCGCGAGTACACGCAGAACGAAGACCTGAAGAAGAACTACCACTCCGATCCCGGCGACCGGACGTGGTACATCACCATGAACCTGACGCAGCCTCCGTTCGACGACATCCACGTGCGGAAGGCGGCGAACCTGATCATGGACAAGGAAGGCCTGCGCCGTGCCTGGGGCGGCTCCGTGAAGGGCGACATCGCCCAGCACATCGTCCCTGACACGATGTTCAACGACGAGCTCGAGGACTACGCGCCGTACGCCACCGAGGGTGACGCCGGCGACGTCGACAAGGCAATGGAAGAGATGAAGCAGTCGAAGTACGACACCGACCAGGACGGCATGTGCGACGCCCCGCAGTGCAAGGGCGTCCTGCACGTCACGCGCACGACCGACGTGTGGAAGGCCATGGTCCCGGTGATCGAGGAGTCGTTCCGGAAGATCGGGATCCAGGTCACGACCCGTGAGTTCGAGGACTCCTACACGGTGATCCAGACCGTGAAGCGGCAAGCGCCGGTCTCGTCCACGCCCGGTTGGGGCAAGGACTACGCCGACGCGTCGACCTTCATGGTCCTCTTCGACAGCCGCTCGATCCTCGCCGAGGGGAATGTGAACTACTCCCTCGTAGGGCTCACAGGCGAGCAGGCGAAGGAGGTCGGAGCCGCGGGCACGACGTCGGGCATCCCGAGCATCGATGCCGACATCGACGAGTGCAACAAGCTCCAGGACGACGAGCGTCTCTCCTGCTGGCAGGATCTCGACCAGAAGCTGATGGAAGAGATCGTGCCGTGGGTGCCGTACCTGGACGCGAACGCCGACTTCGTCACCAGTGATGCGGTCACGCACTACGTGTACGACCAGTTCGCCGGCGAGCCGGGCTGGGCGCACATCGCGATGGATCCGTCCGCGGGCTAGCGGACGGGCAACACGGACCGGAGAGCCGCCCTTGCCGGGCGGCTCTCCGGTCTTAGAATCACCCGCAGTCGACGAGCGAGGGAGGCTTAGGGGATGGGGAGGTACGTGATCAGGCGGCTCCTCTGGGCGGCACTGATCGTCTTCGTCGTCACACTCCTCACCTTCGTCATCTTCTACGTCATGCCGCCCGGTGACCCGGCCATCCGGTTCGCGGGCAAGCAGCCGACGGAGGCGACGATCCGCGAGGTCCGGGAGCAGCTCGGGCTCGACAAGTCGCTTCCGAAGCAGTACTACACCTTTGTCGAGCGCCTCGTGACGGGCGACGCGGCGGAGTGCCCGCAGGGCGTCGAGGGCTGCGGCTGGCCGGGGCTCTGGATCTCCTACGACAGCCGCACGGCTGTCCGCCAGGAGATCATTGAGCGGGGGCCGCGTACCATCTCACTCGCGCTCGGGGGGGCGATTCTCTGGCTCGTCCTGGGCGTGAGCATCGGAATCATCTCAGCGCTCAAGCGCCGCTCCCTGGCCGATCGCCTGGCAATGGGTTTCGCGCTCTTTGGGATCTCCGCGCCGGTCTTCTGGCTCGGGCTCCTGGCGCTCTTCATCTTCGGCAGCGAGGGTCTCGGGATCGACGCCTTCAGCACGGGGTACGTGGAGTTCTCCTCGGATCCGGTCGGCTGGTTCAGCCACCTCGTCCTGCCGTGGTCCGTGCTCGCGCTCCTCTACGCCGCCTTCTACGCGCGGATGACGCGCGGGAACCTGATCGACACGCTCGGCGAGGACTACATCAGGACGGCGCGCGCAAAGGGGCTTCCGGAGCGCAAGGTGATCATGAAGCACGGCCTCCGGGCGAGCCTCACGCCCGTCGTGACGATGTTCGGAATGGACATCGCGCTCCTGATCGGCGGCGCGGTCATCACCGAGACGGTCTTCAATCTGCAGGGACTCGGGAACTTCGCCGTCAACTCGGCTGCGAGCGCCGACCTGCCGGCCGTCGTGGGCGTCACGCTCGTGCTCGCGGTCGCCGTGGCCGTGATGAGCCTCGTCGTGGACGTCGTCTACGCGTACCTCGACCCCCGCGTGCGCTACTCGTGAGCGGCATGGCGCCCGAGCGGGGCTTCCAAGGGGAGACCCTCCTCGACGTCCGCGACCTCAAGGTTCACTTCCCGACTCCGGACGGCGTGGTCAAGGCTGTCGACGGGCTCTCCTTCACCGTGCACCGGGGCGAGACGTTCGGGATCGTGGGCGAGTCCGGCTCCGGCAAGAGCGTCACGAACCTGACGGCGCTCGGCCTCGTCAACCGGAAGGCCGCGCAGATCGAGGGCGAGGTGCTCTTCAAGGGCCGGGACCTCCTGAAGCTGACCCCCGGCGAGCTCCGGCACGTCCGGGGCAAGGAGCTCGCGATGATCTTCCAGGATCCGTTCGCCTCGCTCCATCCGATGTACCGGGTGGGCGACCAGCTGATCGAGGCGGTCAAGGTGCACTCGAATGTCTCGAAGAAGCAGGCCGAGGAGCGCGTGCTCGAGCTGCTCGGCGCCGTGGGGATCCCGCGCCCGCGCGAGCGGTTCCGCGACTACCCGCACCAGTTCTCCGGTGGGATGCGCCAGCGCGCGATGATCGCGATGGCGCTCACGCACAACCCGGACATCTTGATCGCGGACGAGCCGACGACGGCTCTCGACGTGACCGTCCAGGCGCAGATCCTGGAACTGATCGACCACGTGAAGCGGGAATTCGACATCGGCGTCATTCTCATCACGCACGACCTGGGCGTGATCGCGGACGTCTCCCAGACGGTCATGGTCATGTACGCCGGCCGGGCGATGGAGCTCGCCCCGAAGGACGAGCTCTTCCGCAAGCCGCTTCACCCCTATACGTGGGGCCTCCTCGACTCGATGCCGCGGATCGCTCAGAAGGGGACGCGCCTCCTGCCGATCGAGGGCGCGCCGCCCTCCCTCATCAACGTCCCGCCCGGCTGTGCGTTCCACCCGCGCTGCCCGCACCGCTTCCAGCCGTGCGACCGCGAGCGGCCCGCCTTTGCCGACCGCGGCGGAGGCCATCCCGAGGCCTGCCACCTGACGATCGAGGACAAGCGCCGCCTCTGGGCTGAGCGCGACGCCCGTCGGCTCGGGGTCGCCGTGTGACCGAGATCGTCGAACCTTCGGGGGCTGCGCGGGCCGGGCGAAGGTCGGGCGAAGAGCCGCTCGTCTCCGTTCGCAACCTGACGAAGTACTTCCCGATCACACGCGGGATCATCTTTCAGCGGGAGATCGGCCGGGTGCACGCGGTCGAGGACGTCTCCTTCGACATCTTCCGCGGCGAGACACTCGGGCTCGTGGGGGAGTCCGGCTCGGGCAAGTCGACCACCGCGCGCCTGATCACCAAGCTGATCGAGTCGACCTCGGGAACCGTCAGCTTCGACGGGCAAGAAATCACGAAGCATTCGCGCAGGCAGATGCGTCCGATCCGGCGCGAGATGCAGATGATCTTCCAGGATCCATACTCCTCGCTGAACCCGCGCCAGACGATCGGCCAGATCGTCGGGGCCCCGTACGTGATCCAGAAGACCGAGCGGAACGTGAAGCGGCGCGTGCAGGAGCTGATGGATCGCGTCGGCCTGAACCCGGAGCACTACAACCGGTACTCGCACGAGTTCTCGGGTGGGCAGCGCCAGCGGATCGGGATCGCCCGTGCCCTCGCGCTGAACCCCCAGCTGATCGTCTGCGACGAGCCCGTCTCGGCGCTCGACGTGTCGATCCAGGCGCAGATCCTGAACCTGCTCCGGAGCCTCCAGGACGACTTCAACCTCACGTACCTCTTCATCTCGCACGATCTCGGGGTCGTCCGGTACGTCTCCGACCGGATCGCGGTCATGTACCTGGGCCGGATCGTCGAGATCGGGAGCGCGAGCGACCTCTACGACAACCCGCGCCAGCCTTACACGGCGGCCCTGCTCTCGGCCGTGCCCAAGGGATACGGCGAGAACGGGGCGGGTGCGCGCGAGCGGGTAGTCCTCAAGGGCGACGTTCCGTCCCCGGTCGACCCGCCCCCAGGCTGCGTCTTCCACCCGCGCTGTCCCCAGGCGCGCCTGGTCTCGGGCCGCGAGGACGAGGTGCCCGAGAAGTGCCGTACCGAGATGCCTCCGCTCGGCGAGGTCGACTCGGGCCGGTTCGCCGCCTGCTGGTACCCGGTGCAGCCGGGCCAGCCGCTCGATCTCGCCGCGAAGGCCTGAGACCCGTTCTGACGGCTCACGCTCTCCGGCCGGGAAGCCGATAGACCGGCTAACCGTTCTAGCAAGGGTGCGTCAGAAGAGAGAGATGGACGGAGGAACCGGGATCGGCGACCAGGGTTGCGAGCGCGCTCGCGCCTGGGCGTCCCTGCAGCTCGACGGAGAGGTCTCGCAGCTCGAGGCCGCGCTCCTCGACGTGCACCTGCGTCGTTGTCCCACCTGCGCGGCCGCAGTGGACGAGACCGCTTCGGTGACCCAGCTCCTGCGGGCAGCGCCGCTCGAGCAGCCCACCCGGCCGCTCTTCGCACCGGCGGAGCGACGTCCCACGCGGACTCGGCCCGTCGCTCTTCGACTCGCGCTCGCCGCGACCCTGGCTGCCCTCGCAGCCGGCCTCGGCGTGCTCGCCGGCTCGGTCGGCGGCGACTCG
>JACCXC010000151.1 GCA_013697275.1 Actinomycetota bacterium | reverse complement strand
GTACATGTTCATCTCCTCGATGATCACGCCTTTCTCGCGCTCGATCTCCTCGGCCTCGAACTTGGAGTTCCTCAGCATGTCGACGAGGACGTCGAGCGCTACGTCGCGGTGCTCGGCCGCGCACTTCACGTAGTAGCCCGTGTACTCCTTGCCGGTGAAGGCGTTGAACTCGCCTCCGATCGAGTCGATCTCGCCCGCGATGTCCTTCGCCGTCGGCCGGTTCTCCGTGCCCTTGAAGAACATGTGCTCGGCGAAGTGCGCGATCCCGTTCGTCTCGCGCGTCTCGTAGCGGGAGCCGGCCGCGAGCATGACGAAGCAGGCGACCGACTTCGCCTGCGGCATCGGAGCCGTCAGGACGCGCAGGCCGTTCGGGAGGACGTCCTTCTGGAAGACGCGCTCGCTCACGTCGTCGCCAGGCTCTCCGCCTCGTAGGCCTCGATCCGCCGGCGCCACTCGCCCGGGACGGCGACGGGCTCGCGGGTCTCGTAGTCGAAGGCGACGTGGACGCTCGAGCCCTCGGCGATCAGCCGCTCGTCCGGGCCGCGCACCTCGAAGTCGAAGCGGAGGCTCTTCGTCCCGACCTCCCCGACGCGGATTCCGATGGCGAGGATCTCGCCGAAGAAGGCGGGCGAGCGGAAGGCGATCTTCACGTCCGCGACGATCCCGAGCGTTTCGAGGGAGCCGGCGCCCACGACCTCGCGGAAGTACTCGACCTTGGCGTTCTCGAGGTAGTTGAGGTAGACGGCGTTGTTCACGTGCCCGAGCCCGTCGAGGTCGCGGAACTCGACCTCCTGGGCGCGCACGAGGCGGTAGCCGTCCATCGGCGGGATGCTACCGAGCGCCGTCTTGGCAGCTTTGTGAACAAGTGGTAACTTCGGCCCCCGTTCTCAAGGAGGTTCGTGATGGCCCGTCGTCTCGCTCGGATCGCCTGTCTCGCCGCGATCCTCGTCCTCGCCCTCGTCGAGACCGGGCCCGCCGCCTCGGCACCACCGAAGCGTGTCCTGATCGTCGTCATGGATCAGATGCGCCCTGAGTACGTCGACCTCTTCGACATGGACAACGTCAGGATGCTCATGGACGACGGCGTCAGCTACCCGAACGCCTATCTCGGGCACATGGCCGCCGAGACCGTCATCAGCCACAACGTGATGACGACCGGGCTCCTTCCGAAGCACATGGGCTGGTCCGACGAGGTGCACCGGGACGTCGAGAACGTGCTCGGCGGCGGGCCGGGGGCGTTCTACGTCACGTCGAGCTTCGCATCGACCGACTTCTTCGCCTTGCAGTCGCGTGGCGGGTACCCGAACCTCGGCGATTACGTGCGCTCGAAGTTCCCGGGCCGGAAGTTTGCGGCGGTCGGGATGAAGACCACGGCCGCATACGGTGCAGGCGGTCCGCGCGCGGACATCATCGTGACGATGTCGAGCCGGCGCACGACGACGACCGCGCCCTGCTTCGGCACCCTCGGGGGCCGCTTCCGCGGGCCGGCAGGTTTGAACGTGCCGAGCTACATCGCCGGAACGGGCGAGTGCGGGCGCTTCTACGTGAACTCAGACACGGGGAACACGTACACGACTGGGGTGACCTCTCCAGCCTGGATGTACCCCCTCGACGGAAACCGCTTCGTGCCCGGCTTCGACCCCGCCCACCTGGGCGGCGACACTTGGGTCGCCGACGCGGCGATCGAGATCATGCAGCGCGAGGCGTGGGGTGGGATGCTCGTCTCGTTGGGCGGCATCGACAAGAGCGGGCACATGTGGGGCGGGATTACCGACACCGACACGTATCCGCCGGGCTCGCCGGAGGAGATGGCGCACGAGCGGTTCATCGCCAAGAATGCCGACAACCAACTAGGCCGGCTCGTCCAGAAGCTCCGTGACCTGGGCCAGCTCGACGAGACGCTGATCGTGATCACGGCCGACCACGCGGGCAACCCGGCGCAGAAGTTCCACGGCCTGGACGGGGCAGGGCGTGGTGACTTCAACTGGTACTACGGACGCGACGCGGACGAGACGTACCTCCAGCCGCAGCCGCAGATCCAGCCTCTGATCGCGACGGGCAACGTGGCCTTCAACTACCAGGACAGCGCGATCCGAACCTGGCTCGTCGACCAGTCGCTCGGGAAGAAGCAGGAGATGGCGACGGTCATGGGCACGTTGCCGAACGTGATCGCCACCTACTACCGCGACGGCGACCACTACGTCCTGCACTCCTCCACGACGTCCACCCCGATGACGGCGAGTGAGCGAAGCTGGTGGCAGGCGCACGGGACTGAGTTGGTCGACACGATGGCTGCGCCGTGGGCGGCCGACGTCGTTGGCCTGCTGTCGGATGACACGAGCTACGGCGTCGCGGGCGACCACGGTGGCGCACAGAGGCCCGTGCAGCGGATCCCGCACGTGATGTGGAGCGCGGACGCGCCCGCAGGGGCCCGTCCCGCCGCCACGTTCCGCTCGATCGACATCCTCCCGACGGTGCTCGCGGCGCTCGGTGTCGAGAACCGCCCGCCGACCGACGGCGTCGTTCGCCCCGTGTACCGCTGCAGCACGCGGGTGAGCGCCGGCCTGCGCGGCGCGGGCAGCCGGGTCAATGTGCAGGCGCGCCTGCTCGGGCGACCGCTAGCTAGTGCCCTCGTCCGCTTCCAGGGCCTGGGGATCCAGAGAACCGTGCGGACTGACGCGTCGGGTCTCGCGAGCGCGAATCTCAGGCCGCGGCGCTCCGGAATGGTGCGAGTCACGGTTCCGCAACGTGGCCTCAGCCTCGGTTGCTCGACGAGCGTGCGGCTGCGCGCCGCGGCTGGGACGGCCGGCGGAGGTGCGGGGCTGACCGGGAGGCCGTAACAACTAGGCTGGCCTTCGTGGCGCGGGGCGAGCAGACCAGGCGCTCGATCGCCGCGCAGCCCGAGTGGCTGCGCGGCGTCGAGAGGCGTGTCGGAGAGCGAAGGCTCCCCGCCGGGCGCATCGTCTTCACCGGCTGCGGAACCTCGTTCCACGCCGCGCAAACGGCCGGCGAGGCGGTGCAAGCGCTCGAGGCGGTGCTTGCGCCTCCGGAGGCCGACCTGCTCGTCGCGGTCAGCCACGAGGGAACGACGGCGCTGACGCTCGAGGTCGTGCGCGCCTTCGCCGGACCAGTCTGGCTCGTTACAGGGACAGAGCAGAGTCCCCTTGCAGACGAGGCGGACGAGGCCTTCGTCGTAGCTCCGGCGATCGAGGAGAGCTACTGCCACACCGCGAGCTACACGTGCGCGGTCGCCGCCCTGGCCGCTCTTCGTGGAGAGGCCGTCGAGTGGCTCGCCAACGTGGTCGAGCGGGCCCTGGAGGAGCGCGAGCCTGTCTCGGACCATGAGCGCTGGCTCGTGATCGGCGCCGGGCGCGACTGGCCGACCGCGCAGGAGGCTGTCCTCAAGCTGCGCGAGGGAGCCTTCGTTGCCGCCGAGGCCCATCACACGGAGCAGCTCCTGCACGGCCACCTCGCCGCGGTCGACGAGACCGTGCGCGCGTTCGTCCTCGAAGGCCAGGGTCGCGCCGGTGAGCGGGCCCGCGACGCTGCCGCGGCGCTTCGCGAGCTCGGCTGCGAGACGACGCTCGTGCCGACCTCACACCCCGTCGTCGACATCGTGCGCTTCCAGCTCCTGACGGTCGATCTGGCCGAGCACCGGGGTGTCGACCCCGACTGGATCCGCCGCGACGACGAGCGCTGGGCCCGCGCCCGCGCCGCCTACTCCTAGGCGAGCCGGCCGAGCTCCTCGACCAGCTGGTCGACTTCCTCGGCCGTGTTGTAGTGGAGGAAGCCGACGCGCACGGCACCGTGCGCGAGGCCCAGGCGCTCCATGACCTCGACGGCGTAGTAGTTCCCGGCCCAGACTGCGATGTCGCGCTCGGCCAGGAAGCTCGCGACCTCGGAGGGCGTCCGGCCGGGGACGGTGAGTGCGAACGTCGGCACACGGCCCTCCATGGACGGTGGACCGTGGAGGGCGATGCCGGTTGGCAGGCCGTCGAGGAACCGCCGGCCGAGGTCGCGCTCATGGTCGACGATCACGGTCCAGTCGAGCCCGTCGAGGTAGTCGAACGCCGCGAGGAGGCCCGCGAGAAGCTCGTGGGCCTGCGTTCCGGTCTCGAAGCGGTGGGCGACCGGCTCGGCCGGAGCCGGGCGAACCTTGTACGGGCGCCAGCGCTCGAGCACCTCCCGCCGCCCGTAGAAGACGCCCAGGTGCGGGCCGAAGAACTTGTACGGCGAGCAGAGGAGGACGTCGACATCTGCCTCTACCACGTCGATCGGGCCGTGCGGCGCGTAGTGCACCGCATCGACCCACGCGAGCGCGCCCCTTTCGTGGGCGAGGTCGGCGATCCGGCGGACGTCCGTCAGCGTCCCGACTGCGTTCGAGGCCCAGGGGAAGGCGACCACCCGTGTCCGGTCCGAGAGCTTGGCCTGGAGGTCGTCGAGGTCGAGCGCGCAGTCGTCGCGGATGTCGACGAGCCCGACGGAGAGGTCGTGATCCCGGGCGAGCTCGAGCCACGGCGAGACGTTCGCGTCGTGATCGAGCCGTGTCACGAGGATCTCGTCGCCGGCCTGGAGCGTTCGTCCCAGCGTCCGCGAGAGCGCGAAGTTGAGCGTCGTCATGTTCGCGCCGAAGCCGACCTCCCCGGGCGAGGCGCCGAGGAAGCGGGCGGCGGCTTCCCGAGCTTGCGTGAAGAGCGTGTCGCTCGCTCGGCTCGTGGCGAAGGGGCCGCCCAGGTTCGCGTTCGACTTGCGCAGATAGTCCGCGATCGCCTCGATCACCGAGTCCGGAACCTGCGTCCCGCCGGGGCCGTCGAAGAACGCCGTCGCTCGCGCGAGCGCCGAGAATCGCGCGCGGACCGCCGCCACGTCGAGCGCGACAGCGCTCATGCGGCCCGCCGCCGCCAGACGTCCAGGAGCCCGCGCTCGCGCTCCGGCGACATCCCGGCGGGCGCCATCGCGACGCCCACGTCCTTGGGACCGGCGGGGCCGGACTCCAGCGCCCACGCGAGCGTGTCGCCGACTGTCTCCGCGAGCGGCCGGAAAGTCAGGCCGGCGCGAACGGCCTGCGAGGCGTCCAGCGCGAGAAAGTACGCCCAAGCCGGATCGACGTTCGGCGCGAGCCAGAACGGGAGCTCTTGAAAGGGCTCGACGCCGGCGTCGGCGAGGAAGCGCTCGTCCACCCACGTGAGGTCGGCATCGCTCCCGGTCGCGTCCTGAATGCCGGTCAGGAACGCTTCCAGCGTCGTGCCTTGCCCGGCCGCGTTGAAGACGCCTCCGCGCCGCTCGTCCGCCATCCGCAGGACCCAGTCCGCGAGGTCTCGGGCGTCGACCACCTGCACCGGCTGGCCGCGCGGCTCGGGCGCCAGCACCTCGCCGCCCTCGGCGATCCGCGTCACCCAGTAGGTGAACCGGTTCGTGGGGTCATGGGGGCCGACGATCACGCCCGCCCGCACCTTCAGCGCGCGGCTCGGCAGCGCCTCCTCGACCGCACGCTCCGAGAGCGCCTTGAACCCGCCGTACGCCTCGGGTGACGAGAGCTCTTCCGGCGCGTCGGGCGCGAGCTCGAGCGTGGGCGCGCTCTCGTCGATGCCCGGCCGCGAGAAATCGGCGTAGACGGAGCCGCTCGAGATGAAGGTGTAGTGATCCACCCGGTCTGCAAGCTCCCGGGCGGACGCGCGGACGGCGCGCGGGAAGTAGCCGGACGTGTCGACGACGGCGTCCCAGGAGCGGCCGGCGAGCGCCGAGAGGTCGCCGTCGCGGTCGCCGCGAAGCTGCTCGACCTCCCGGAAGAGCTGGGCGCCGTGCAGCCCGCGGTTGAAGAGCGTCACCTCATCGCCGCGTGCCAGCGCTGCCTCGACGATGTGGCGTCCCACGAAGATCGTTCCACCGAGGACGAGAATCCGCATGGGCTGACCGTATCGTCCGCGCCGTGACCTCCGCGGTGCCCGACATCCTGGCTCCCGGCTCCGCATCATCTTCTGCGGGATCAACCCGGGCCGGCGCTCGGCGGCAGCCGGTCACCATTTTGCCAACCCGCGGAACGACTTCTGGCGCCTCCTCGCGGACTCGGGCCTGACGCCCCGCCTGCTGCGCCCGGACGAGCAGTGGACGATGCTCGAGCTGGGCTACGGGCTTACCAATGCAGTCGCGCGGACGACGCGCGGCGTGGGCGACCTGCGTCGCTCCGACTTCGCAGGTGCCGACGACGAGAGGCTTGGGCGGATCGCGGAGGAGTTGCGGCCCCGCTTCCTCGCCTTCGTCGGCAAGACGGCCTACTCCGGAGCCTTCGGCGGTCGAGCCGAGCTCGGCCTGCAAGGGACTCGCCTGGCGGGCACGCAGCTCTTTGTCCTCCCCTCAACCTCGCCCGCCAACGCCGCTGTCCCCCGCCCGGAGCGACTGCGCTGGTTCACGGCGCTCGCGGCCATTGTGGATCGCCGCGCGTTCAGTCATCATCCTGCGGAGTGACGAGGGGACGGGGTCAAGGGGTTCGCGTAGGCCTGCTTGCGCTGCTTTGCGCGGGGGTCGCGCTTGCGCTCTCCGGCCCGGCCTTCGGGCAGGCGGCGTGCGAGCCGGTCATGCCGACGAGCGACATCGCCGTGGGGATGACGGGGACGGGCTGGACGGTCTCACGCGGCCGCACCCGCGAGCCTTTCTCAGTCGAGGTCCTAGGAGTCCTGAAGGACGGCGTCGGCC
>JACCXC010000138.1 GCA_013697275.1 Actinomycetota bacterium | reverse complement strand
CGGCGACCCCGCTGACCGATGCCACCGCGGGCGTCCTGGGACAAAGTTGCGTTCTTAGTTCTCGAATGTGAGAACTAAACAACCGTTTTGCAGGCTTTTTAGAGCGGATGAAGGGACTCGAACCCTCGACCTTCTGCATGGCAAGCAGACGCTCTAGCCAACTGAGCTACATCCGCGTAGCCGTTCGAGTATAGCCCCGGGTTTCAGCCGGCCGCGCCGTCCAGCGCCTCGTTGACGAGGCGGTCGGCGAGCTCGTTCTGCTCGCGCCGAACAGCCGTGTAGCGGACTCGCCCGAGCTGCCGCGCGAGCCTCGTCGCCTCGAGCGAGAGGCCGATCAGCGCCTCGTTCTTGACGCGGTACTCGCCGCGCATCTGCTTCACGAGGAGCTCGGAGTCCGAGACCACCTCGAGCTCGTCCACCCCGAGCTCGACCGCCTTCGCGAGGCCCGCGACGAGGGCCCGGTACTCCGCGACGTTGTTCGTCGCGACGCCGATCGCCTCCCCGCGCGCGTCGAGGATCGTCCCGTCGTCCGTCTCGATGACGTACGCCGCCGCGGCGGGGCCCGGGTTCCCCCGCGAGCCGCCGTCGGTCGAGAGGCGGGCCTTCACTCCCCCACGCGCTCTAGCGCCCAGGCTTCGAGCGTCGGCGCGAGCAGATCGGGCTCCCCCGCCGACGCGATCACGATGTCGGCCCGCACGGGCCGCGCGGGGCCCGTGAAGACCGCGACGCGCTCGCCGGACGCGCCGGTTCGCCGGAAGACGGGCGAGACGCCAAGCCACGTAAGACGCTCTTCGGGGTCACGGCTCAGCCGCCCGACGAGACCGGCCGTTCGGCCGGGCTCGACATTCGCGAGCGGGTAGAGGTCGAATGCCGGCTCCTCGTACGGATGGGCCTCGACGAGCGCCTCGATCAGCTCCGCTTCCCGCGCGGCCGGGTAGACGACTTCGAGGCGAAGCTCCGGCACGCGCTCCTCGCGGCCGGTCTCGCCCACAGCCGGCGAGGACTCTTCTCCCCCAAGGAACGTCCCCGTCCCGGACGCGTACCACGAGCAGCGCTCGTAGTCGCCGATCCGCCCGCCCCCTGCCCCGAAGACTGCGTCCCGGACGGGCTCGAGCGCGTCCCTTGGGACGAACACGACCAGCTTGCGGCTGTCTCCTCGCGCGGGCCCGGCCGGCTCACCGTCCTGGAGGCCGAGGGCGTCGGCCACGGCCCGGTCGAGCCGCTCACGGAAGGCCGGATCCACGGCGGCACGCTACACCGCAGGTTTGTCCGAGCCGCGGCCCGGGAACCGCTGCGCCGATGGCGACACTCGAGGTCTACCCGCGCGACACGCCGGCAGAGCGCGCGGACACGCTGGTCGCAGTGGACGTGGACGACGACCTCGGCGTCCTCGCAGCGACGCTCGAAGACTGGGTGACGCCGCGCCCGGGCTGGGAGGTGACCCTGCGCGAGGGGACGGAGTTCGGCCGCACGAACAACGTGGAGGCGCGCCTCCTCTTCGTCTCAGGCGAGCAGACCTCGTCGCTCGCCTTCCGCCTGGATCAGCTCGACGGCGCCGAAGACACCGGCGAGCTCCTCGTCTTGCGTTTCGAGGAGCAGGACGGCATCGCGAAGCTCGCCCGGTTGAGCGCGAACGGGCTTGACCTCGAGCTCTTCCACATCCTCACGTACACGTAGCTAGAGCTCGAGCCCGTCGCGCCCGACTTCGACGTTCGGGAAGCGCGCCCGCGCCGAGGCCACGAGCTCCTCCTCGTCGAGGATCAGCGGACTCACGTGAACGAGGACGAGTCGCTCCGCCTCGGCCGCGGCTGCGATCCGCGCGGCCTCGCCAGCGGCCGAGTGCTGGACGTCGTCCGTCGAGTCTCCGGGCCAGAAGGCCTCATGCAGGAGCGTTCGGGCGCCGCGGACGAAGGGGACGTTCTCCTCGTCGTACGCGGTGTCCGTGCAGTAGGCGAGCTCGCCGTTCACCTTGAGCGCGAGCGTCGAGCCGTTGTGCAGAGGCTGCACGCGAAGCTCGACCTGGAACGGGCCGATTTCGCCATCTCGGCTGAGCTCATGCACCGCGGTCGCGAAGATCCGCGTGACGTCGCCCGGGTCGCCGGCGAGGAAAGGCGGATCGAGGAGGCGGTGAACGAGCTCCTCCGCGGGCTCGCCGGCGACGAGCCGGCCGGGCGCCCAGACCTCGCGCGCCGGAACGTGCTTCAGGCCCGGAAGGCAGACCAGGCCCGCGGTGTGATCGAGGTGGAAGTGCGAGAGGACGATGTGCAGCCGCTCGACGCCGGCTAGCAGCTCGGGATCGGTGACGAGCCTGCGAAACCCGCTGCCCGCGTCGAGCACGAGCACGTCGGCGCCGTCGCGGAAGTACACACACGCAGTCTCGCGCCGGTCGGTCGGCATCCAGCCGCCGGTGCCGAGAAGCCGAACGAGCATGGTCTAGTACCCGGAGAACTTGTCCGCGATGACGCGGTCCTCGGGCACGCCCGCCTCGGCCAACGCCTCTTCCATGGCGCTCACCATCCCAGGCGGGCCGGCGACCAGGAACGTCGCCTCCCCGAGCTCGGGCCCCACGTGCTCGCGGAAGAAGCCCGCGTCGATCCGGCGGCTTTCGCCCTCCCACTTCGGGTCGTCGGTCATGGTGAGCACGGCTCGGAATCCCGGCAGCTGCCCTTCGAGCTCGCTCAGCTCGTCGAGGAAGGCCGTCTCGGCGCGATTCCGATTCGAGTAGAGAAGCGTCACGCGGTAGGGCAGGCGCTCGTCGGCCGCGTTGCGAAGCATGCTGCGAAACGCGGTGATTCCGATCCCGCCGGCAACGAAGACGTACGGCCGGGCCGTGTCCTCCGGGAGGAGGAACTTGCCCTTGGGCAGCTCGACCTCGACCTCGGCCCCGAGTGGCAGCTCTGCGAGCGAGCGCTTGAAGGCCGTGTCCCGCAAGCGCGTGCAGAGACCGAGGACGCCCCGCTCCGTCGGCGAGGTCACGACGGTGATGTGACGGCGCGGTCCCTTGTCGTCCTCGTAGGGCGGGTCGAGCAGCGTGACGAAGAAGTACTGACCCGGCTGGAACTCGACCTCCTCCCCACCCAGGTCGAAGACGGCGAGGAGCGTCCCTTTCGCGACCTCGCGCTTCTCGGCCAGGGTGGCCCTCACAGCTCGATCTCCGGGGCAGCCTCGACGCCGGAGTCGCCGGTGTTGGGCGTCCCACGCGGCTCGATGAGGAGAACATGCGCCTCGTCGTCCGCACGCGGGCGGTGCTCGACTCCGCGCGGGACGACGAAGAGCTCGCCGGGCTCGAGCTCGATCTCTCGATCGCGAAGCTCGATCACAAGCCGACCGGAGAGGACGAGGAAGAGGTCGTCCGTCTCGGGATGGGAGTGCCAGACGAACGGGCCGCGCGTCTTCGCGACCTGCACCTTGTTGTCGTTGTAGTAGGCGACGATCCGCGGGCTGAACGGCTCGTCGAAGGAGGCGAGCTTCTCGGCGAGGACGACCTTTCCGCTCACGGCGCGGGGTCCTCGAGGACGTCGATCTGCGCGCGCTGGAGCTTGCCCGAGTAGTCGACGTAGACCGACTTCCACTCGGTGTAGAAGTCGAGCGCGGCCTGACCGGCCTCGCGATGGCCGTTGCCCGTGTCCTTCGTCCCGCCGAACGGGAGGTGCACCTCGGCGCCCGTCGTCCCCGCGTTCACGTAGGTGATCCCCGTCTTCAGGTCGCGCATCGCCCTGAAGGCCCGGTTCACATCGCGCGTGAAGATCGACGACGAGAGCCCGTACTTGACGCCGTTCGCGATCCGGATCGCGTCGTCGACGTCGTCCGCGCGGATGAGCGCCGTCGTCGGGCCGAAGATCTCCTCCTGCGCGATCCGCATTCCGGGCTCCACCTCGGCGAAGACCGTGGGCCGGTAGAAGAAGCCCTTGTCGAG
>JACCXC010000096.1 GCA_013697275.1 Actinomycetota bacterium | reverse complement strand
CACATGAAGAGCCTCTTCCCCGACTGGCGCGCGCAGGGCGTCACCGCGTGCCTCCATGAGCACCAGGGTGGCTTCGCGTTCAATCAGGACTCCGTCGACGGCCTGCTCGGGAAGGCCGAGGCCGAAGGCGTTCGAGTTCTCACCGGTGTCACCGTCACGGACTTCACGTTGGCCTCCGACGACTCGGTCCGGTCAGTCGTCACAGATCAGGGCGTGATCGAGGTCGGCGAGCAGGTCGTGATCGCGCCCGGCCCGTGGGCGCCGCGGTTCTGGGGGCTGCTCGGGCTGTCCGACCACATCGATGTGCGGACACCCGAGGGAGACCTCGTCGAAGACCAGCCGATGTGGACGTACTGGAACCTGCAGGAGGGCGAGATCGCAGTCGATCCGACCATGTTCGCGACGGCCGACGGAGGCCCGCCCCCGGTGATCCACCTCGACACCGACGCGCCCCTGCTCGCCGACGACGGCGACCTCGTCACTGACGAGCTCTGGGGGATTTACTTCAAGCGCGACCGCCACGGCGTTCAGGGCGGCGCCTCACCGCTCACTGTCGACGGTGACGTGGTGCTCGATCCGTACCCCCAGACGACGAACGTCGACCCCGGCTTCGCGGACATGTGGTGCGCGGCACTTTCGCACGCGATGAGCCGCTTCGAGGGCTGCCGAGCGCGCTACAAGCAGGCGCGCTCGGGCGGGGTTGGCGCGTTCACTGCGGACAACTTCCCGGTGTTCGACTACCTCCGCCCGAACGTCTACGGGATCCTCGACTCGAACCACGGCTACAAGATGATCGGCGTCGGCCGCGAGGTTGCGAAGGTGCTCGTCGGCGAGAACTCGAGCCTGCTCTACCCCTTCCGTTTCGAGCGCTTCGAGACGGGGGATCTGCACCCGGTCTCGAGCTCGCCGTACCCCTGGTCCTAGGAGGGATTGGGGATATCGCGCTACCCGAAGCGGTGGCGCACGGCAACTCGGATTCCCTCCGTCGCCAAGGCCGCGCCGATCACCAAAGCGGCAGCAGGGTCGGCCCACCACCAGGCGAGCGTCGAGTTCATAAGGAGCGCAACGAGGGTGATAGCAGCGAGCGCCGCAGCAGCGACGGTCAGGATTCCGTCGCCGCGAAGCGCCCCGCTCGGCAAAGCGGAGGCAACCCGCAGTTTCTGCCGTCCAAGCCACGGCAGGACGGCGATGGAGAGGGCCGCGAGAGTGACGCCAAACGCCGAGTCCTCGGCGTGGGAGCCGCCAATCAGGGCGCGAAGAGCCTCCACAACGACGTAGAGGCCCACGAGGACCATCGCCGCTGCGATCCACCCATGCGCCCGCCGTTCCAGCCGCTCAGCGGCGTTGGGGTCGCTTTGCTCAGTCCGGAAGCGCCAGACGAGGACGACGGACGCCGAGGAGTCGAGGAGCGCGTTCAGGGCGAACGCGGCAAGCGCGGGGCTGCTCGCTGCGAGGGCGGCAACGAGGGCGGCAGCGCCCGCGATCCCGTTCCATACGACGGTGAAATACGAGAGCTGGAGCGCGGACTTGAGCAGCCGTGCGCGGTGGTCATCCGTGTTCGAGAGCAAGTAGCGCCTCCAGCCGGTCGTAAACGAGAACTAATGCCGACCAGACTTCCCGGCGCGCCGCCCAAGATCGTACCGGAACACCCATTCCCCGCGCGGCGTCTTCGCCGCGAGCGCGACCGCGCGCGCCCGAACGAGCGCCTGCCCCGAGGCGGGCGGTCATTACGAGGTCGGCGTGCTGCCGAACTCGGCTGAGGCCACGCGTGCGGAGCGGCGTCAGGCCGGCCTCGTTCTTCAACCGCTTGAACTCGCGCTCGGCGGCGGAGGGGCCACTCGGCTAGCACCGAGTGGCTACTCCTCATGACGAGAGTGAGGGTGACGAACGGCCAGGGCGGAGCGCCCGCGCGGGGTCCGTCAGGCTCCCTAGCGACTCCTGGAGAAGGGGACGCGATATCGCCAATCCCTAGCGGCCCTAGGCGACGGGAGCCCAGGTCTCGCCGCCGTCCTCCGAGCGGTAGAGCTTCCGGTCGAACCCGACGGCGTACGCGATCGACGGGTTGCCCGGCGCGAACGCGACGGGACCTGCGCCGTCCTCCGGCGAAAGAACCTTCTGCCAGCGCGCCGAGTCGGTGAAGAGCTGCACCGACTCGCCGGCGGCTAGCACGCGCCGGTCGGGCGGATCCTGCCCGTTGGTCGCGAGCCCGGCGGCCTGCATGTCGAGGAGAGATGACCACTTCTCCCCGTCGCCGCTCGCGTTCTCGAGCACGCCGCGGTCGGAGTCGGCGGCGAGGAGCACGCCGTCCTTCGTCACGGCCAGCGCGTAAACGCGAGGCCCGACGTCCTGCGAGAAGGAGCGGAACCGCCTGCCGCCGTCGTCCGACCGGTAGATGCCCTCGCCGGCCACGGCCGCGTAGAAGAGCCCGTTGTCCTCCCCGTAGGCGAACCCGTGGATGTCGAGTCCGGGCAACCCGGCAGGCCGAACCTCGCTCCAGGTCCGGCCTCCGTCTCTGCTCCGCTCGAGGACGTTGTGCCCGGCCACCCAGAGCGTCCCCTCGGCGTCGCGCGCGAAGTGCATCGCATCCTGCCCCTCGAGCCCCGCGAAGCGCCAGCTCACGCCTCCGTCGGTGCTCTCGTAGATCCCGACGTGCGTTCCGAGGAGCAGGTGGTCGGGGTCGTCCGGGAAGACGGAGAGCGCGTGGTAGTCGGGAGTGTGCGACAGACCGCGCGCGGGCGGCTCCACCGCCTTGCCGCCGCCCCGCGCCTGGTCACGGGCGTAGAGGAAGGCCCCGAGCGCGACGAGCGCCCCGACGAGGAGCCAAGCGACGAGCCCGAACCGTTTTCCCATCCCGCCCATCCGAGTCTAGGGTAGGCCCCCGTGCTCCTCCTCTTCCTGCCGGTTCCGCCGCCGATCGTGGTGATCTTCACCCTCCTGCTCGCGCTCTACCTCACGGTGATGGAGCTTCGCGAGCTTCGGCCGCACTTCACCTGGTGGAGCTGGTGGCTCCTCCTCGTCTTCATGACGCACTTCGTCGGCTACCTCGCGCTTCGCGCCTATGTCCTCTACCGAGGCCGGCAGGCTTCCTCTTAGGGACCGCCCGCTCGGCAAGGTGCTCGCGCTCCTCGCCGTGCTGGCCCTCGCCTTCGTCGGGGCCCGAAGCTGCGCCTCGTCGCAGGGCGAGATCTCGAAGGAGGAGGCGATCGAGATCGCCCGCGACGAGATCGACTTCGAGCCCGACGGCGTCCAGGTCCGCAACGTGGCGCAAGGGATTCCACAGCGTCGCGTCTGGGCGGTGTCTTTCTACACGGGCCGCCCCACCTCGCCCGAGCGCTTCGTGGTCGTCCAGATCGACGCGCGGACAGGGGAAGTCGAGGGCGTCGCGCGTTCCTAGCGTCTTGCGCCGTATGGAGATTGTCTCCATAACTAATGATCGAAATGTGGCCGGCTCGGCCGCTTTGACCCGGCCGGAGGGTGCCCTAGGTTTCTCGCGTCCCGTTGCAGGGTTCGTGCGTACCTAGGAGGGCGTGCTGATGGCGTTGGCTGCGGACCTCGTCGTGCTTGCGCAAGCCACGGCGGAGGAGCTCGAGGGGAGTCTGTCGCTCGACAGCTTCGTCCTGGCCGAGCAGTTCTACTTCTTCACCGTCGTCATCATGTGGCTGATCCACGCCGGCTTCATGGCGTACGAGGCCGGGGCCGCTCGACGCAAGAACATCATGTCGACGGCGATGAAGAACATCCTCACCATCGCCGTCGTCACGCCGAGCTTCTATTACTTCGGCTGGTACATCTACGGCTGCTTCGAGCAAGGCGGGCCTGGGCTTCCCGGCGTCTCGAATGGAAGCTTCCTCGGGGGAGCGGGGCACAACGGCCCTGCGGCGCTCGAAGGCTTCTGTGGCCTCACCGCACCGTGGAGCGACGCGATGGGGCCGAACCTCCAGGATCACATCAGCGCGGTCTTCTTCCTCGCGTTCCTCCTCTTCTCGTGGACGACCGCCTCGATCATGTCGGGCGCGCTCATCGAGCGAATCCGCCTCTCCGCCTACCTCCTGCTCGCAGTGCTCCTCGGCTCCGGCGTCTGGATCATGGACGCCGCCTGGGGCTGGAGCGCCGGCGGCTGGTTGACGACCCGCTTCGGCTTCCACGACGCGATCGCCTCCGCGGTCGTGCACGGGGTGGCGGGGGCGTTCACGCTCGGCGTCCTGCTGAACCTGGGACCGCGGATCGGCAAGTACGACATGGCCGGGAGAGCGAGAACCTTCCGGGGCCACAACACGCATCTCACCCTGATGGGCCTGATGCTCATCTTCACCGGCTTCTACGGGTTCTACGCCGCCTGCCTCGTGATCCAGTCGACCACCTTCCCGGGCTGGCTGAACATCTACCTTTCGCCGACCACGCTCGGCTCGATCGCCTTCGTGATCACGGTCGGCTTCGCCGGCGGCTTCACCGGCGGATGGTTCGCGAGCAGGGGAGACCCCTTCTGGACGCTCTCGGGAGGCCTCGCGGGCGTCATCGCCGTCTCGGCGGGGGCCGACGTGTACCACCCGTCGCTCGCCTACCTCCTCGCCGCCTCCGGCGGCATGCTCGCTGTCTACGCAGGCACCTGGATCGAGCGGCGCCTGCGGCTGGACGACGCGGTGGGGGCGGTGGCCGTCCACGGGGTGTGCGGCTTCTACGGCGTCTTCCTCGTCGGCATCTTCGCCGGGGGCTATCCGACCGGCGTCAACAACGTCGAGACCTCCTTCGGGGGCCAGCTCATGGGGATGATGGCGTTCCTCCCGCTGGGCTTCCTGCCGGGCTTCATCGCCGCGTGGATCCTGAAGAAGCTCAACCTCCTACGCGTGCCGCCCGAGGTCGAGCTCGAGGGTCTGGACATGGCCGAGTTCCAGCAGGACTTCTTCCCGGAATTCGAGCGTGTCCCGGAGACGGTGGTGCTGCCGGACGGCGAGGAGGTCGACTCTGCCGCCATCCTCCTCGAGGCGTACTCCCAGCTTCACAACGGCCACGGAGAGCGGGGCGCGGTGGCGGCCAGGCCCGGTGACGAGAGGAGGTCGCCGTGATCGACAGCTTCCCCTGGGAGGGCATCTGGAGCGACCTCGGCGAGGAGATCAGCACGTTCTGGACCTTCGGGCCCGGCGAGGACGGCAGCCGAACCGGGACCTATGTGATGACGGTCCTCGGCGTTGCCCTGATGCTGATCGCACTCGGCGCCTTCGTCTGGCTCGAGCAGCGGAAGCTCGCCGCGCAGCAGGCGCTCCTTCGCGCGGCCGGCGGGTTTCCCGCGCCCGGCGGCGTCCCGCCCGGCCCGGGGCCGAGCCAGCCTCCGCTCGCGGGTCCCGCAACCGACCCCGGCGACTAGAGGAGGTGCGCGATGCTTGATTCCCGAACACGCGAGCGAGGCGGACGGCGCGAGCGGCAGGTGGAGTTCCCGCCCGAGCAGGCGCACCACCGGCTGGTCACCCCGGTCATGTGGGGGATCTCGCTCCTCTGCATCCTGATCGTCGTGATCATCGTCCTCACCGACAAGAACGGCCCCTTCATCGGTCCCTGGGGCTAACCGGCTCGCTCGGGGGGAGGGACGTGTCGCCGCTCATGCTCACGTGCGGCCTCTGCGGCCGCAAGCAGGCTGAGGGGCTGCTCTCCCGCGGCCTCTGGGGTCACGCCGAGGGTCGCGACGGGCGGAAGGTCTCCGCCTGCCCGCCCTGCAAGGGCAACTACCGGGACTGGGAGCAGCGCCTGCTGGTGAGCGTCAAGGAGGACGCGACGGGCGGGCCTCGCGCAGGCGCGGTCTACAAGTCGGACCTGCCGGGCTTCAACACCGCCCCATAGCCGGGGGTCGTAGGAGGGCTAGGGGCCGACGGCGAGGGCCCGCTCGACCGAGGCGCGGGCCGTCTCGACGTGCTCGCGCGCCCGTGCGATCCGGCCGTCGGACTCGGTCGTCCCGAGGTTCACCTCGACGAGGTTGGCCGTCGCGCGCGCCCCCGCCTCGGCGAGGAG
>JACCXC010000091.1 GCA_013697275.1 Actinomycetota bacterium | reverse complement strand
GGACCTTGAGCGCGACGACGAACGGTACGAAGGCACAGGGGGAAACGGCGGCCCAGCTGACCGCAGCGTGGGGAAGCGACGAGCGCTGGGAGGGCATCGAGCGCCCGTACTCGGCGGAGGACGTCGTGCGCCTGCAGGGCTCGGTGGTCGTCGAGCACACGCTCGCGCGCCTGGGAGCCCAGAAGCTCTGGCGCTCGCTCCAGGAGGAGGACTACGTCGCCTCGCTCGGCGCCATGACCGGCGGCCAGGCCGTGCAGATGGCGCGCGCAGGGCTGAAGTCGATCTACCTCTCCGGCTGGCAGGTGGCGGCCGACGCCAACCTCGCGGGCTCGACGTACCCCGACCAGGGCCTCTACCCGGCGAACAGCGCGCCCGCCCTCGTTCGGCGGCTGAACAACGCACTCCGGCGGGCCGATCAGGTCGAATCGGCCGAGGGAGGCGCGAGCCGCGACTGGCTCGCGCCCATCGTCGCCGACGCGGAGGCCGGCTTCGGCGGCCCGCTGAACGCCTTCGAGCTCATGACCGCGATGATCGAGGCGGGCGCCGCGGGCGTCCATTTCGAGGATCAACTCGCGGCCGAGAAGAAGTGCGGCCACCTGGGCGGGAAGGTTCTCGTCCCGACGAGCCAGTTCGTGAAGACGCTCGTCGCCGCCCGCCTCGCCGCGGACGTCGCCGGCGTCCCGACCGTCCTCGTAGCCCGCACGGACGCGCTGAGCGCCACTCTCCTCACGAGCGATGTCGACGAGCCCGATCGCGAGTTCCTGACGGGCGAGCGGACGGCCGAGGGCTTCTTCCGCGTCAGGCCTGGCATAGAGGCGCCGATTGCGCGGGCGCTCGCGTATGCCCCGTACGCGGACGTCCTCTGGTGCGAGACCTCGACGCCCGACCTGGAGGAGGCGCGCGTCTTCGCCGAGGCTGTCCACGAGCAATTCCCGGGCAAGCTCCTCGCTTACAACTGCTCGCCGTCCTTCAACTGGCGCAAGCACCTGGACGATAGAGAGATCGCGGCCTTCCAGCGCGAGCTCGGCGCGATGGGCTACCGGTTCCAGTTCATCACGCTCGCCGGCTTCCACTCGTTGAACGAGGCCATGTTCGAGCTCGCGCTCGGCTACGCGGCCGAGGGGATGTCCGCCTACGTGCGCGTCCAGAGCCGCGAGTTCGAGCTTGAGGGAGAGGGCTACACGGCCACGCGTCACCAGCGCGAGGTCGGCGCCGGGTACTTCGACGCGGTCGTCGATGCGGTGACGGGCGGGAAGAGCTCGACCCTCGCGCTCAAGGGCTCCACCGAGGAGGCGCAGTTCGCGCCCGCCTCCCGGTGACGCTCGAGTCGACCAAAGCCGACGAGATCGCGCTCGAACTCGAGCAGGCAATCGTCTCAGGCGAGTTCCCGCCGGGCGCAGTCCTGCGCCAGGAGGGGCTCTCGGCGCGCTTCGGGGTCAGCCGCACGCCGATCCGGGAGGCCCTTCGCCGGGTCGCTGCGCTCGAGCTCGTCTCCTTCGAGCCGAACCGCGGCGTGCGCGTCCGGAGCCTCGCCCCGAAGGCGCTCTACGAGGCGTTTCTCGTCCGCGGGGAGCTCGAGAGCCTGGCGACCGGGCTCGCCGCGTCGAAGCGGACGGACGATGACCTCGCCGAGCTCGAGCGGGCGGAGCAGCGCTTCGCCCGAGCGACCGAGCGCCTGCGCGGGGTACCCGTGGACGAGCGGCGCGAGCCGACCCAGGACTGGGTGCGGGCGAACCACGCCTTCCACGATGTCGTTTACCGCGTCGCGGACGCGCCGATGGTGGAGCGGATCGCGAAGAGCGCTCGGCGGGCCTTCGCCGGCTCGGCCGTCTGGAACGCGGGCCGGGTCGACGTTGACGAGCTCTTCGACGTCAACATGCGCCAGCATCGCGCGATCCGGGAGGCGATCGCGGCGGGAAGCGCCGTCGGCGCGCGGGCCCTCGCCCGCGAGCACGTCCTCTCGTCCTTCCACCTCCTCGAGGCGGTGCTGATGGAGAGCGACGAGCCGCGCGAGCGCTTGCGCCGCGTCCGCTAAGGGCGGCGGCGGCCGCCGAAGATCCGGCTGAAGATGCCGCCGAGCGCGCCCGGCTGCCAGCGGACCGTGGGCGCTTCTTCGTGCTTCGGGAGCTCCTGGACCTCGGCGCTCGTCAGGTCGAGCTCGACGCGGTCGGGCCAGATGCCCTGAACCCGCTCCGCGGGCACGAAGCGCTCGCCGCTGAACGCTCCGACGAGGATCGCGAGGCCGGTGAAGACGTCCGCGTTGTGGTCGCCGACGATCCGGCTCACGCGCCCGGCAGTCTCACCTTCTCGGCTCACGACCTCAGCGTCAGCCTCGATCGCCTTCCATGCGACCTGTGGCCGTTCGGGCGTGCTCACACCGACCCGCCTCTTCGCCACACCGGCCCCTGCGTCGCGACCGGGCGCGCGTCGGAGACCACGTGGAGGATCGAGACCTGGCCGGTGATCTGCTCGCCGTCGAGACGCTCGAAGCAGCGGCGCGCCATCCCCGCCGACACGCCGTAGCCGACGGTTCGCGCTGCCCGGAACTGGAGCGAGCTCGGCCCGCCGCGAAGCGACGGGTTCGTGGGCGCCATCAGGAGCGCGCCGCGATCGACGTAGTCGCTCGAGTCGAGCTCGACCTGGCCGAGGAGGTGTGACCAGTCAGGCGGCAAGGAGGCGAGGAGGCCCACCCACTGCGCGGCCAGTGCGCCCGGGCCGGCGACGGACAACTCGTCCTCGCCGTCGGCCTCCGGGCGCGAGGCAAGGGTCAGGCGGCCACCGATCCCCTCCTCGTCGAGGCGCAGGAGGACGCGCCGAAAGAGCGCGGCGCTCGTACCGTACGGCTGCGATTCGCTGACAACGTCTACCCGGAAGGCCGAGCCTTGCCGCCCTGGCGCCGCAGGCCCCAGCACCAGGGCGACGCGGTCGGCCGAGCCAGGGTCGTCGGGCGCGAGCTCGAGCGAGGCGGCGCGCCAGCCCCCAGGAAGCTCCGCGAGCACCTCGGACCATTGCTCTGACAGGCGCATGCCGCGATGCTAGCGTGGGATCGTGGCCACAGCCGAGAAGACGAGCAAGGGGCTCTCGCCGGACACGCTCAAAGAGTTCCTCCGGGAGATGCTCCTCATCCGGCGCTTCGAAGAGAAGGTCGAGGAGCGCTTCCGCGCCGGCGAGCTGCCCGGCTTCCTGCACGTCGCGATCGGCCAGGAGGCGGTCGCGGTGGGGGTCTGCCGCGCGCTCGAGGACGACGACATCATCGCCTCGACGCACCGCGCGCACGGGCACACGCTCGCGAAGGGCACGCATCCGAATGCCCTCATGGCCGAGCTCTACGGCAAGGTCGAGGGCTGTAGCCGCGGCTACGGCGGCTCCATGCACCTGTACGACGTCGAGAACGGGAACATGGGCGCGAACGCGGTCGTCGGCGGGGGCCTGCCCGCGATCGTCGGTGCTGCGCTTGCGTACAAGCTGCGCGGCGAGCCCCGGGTCGCGCTCGCCTTCTTCGGCGACGGTGCGACGAACATCGGGACGTTCCACGAGGCGCTGAACCTGGCGCAGCTCTGGAAGGTGCCCGCCGTCTTCGTCTGCGAGAACAACCACTACGCGGAGTCGACGCCCGCGCACCAGCAGCTTCCGATCGAGGACCTGACGAAGCGCGCTGAGGCCTTCGGGATGACCGCGATGACCGTGGACGGCCAGGACGTCGAGGTGGTCTACCGGACCGCGCTCGAGGCGACCTCGCACGCTCGCGAGGGCCGCGGCCCGGTCTTCCTCCTCGCCGAGACCTTCCGTCTGACCGGCCATTACATCGGCGACCCGCAGGTCTACCGGCCCAAGGAAGAGATCCGCGAGCTTCGCCGGACGCAGGATCCCCTCGACCGCCTGCGCGCGACGCTCGACGTCCCGGACGACGAGTGGGACGCCATGGAGCGCGAGATCGCCGAGCTCGTCGACGGGTCGGTCGAGTTCGCGAAGAACGGCACGGATCCGGAGCCGCAGGACGCCTTGAAGAACATCTACGCCGAGTAGACGCCGATGCCCGAGATCACCTACCGCGAGGCCGTGCGCGACGCCATGAGCGAGGCGATGCGCCGTGACGGCGACGTCTTCATCATGGGCGAGGACATCGCCGAGATGGGCGGCTCCATGGGCGTCACGCAAGGGATGCTCCAGGAGTTCGGCCCCGAGCGCGTGCGCAACACGCCGATCTCCGAGATGGCGATCGTCGGCGCCGGCGTCGGTGCAGCGATGGCGGGCATGCGCCCGATCGTCGAGATCATGTACCAGGACTTCACGACGCTCGCCATGGAGCAGCTCGTGAACCAGGCGGCCAAGCACCGGTACATGTCGGGCGGCCAGCTGAAGGTGCCGCTCACGGTGCGAACGCAGGGCGGAGCAGGCTGGAGCCCGGGCGCCCAGCACGCGCAGCAGCTCGAAGCCTGGTTCGTCCACGTCCCTGGCCTGAAGGTCGTCTTTCCGTCCACGCCCGAGGACGTCCGCGGGCTCCTCTTCCGCTCGATCTACGACGACAACCCGGTCGTCTTCTTCGAGCACCGCACCCTGTACGGGATCAAGGGCGAGGTGCCGGCCGAGATCGAGCCGATCGAGCTCGGCCAGGGCCGGATCCATCGTGAGGGCGAAGACGTCACCGTCGTCGCCACGGGGCGCCTCGTGCACGAGGCGCTCGCCGCCGCGGCGGACGCGGAGAAGGATGGCATCTCCGTCGAGGTCTTCGATCCCCGGACGCTGCTCCCGCTTGACGAGGAGGGGCTCGTCTCCTCCGTGAAGAAGACGAACCGCTGCGTGGTCGCGCACGAGGCGATCGTCCGCATGGGCTTCGGGGCCGAGGTGGCCGCGCTCGTCCAGGAACGCGCTTTCGACTATCTGGACGCGCCGGTCGAGCGCGTGGGCGCCCGCTTCTCGCCGCTTCCCTTCGCCCCCGTGATGGAGGCGTACGTCATCCCGCACGAGGAGGACGTGCTCGCGGCGATCAAGCGCACCGTTGGCCGGAACGGCAATGGCTAGCAACGTCACGCTTCCCCGACTCGGCCAGGGCATGGAGTCCGGCACGATCACGCGCTGGCTCAAGTCCGAGGGCGACCGGGTGGAGAAGGGCGAGCCGCTCTACGAGCTGGACACGGAGAAAGTGACCCAGGAGGTCGAGGCCGACGCTGCGGGCGTGCTCCTGCGCATCCTTGTGAGCGAGGGGGAAGTCGAGGTGGGTAAGCCCGTCGCGGTGATCGGCGAGGAGGGAGAGACGGTCACGGACGCGCCGAGCGGAAACGGCGCCGGCCCCGAGGGGGAAGCCGAGGATCCGACCGAGGTGACCGAGGACGAGCCGGCCGAGGAGGGCCAGCCCGGGATCGCGCGCGAGGACGAACGCGAGCGCGGCCGCGAGGCCTCGACCGAGGATAAGCCGACCCAGGTGAGCGTGCCGCGGGCCGACGGGGCGCGCGTCAAGGCCTCGCCGCTTGCGCGCCGCCTCGCCAAGGAGCGCGGCGTCGATCTGGCGAGCCTGCGCGGCACCGGGCCGGAAGGTCGCATCGTCGCCGAGGACATCGAGGGCGCTGGGCCCGTTCCGGCCTCGGGCCGCGCCGCCGCGCCGCTACCGGCCGGCGAGATCGAGACCGTGAAGCTCTCGACCATGCGGCGCACGATCGCCCGCCGGATGACCGAGGCGTGGCAGACGCCGCACTTTCAGATCGCGATGTCCGCCGACATGCGCGCCGCGATGCGCGTGCGCGAGGCGCTTGTCGGGCGCATGGGGGAGGGTGACGCCAAGCCGACCTTCTCCGATGTCCTGACGAAGGCGTGCGCGGTCGCGCTCATGCGCCACCGGGAGGTGAACGCCCACTTCGCAGGCGACGAAGTGCGGCTCTTTCCGACCGCGGACATCGGGATCGCCGTCGCGATTCCCGGCGGCTTGCTCGTCCCGGTCATCCGGAACTGCGAGCGCCGCTCCATCCAGGAGCTCGCCGACGCGCGCGCCGACCTGGTCGAGCGGACGCGCGCGGGAAAGGTTCAGCAGGCCGATCTCGAGGGCGGGACGTTCACGATCTCGAATCTCGGGATGTACGGGGTCGAGCGCTTCGTCGCCGTCCTGAACCCGCCGCAGGCTGGGATCCTCGCTGTCGGGGCGATCGAGGAGCGCGCGGTCGTCGCGGACGGCGAGATCGTCGCCCGGCCGCTCATGGCGATGACGCTCTCCTGCGACCACCGTTCGGTCGACGGAGCCACTGCCTCCGAGTTCCTTCGCTCCGTCAAGGAGTTTCTGGAGGAGCCGGGGCTCATGGCGTAGTCTCGGCGCGTGAGCGTGTGGTACGGCGTCCGCGATCTCGACGCGGCGCGCGATTTCTACCTGGGCAAGCTCGGCTTCCAGGAGCTCTACCGAGACGACGAGGCTCGCTGGATGCGCCTCGCGCGCGAAGGCGCCGAGCTCGCGCTCGTCGAATCCGACGAGCCGACGGGGGCCGTGCTCGCGGTCGACGTCGCCGACGTGAAGGGGGAAGCCGCCCGGCTGCGCGAGCAGGGGGTCGAGGTCGGCGTCGTTCTCGAGATTCATGGGACGATCCGCCTGGTCGACGTCTACGACCCCGACGGCAACCGTGTCCAGCTGACGCAAGACCTGTAGCCGCTCCTGCGCGAGTCATGCAGTACGAGCGGTTCACTCGGGAGAGTGATGCGCGCGCCGTTGGGAACCCGCACACTCCTTGGCGACCGGATTTCCCCCGGGTCAGGCGAGGGCGGCACATGTGCCGCCCTCGTTGTTTCCGGGGACGTCCGGTCTCTACGCTGAAGCGGGCAGGACGAGCTCGAGCGGGGCGTGCTCGAGCTCAGCGCGGGTCGCAGCGACCACCGCCGGATCGAACTGCGCCCCCGCGCACCGATCCAGCTCGTCGAGCGCCTCGGCGCGCGAGACCTTCGAGCGGTAGACGCGGTCGGTCGTCATCGTGTCGTAGCTGTCGGCGACGAAGAGGATCCGCGAGGCGATCGGGATGTCCTCGCCGGCGAGGCCGTTCGGGTATCCGTCGCCCGCCCAACGCTCGTGGAGGTGGAGCACCCAGAGGGCGATCGGATCGATCGAAAGCGCGTCCAGCATGCGGTAGCCGATCTCCGAGTGGCGCTCGACGACGATCCGCTCGGCGGGCGTGAGCTGCCCCGGCTTGTGCAGGATGTCCTCCGGAACGAGGAGCTTCCCGATGTCGTGGAGGTTCCCGGCCACGCGGAGGAGCTCGACCTGGTCGTGGTCGAGCCCGAGCCGGTGGGCGATGCGAGCCGCGAGCTCCCCGACGTTGTGCGAGTGGTTTCCGATGTAGACGTCCCGCGCGACTACGGCGTGCGCGGCGCTCGCAGCGTGGCGCAGGCCTGCGACGCGTCCGGGGACGAGCAGCGGGCGCGGGGCGGCCGGCGTCATGCGAGCGTCGGGGAGGTAGACGTGGACTCGAGCCTTCCCGTGGCCCTTGGCCTGGTAGAGCGCCTTGTCGGCCACGCGGACGAGCTCGGCGCGGTCGAGATCCTTCTGCGGGTACGTGGCGACGCCGATCGAGGCCGTCACGGCGCCGCCGTGGTCGTACTTGGCCTCGGCGATCCGCCGCGCGACGGACTGTGCGATCGCGAAGCCCTCGTCGGCGTCCCGGTTGGGCAGCAGGATTGCGAACTCGTCTCCGCCGAGGCGGAACGACTCGCCGCCACGGCGCAGGCGCGTTGCGATTTGCGAGAGCACGCGGTCGCCGACCGGGTGGCCGAAGAGGTCGTTGATCCCCTTGAAGTTGTCCAGGTCGATCAGACAGAGAGTGAGCGGCGAGTGCTCCTCGTCCGCCCGGTCGAGGTAGCGCTGGAGGAGCTCCTCGAAGTGACGTTTGTTGCCGAGGCCCGTCGCGGCGTCGGTCAGGGCGAGGCGCATCGCCTTCATGGCCTTGTGCATGGAGCGCTGGTAGAGGGCGACGGCGACGAGCGGCCCGATCAGGGCGACCGCGAGGAACGGCGACTCGGCCCACAGCACCGCCAGCATGAGGCTGACCGAGGCCATGATCCCGAAGGGGGCCCAGGTCGTGCGCAGACCCTGCGAGACGAGCTCGACGAGCGGCTCGCCGGTCCAGCGCGAGATGACCGCCGCCGTCAGGAGCACGTTCACGACGTAGAACCCGACGGCGCCGAGGAAGACGTCGACGATCAGCCAGGCGACGTGCCCGCCCTGCATGCCGAGTTGGACCGCCACGCCGGCCGCAAGACCGCTGAGCGCGTAGTTCGCGCTGTTGTAGGCGACGCGGATCGTGGGCTTTCGCCCGAACACGTCGACGACGGCCCCGGTGAGGAACGCGACCATGACGGCTGCGGGCCAGCCGTACGTGACCGCCGCGCCGACGACGAACACGGCTGCGAGAGAGACGTAGCCGGCCGGCTCGAGCGGGACGGGGAAGGCCTCGGCGAACGCCGAGGCGCCGAGGAGGACGATGAGCCCGCCGATGACGGCGAGCCCCCAGTCGCCCGTGGCAAAGGTGAGGGCCGCGGCGAGAACGGCCGCGACGCCGGCCGCGATTACTGGTGCGGCGACCGGCAGGACTCGCGTTACCTCGCGCGAGCCGGGAAGCGGAAGCAGCGCAGTCGGGGCGGGAGGAATTCCGCCCGGGACGCGCGTGTCCAGAGAATCAGGGGCCGCAGTCTGTTCCATCGTCTTGCCAGTCGATGCTCCGACCAATATCGGCGCGGGTTTTTCGCCCGGGCATCCCTCTGACGAGGGGCGCCTGGCCTCCACCATTCGAGGGATGGAGCCGGCCTTCCCGCGCTGCCGACCTATTCGCCGACAGGCAGCAATCCAAGGAGGAACTTATGCTGCGGCTTCGGACCTGGGTTTTCCGGTACAGCCTTCTCGCGGCTTTCGTGCTCGCGGCAGGCGCCGGCTGGAAGTGGTAATCAGCCGGTTTTCGGACTAACCCTCCGCTACGGCCGGCCCCAGGAAGGGGTCGGTCGTAGATCTTTTTTGAACTGGATCTAAAACGCGCGACCCGTTCCACCGATAGCCCTCTCAGTCGTGTTCCTGCTGCCGTCCATCGCCCTCGGCGTCATGTTCGCCCTCGTCCTCGGGGGCCGGCTCTCGCGCCTGCTCGAGATCGAGTTCCGCCACTCGTGGTCCGTCTTCGCGGCGCTCGGTCTTCAGCTTCTCCTCTTCTTCCACCTTGCGTCGTCGGATCTCGACACGCCCATCCACCTCGGGAGCTACGGGCTCCTCTTCGTCTTCGCGTTCGCGAACGCGCGCAACCTGGCGCTCCTGCCGCTCTCGCTCGGGATGGCCATGAACAGCGCCGCGATCGTCGCGAACGGCGGGCACATGCCCGTCTCGGAGGTGGCCGCCCGGGCCTCCGGGCTCGAGACGGTCGACGGTTCCTCCAACGTGAAGATCGGCGGCGAGCACCTGACCTGGCTCGGCGACGTCTTTGCGCTCCCGAAGAGCTTTCCCCTGACGAACGTCTTCTCGGTCGGCGACATCCTGATCGGAATCGGGATGGTCGGCCTGATCGTCGCCGTCACGACCGGTGGAGGCCCTGAGCGCGCGCTGGTCGCGAGGCGGCTCTTTCGCCCGCTTCGCGTCCGCGCCTTCCGCAACCTCGCGTGCGGGAAACTGATCTCCCACCTTGGTGACTGGCTCACGATCGCCGCCCTGATCGGGTGGATCTACGAGGAGACCCAGTCGACCGCCCACGTCGCGGGGCTCATGCTCGTCCGCCTCATCCCGCCGATCATCGGCGGCGGAGTCGCCGCGGCCGTGGTCGACCGCCTGCCCAAGGGCCGCCTCCTCGTCTGGATGGAGCTCACGCGCGGCGTGGTCGTGGCCGGGGCCCTCGTCGGGATCCTGATCGACGTGCGCGCTCTCGCGTTCCTGGCCGTGGCGGTCTCGGGCGTGCTCGCGGCCGTCTCGGCGGCGACCCTCCGCGCAATGGTTCCGTCCATCCTGGAGGACGATGAGCTCGCGGCCGGAAACGCCGGCCTCGGGCTTGCGCAGGACGCTGCGATGGCGCTCGGGGCGCTCCTCGCCGGCATCGCGCTCGCCGCCTCCGATGCGGCGCTCGCGCTCGCCTTCGACCTCTGCACCTTCGGCCTCGCGGCAGCCCTATACTGGAGTGTCCGGGCCCACGTTGGCGTCGTCGCGGGAGGGAGCCACGAGCGGAGCAGCATCGTGGCCGGGATCCGTTACCTCCTCGACCGGCGCCTGCTGCTCGTCGTCGTGGGCGCCTTCGCGGCCGCGACCGTGGCGACCGGTCTCACGAACGCGACGCTCCCGCGCTTCCTGGACGGAGAGCTCGGGCTCGGGCCCGGCGCGTACGGATTCGGCCTCGCGGCCCTGGCCGGCGGCCTCGCGGCCGGCGAGGCGGTCGTCGGGTTCGCCCGTGTGGGCGAGACGGGCGGGCGCTGGATCGGCGTGGCGCTTCTCTTCATGTGCGCCCTCTTCGCGACGCTCGCCTACACCGAGCACGCACCGACCGCGCTCCTGCTCCTGGCCTTCATCGGCTTCCTCGACGGGACGACGGACGTCCTCTTCGAGACGATCGTGCAGCGCGAGGCCGACCCGGCCTACTACGGGCGCGTCTTCGGGCTCGCGTCGGCCTTCTTCACGACGACGATGATGGGGGCCGTCGCGGCCGCCCCGCTCGTGAACCGGGTGGCGTCGCCTCGGACGGCCATCCTCGTCGCTGCGGTCGGCCTCTTCGCTGCTGCGCTCGTCGCGCTCGCGGGGACTCGCGTCCGGGGTGCGACGCGCGCCGCTAGGATCGCTCCGGAAGCGACCTAGGCAGAGGAGCCCACATGGAGTGTGACGTCGCCGTTCTCGGCGGCGGTCCGGGCGGCTACACCGCGGCGATTCGCGCGGCGCAGCTCGGAGCCAAGACCGTCTGCATCGACAAGGAGGACGCGCTCGGCGGCACGTGCTTGCGCGTCGGCTGCATCCCGACGAAGGCGTGGGTGCAGACCGCCTTCGCGCTCAAGGAGGCCGAGGAGACCTTCGGCAAGCTCGGCGTCAACGTCAGCGCGCCCGAGCTCGATTTCGGCCAGGCCAACGAGTGGAAGTCCGCGATCGTGAAGCAGCTGACGGGCGGTGTCGCGGTTCTCTTCAAGGCCGCCGGCGTCGAGTGGGTCAAGGGCACCGGCCGCTTCAAGGACGCGAACACGATCGCCGTCGAGGGCGGGGAGGACGTGAGCTTCAAGAGCGCGATCGTCGCGACCGGCTCCTATCCGCTCCGCCCGCCGATCGAAGGGATCGACTCGGCGCGCTGCGTCGACTCGACCGGCCTCCTCGCGCAGACCGTGGTGCCGAAGCGCCTGGTCATCCTCGGGGGCGGGATCATCGGCTGCGAGTTCGCCTCGATCTTCGCGCGTTTCGGCACAGAGGTGACGATCATCGAGATGCTCCCGACGGTCATCCCGGCCGAGGACGCCGACGCCCAGAAGGAGCTCCTGAAGCAGTTCAAGAAGCGCGGCATCACTGTCCACCTGGAGAAGACGTGCACGAAGGTGGAGGAGCAGGGCGACGCGCTGACGATCCACTTCGGCGAGGGCGAGACGGTGGAGGCCGAGCTCATGCTGGTCGCGACCGGCCGCGGACCGCTCGTCGAGGGCCTCGGCCTGGAGGAAATCGGCGTCGAGCTCGACCGAAAGAAGGGAATTGCGGCCGACGAGCACCGGCGGACGACGGTTCAGCACATCTACGCCGTCGGCGACTGCGCCGGCTACTGGCAGCTCGCCCACACGGCCTTCCGCGAGGGCGAGGTCGCCGCCGAGAACGCGCTCGGCCACGAGACGGTCGTCGACAACCGCGGCGTTCCGCGGCCGATCTACACCGACCCCGAGATCGCGGGCGTCGGCTTGACCGAGCAGGAGGCGCGCGAGCAGCATGGAGATGACGTCGCCGTCGGCAGATTTCCCTGGGCCGCGAACGGCCGCGCGATGAGGCAGAACGAGACGGTCGGATGGGTGAAGTCGATCCACGAGACCCGCTACGGCGAGCTCCTCGGGATCGTCATGGTCGGCCCGCACGTGACCGATCTGATCGAGGCGGGGGTCGTCGCGCTCGACGCGGAGTCGACCGTCGAGACCGTCGCGGACGGCATGGCAGCCCATCCGACGCTCTCCGAGGCGGTCAAGGAGGCCGGCCTCGTAGCGCTCGGACGTGCTATCCATCTTCCCAACAAGCGTCAGAAAGCGGCTGCTAGGGCATAGAGCCGACGTGTAAGCACCCCGCAAGGTTCGACCGCGGCGCGCATCTACGGGGCCACAAGCAACGTTTTCCGAAGGAAGCGAATGACCCCCCTCCTCGCGTACAAGCTCCGGCGCGACTTCGACGGCTCGTTTGAAGCCGTCTACCGAAACCATGTCCGTGACGTCTACGGCTTCTC
>JACCXC010000068.1 GCA_013697275.1 Actinomycetota bacterium | reverse complement strand
GAGAGAAGGAGGCACCACCGTGGCGAACATCAACCGTGTCGTCCTCGTCGGAAACCTGACCCGGGACCCGGAGCTCCGGCACACGCCGAGCGGCACCGCCGTCTGCAAGCTCCGGATCGCGGTCAACACGCGCCAGAAGGATCAGGCGAGCGGTGAGTGGGGCGAGAAACCCAACTACTTCGACGTAACGGTCTGGGGCAACCAGGGTGAGAGCTGCGCCCAGTACCTCTCGAAGGGCCGCCCCGTCGGCGTGGATGGCCGCCTCGACTGGCGCGAGTGGGACGCCCAGGACGGGACGAAGCGCCAGGCCGTCGAGATCATCGCCGACAGCGTCCAGTTCCTCGGCGGGCGCAGCGACGGCGAGAGCCAGGGCCAGGCGCAGTACGTCCCTGCGGGCGACGTCCGCGCCGACAAGTCCGATTTCGGGCCGGCCTCGAGCGACGACGACATCCCCTTCTAGAAGGAGACCGATGCCACCCAAGGGCAAGCGAGAGCAGCAGGGGACGCGGCGCCGTACGGGCCCGGCGACCGGCGGGGGCCGCCGGAAGAGCTGTTACTTCTGCAAGGAGAAGATCGACGAGGTCGACTACAAGAACTACAACCAGCTCCGGCGCTACATCTCGGAGAAGGGGAAGATCCGCTCGCGCAGGATCACCGGCGCGTGCCGGCGCCACCAGGAGCAGATCGCGGTCGCCGTCAAGCGCGCGAGAGAGATGGCGCTCCTTCCCTACGTCGGCGGCTAGCCCGGGCGCATGGAAGTCATTCTCCTCCAGGACGTCGACAAGGTCGGGCTGCGCGGCGAGGTCGTGAACGTCGCCCGCGGCTACATGCGGAACTACCTCGAGCCACGTCGCCTCGCTGAGCCCGCGACGGCGGCTCGTGTGGCCGAGCTCGAGAAGCGAGAGGCACAGCGCGCCCGCCACGAGGCGCGGAGCGTCGAGCAGGCAGAGGAGATCGCGGAGACGCTCCGCAAGACCGTCCTGCGCTTCGACGTGAGCGCCGGCCCCCGCGGCACGCTCTTCGGGTCCGTGACGCCGACCAACATCGCCGACGAACTCTGGCGGGCACGGAAGGTTCGGGTCGACCGGCGGAAGATCCACCTGGCCGAGCCGATCAAGCGCGTGGGCCGCTACGAGGTGCCGATCGACGTGTTCGAGGACGTCCGGGTCGAGGTCAAGACGCTCGTCGTGCCGGAGGGGGGCGAGCTTCCGTCCGAAGGCGAGCTCGCGGCCTGGGAGGCCGAGGACGCAGCCGAGGCTGCGGCGCTCGAGGCCGAGCGCGCGCCCGCCGCTGCGCTGGAGGAGGAGTTCCTGGACGAGCCCGAGGCCGCCGTAGCGTCCGACGGGGAGGAGCTCGGCGAAGGTGCCCTGGTTCCGGAGGCAGCGCCCGGCGACGACAACGAAGCGACGGCCGACGCCGAGGAGCGCGAGCCCGAAGCCTGATTGTCCACGCCCCGGCTAACACGCTGTGGGCGAACCTCCGAAGTTCCCGCTCTGAGCGCTCGGCGCTCTCCACAGATTTCTCCTCGGGCGGGGTACTACCGTCCGGCCACCCTGCGAACATCAGTTCCATAATGGCTGCAAATGGGCTGATTCGTATTGTGGACGAGCGGGCGGGTGCCCATGGGTGACACGCCCACGGTCGTCATGTCTAATGGCCGGCACGACATGGCCCAAGCTACGGTTGAAACGGCGGTCGTCCCGCCGCAGAACCTCGATGCCGAGGAGTCCGTCCTCGGCGCGATGATGCTGTCGCCGAACGCGATCGCGGCCGTGAGCGAGGTCCTCGACTCGGACGGCCATGACTTCTACCGCGAGAGCCACGCGAAGATCTACCGGGCCGCGCTCAGCCTCTACGGAAAGGGCGAGCCGGTCGACGCGATCACGCTCGTCGACGAGCTGGACGAGCGAAGCGAGGTGGAGGCGGTGGGCGGCGCTGAGCGCGTCCACGAGCTCGCCGCGCTCGTCCCGGCGAGCGCGAATGCGGGCCATTACGCGCAGATCGTCCACGAAACGGCCATCCTCCGCGGGCTCATCCGTGCCGGGGGCGAGATCGCCCGTCTCGGCTGGGACAGGCCGGGCGACACGCCGGGCCTCGTCGACCGCGCCGAGCAGATCGTCTTCGAGCTCGGGCAGGAGCGCGCGACCAGCGAGTTCAGCCACATCGAGAACCTCCTGAAGGAGAGCTTCGAGCGGATCACCCACCTGTACGAGCTCGGCGCCGACGTGACGGGCGTCCCGTCGGGCTTCCGCGACCTCGACCGCAACACGTCGGGCTTTCAGGATGGGAACCTCGTGATCATCGCGGCGCGTCCCGGGATGGGGAAGTCCGCCCTCGGCCTCGGAATGGCTGCCAACGTCGCCGTCCGTCACGGCCGGCCTGTGGCGCTCTTCACCCTCGAGATGTCGAAGGCGGAGGTGACCCAGCGCCTCATGTGCGCCGAGGCGAAGGTCGAGCTCCACCGCCTTCGAACCGGGCGCCTCGCCTCCGACGACTGGCCGCGCTTGACGGCCGCGTGCGACCGCCTCGCGAAGGCCCCCGTCTACGTGGACGACACGGGCTCGATCACGATGATGGAGATCCGCTCCAAGGCCCGGCGACTGAAGTCGAAGCACCCCGACCTTGCCCTCATCCTGATCGACTACCTCCAGCTGATGACCTCGGGCACGAACCCCGAGAACCGAGTGCAGGAGGTCTCGCAGATCTCGCGGGCGCTCAAGGTGCTCGCGCGTGACCTCGACGTCCCGATCATCGCGATGTCCCAGCTCTCGCGTGCGGTCGAGCAACGTCACGACAAGCGGCCGATCCTCTCCGACCTGCGCGAGTCAGGCTCGATCGAGCAGGACGCCGACATCGTCACCTTCATCTACCGCGACGACTACTACAACCCGGAGGACTCGGCGGACCCCGGGGTGGCCGAGGTGATCATCGCGAAGCACCGAAACGGCCCGACCGACAAGGTCAAGCTCTCGTTCATCGCGCAGTACGCCAAGTTCGCCGACCTGGCCGCGGTCTAACCGGGGCGAGGTCTAGGCTCTCGGCGGATGCCCGCCACGGTGATCGTCGGCGCGCAGTGGGGCGACGAGGGCAAAGGCAAGATCGTCGACCTGCTCGCCCAGCACTCGGACGTCGTCTGCCGCTACCAAGGCGGCCCGAACGCGGGTCACACGATCGTCCGCGACGGCGAAACGTTCAAGCTCCACCACGTCCCCTCGGGGGTGCTTTACGAGGGGAAGGTCTGCGTCGTCGGGCCTGGCTGCGTGGTCGACCCCGAGCTGCTCGTGCGCGAACTGGACGAGCTCGAGGCGCGTGGAATCTCGACCGCCGACCTGCGGGTCTCGGGAAACGCGCACGTGATCATGCCCTGGCACGTCGCGATCGACTCGGCGAGCGAGCGGCGCCTCGGGCAGCTCCAGATCGGGACGACGCGCCGCGGGATCGGCCCCGCCTACGCCGACAAGTCCGCCCGCATCGGGATCCGCGTCCAGGACATGCTCGACCCGAAGATCCTGCGGCAGAAGTTCGAGACGGCGCTCGCGGAGAAGAACGAGATCCTCGTCCGCGTCTACCGTGCCGCACCGCTGGCGGTCGAGGATCTCGCCGAGCGGGTGGAAACGCTCGCCGCGCGCCTTCGACCGTACGTGGCCGACACGTCATTGCTCGTCGACCACGCGCTCAATGAGGGCCGCAGGGTCCTGCTCGAAGGCGCGCAGGGGACGCTGCTCGACCTCGACCACGGCACGTATCCGTTCGTCACCTCCTCGAACCCGACCGCGGGCGCGGCGGCGACCGGGACGGGAATCGGCCCGACGCGAATCGACACCGTGGTGGGAGTCGCCAAGGCCTACGTCACGCGCGTGGGTGAGGGGCCCTTCCCGACCGAGATCCAGGGCGCCGACCACGCACGCGTGCGCGAGCTCGGCGCCGAGTACGGGACGACGACGGGCCGCGAGCGCCGTTGCGGCTGGCTCGATCTCGTCGCCCTCCGGTTCGCCGTCCGGGTCAACGGCCTCACCTCGCTCGCGATGACGAAGCTGGACGTCCTCTCGGCCTTCCCGGAGCTTCCGGTCTGCGTCCGCTACCGACTGCCCGACGGCAATGAGACATCGGAGTTCCCCGCCCACCAGAGCGACTTCCACCACGCGCGCCCCGTCTACGAGTCGCTGCCCGGCTGGGAGGAGTCGCTGGACGACCTCGGCGACCTCGGCGACCTCCCGGCCGCCGCCCGCCGCTACGTCGCCTTCGTCGAGGACGCTCTCGGCGTCGAGGTCTGCATGGTCGGCACCGGCCCCGACCGCGAGCGGATCCTGACCTCGCGTGGGCTCGCGGCCGTCGCTGGCTCCGCCTAGCCGGACGGCTCCTGGCCGCGCTCACGGTCGGCCTCCTGGCGCTCGTGGAACCGTCTGCGCGTCCGCTGGTTCATCAAGACGACCGCGGCCAGGCCCGCGACCAGGACTAGTGCCACGAGCGCGCTCGGCCAGGAGGCACTAAGCAACAAGGTCATCCCTGGTGTTGACGTTCCGCAGCTCCCGTTCGTTAGCGTCGACGACGCACGTTCGGAGCTCGCGAAGCGCGTCCCGAAGCGCAAGCTCGCCTGCCTCGATCCGCCGCTCGAGCACGGAAAGAACTGTCCGCCGGTAGGCGCCCGGCAGCGGGCCGGTCGACGGCATCGCGGCGTCGGCCTCGCGAGCTGCCTCGGCCAGCGCGCGCAGGAAGCCCGCCGACACGAAGGGCATGTCAGTCGGCAGGCAGACCGCGATGTCGCCTTCGACCAGGCGAAGCGCCGCGGCGACGCCGACGATCGGCGCCCGCGTCTCGCTGCCGTCATCGTGTACGGGGAACGGAAGCGGCAACCGGTCCGCCTCCTTCCCGACGGCGATGACGGTTTCGAACGCCTCCATGAGGGTTCGATGGGCGCGCTCGGCGAGCTGCTCGCCCTGGAACCGAGCAAGCGCCTTCGGCGACCCGAAGCGCCTACTCGCGCCCCCCACGAGGAGGACGCCTGTCACGCTTCGAGGCGCCACGACTCCGAGTAGACGTTCATGCGACCGTCCCGGACGAAGCCGCACAGGGTGAGGCCGCGGTCGCCTGCCAGATCCACCGCCAGCGTCGAGGGCGCTCCGACGGCGGCGACGAGCGGGCAACCCGCCACCGCCGCCTTCTGGACGAGCTCGAAGGAAAGCCGCCCGCTGACGCAGAAGACGTGGCGGCCAAGCGGCAGGAGACCCGCGCCGAAGGCCCAGCCAATCGCCTTGTCCATCGCGTTGTGGCGCCCCACGTCCTCGCGGACGCAGAGGAGCTCCCCACGTTCGTCGAAGAGCCCGGTGGCGTGCAGGCCGCCGGTGGCGGTGAACGTCGGCTGGGCCTCGCGCAAGCGATCCGGCAACCCGGTCACGAGCGCTACTGGAACCCGGAGGTCGCTCGTGACCCGCGGCGCGTCGACGGCTATCGCCTCGAGCGCTCCCTTGCCACAGATCCCGCAAGAGGACGTCGTGTAGAAGTTCCGCGCAAGGCGGGCCGGGTCGAACCCCTCGGCCGTCGCCTCGATCGTGTTCGCGGCCAGGTCTGCGGACGGCGAGGCCCCGGTCGGCCGCAGTCCCTCGGAGAGCAGGAAGCCGAGCGCGAGCTCCTCGTCGTGGCCCGGCGTTCGCATCGTCACGGCGACGGGAGCTCCGTTCACCCGAATCTCGAGCGGCTCCTCGACCGCGACCTCGTCAGGTTCCGTGAGGCCGCCGGGGAAACGCATCACATCTAGCCGCCCGGCGCCGTAAGCGAGCGGCGCAGTCATGTCCTAAGGGTAGATCCAGATCGCTTGACAATCTTCGCGCGTCTGACTGCGGGTCCCGACCCGCCCCCTGCTCGCGTCCAGCCTAACGCCGAGGAACGCTCGAGTGACGCACGAAATGGAGCGGGCGCCGCACCGGCTCGTGACAGCTCACGCACAGAGCTCGGCCGCAACCGCGAGGTAAACCTCGGCACAGCGCTCGACCGACTCGAGGTCGACCCACTCGACGACGGCGTGTGCGCCCTCGCCCGCGGGGCCGAAGAGCACGGTGGGCACCCCGGCCTGCGCGAGGAGGCCGGCGTCTGTCCAGAAGGGTACGCCGACGATCCGCGGATCCCGGCCGAGCACGGCGCCCGCCTGACGCCGGACCGACTGGACGATCGCCTCCTCCTCGGCCACGTCGAACGGCTCGCGCGAGAACGTGGCCGTGACCTCCGCGCGAACGTCGGCGTCCGAAGCGGCGGCCTCGGCGACGACACGCCTGAACTCCTCTTCGACGGACTCGGCGGTCTCACCGGGGATCGTGCGGCGCTCGGCGCGCAAGAGGCAGCGATCGGGATACGAAGAGAGCTCCTGGCCGCCTTCGATCAGCGACGCGTGTAGCGAGCCGCTTCCAAGCAATGGGTGCGTCGGGTTGGCGCGGAGCTCCCGGTCGAGCCCCTCGAGGCCAACCAGGATTCGCCCCATCTTGGCGATCGCATCGACGCCGAGCTCGGGGCGCGAGCCATGGGCGGCCCGTCCCGCACTCTCGATGTCGAGCCAGACGAACCCGCGGTGGGCCACCGCCAGCTCGAGCTCGGTCGGCTCGGCGACGATCGCTGCGTCCGTCTGCCACTTCGGGCAAAGCGCGACGCTGCCGATGCTCGCAACCTCCTCGTCGGCCACGGCTGCGACGACGACGTCTCCTCGTAGTCCGAGGTCGCGGGCCCGCGCGCCGGCGAGCATGATCGCGGCCAGGCTCCCCTTCATGTCGTAGGCGCCGCGACCGTGAAGCCGCCCGCCCTCGACTCGGGGCTCGAAGGGATGCTCCATCCCAGCGACACCGACCGTGTCCATGTGCGCGTTCAGGAGGAGCGAGCGCCCACCGCCCGATCCGCGCGCTACCCCGATCACGTTCCAGCGCTCGCCCCGACGAAGGTCGTCTCGTTCGACCTCGAGGCCTCGCTCCTCGAGCCAAGTGGCGACGAACCGAACCAGCTCGGTCTCCCCGGACCCGCCTGGCACGAGATCCGGATTGACGGAGTCGATCGCCACGAGGCGGCTCGTGAGGTCGGTCAGCTCGCCTTGCATGGCAGAGACCATAATCGGCGCATCGACGTTCTCAGACTCCCTGCCTTGCTCGAGGAGCTGCCGACCGAGCGCACGCGTCTTCTCGACAATCTCGGGCGCGTCCGCCGCGAGGTCGGGCCTATCACGCCCGAGCTCTCGGACGCCGTCGCCGACCGCATGAACATCAGGCGCGGCGAGGTGCACGAGGTCGTCTCCTTTTACTCATTCCTGCAGGTGCCGACCGATGCTGTGCGCGTCTGCATCGGCCCCGTCTGCGACTGCCTGGGGGCCCGCAACCTCCTGGCACGCGAGCATGAGCGAGCAGACGGCGCGCCGGTGATTCCGGTCGAGTGCCTCGGCCATTGCGACATCGCGCCGGTCCTCATGAGGGGCGACCGGGTCGAGCCCGGAGTCACACGCCGCACCAACCAGGGCTCCGTCTTGGGCCTGCACGAGCCGGACTCGACCGAGTACGCCGCCTTCCGCGACCTGCCGGCGAGTGAGGAGATCGTCGCCGAGCTCAAGGCGTCCGGGCTCGCGGGGTACGGAGGCGCCGGGTTCCCGACCGGGGTCAAGTGGGAGGCGCTTGCCGGCGAGCCGACCCCTCGGTACGTGATCGTCAACGCAGACGAGGGTGAGCCCGGGACGATCAAGGACCGCTACGTCATGGAGCTTCGGCCCCACCTGATGCTCGAGGGGATGCTGATCGCGATGCGCTTCGCCGAGGCGCGCGAAGGCTTCATCTACCTGCGCGAGGAGTACGCGACCGCGCGGGCCCGACTACTCCGAGCGCTCGCCGAGCTCCGCGAGACCGGCCTGCTCGAAGATCGCACGATAGAACTCGTGATCGGCGCCGGCGCGTACATCTGCGGCGAGGAAACGGCGATGCTCGAGTCGATGGAGGGCCGCCGCGGGATGCCCCGCCTGAAGCCGCCCTTCCCGAGCCAGGTCGGATACCTCGGCCGCCCGACGCTGATCAACAACGTCGAAACGCTAGCCCACATCCCGGCGATCCTGGCGCGCGGCGGCGAGTGGTACGCCGGCCTTGGCGCCAACGGCGCGACTGGGGTTCGGCTCTGGTCGCTCTCGGGCGCGGTGCGCGAGCCCGGCTGCTACGAGGCGCCGAACGGGAGCACGCTTCGCGAGTTGATCGACGGCTACGCAGGCGGCGCGAGCGAGGAGATCGGCGCGATTGTCCCCGGCGGTGCGGCAAGCGGCATCCTCCCTCCGGACGCGCTCGACGTGCCCCTTACTCGCGACACGCTGCGCGAATGGGAAGCGGGCGTCGGCTCGGCCGGCGTTCAGGTCTTCCCAAAGCGCTACTCGCCGCTCAGGCTCCTCGCCGAGACGATGCGCTTCTTCGCCGAGGAGTCGTGCCAGAAGTGCACCCCGTGCCGGATCGGGAACCGCGGGATGCACCATTTGGTCGAGGAGCTCGGGCACGGGCGCGCCGTCATGCCGCGTCGACAGGCCGAGGAGTGGCTCGACGCGATGGTGCAGACGTCGATCTGCGGCCTCGGGCAGGGCGCGCCGTTCCCGATGCGGAACGCGTTTCGCTACTGGCCGGAGCTCTTCGCGCCCCTTGGCGATCCGGAGGCCGCGGCGCCGAGTGGCTGACGCGCAACCGGGTCGTCGACGAGGTGAAGCGCCCTGCGCGGGAACGCGCGTCGCAGGTCAGCAAGACGCGCGCGCGTCTAACTGCGGGTCCCGACCCGCCCCCTGCTCGGGTTCAGCCTAGTCCGGAAAAGAGCGCAGGTGGCCGCAGATCGCGCCGGAAGGCGCGAGGCTTTGGGCCGAATCGTCCCTCAGAGTGGATACGAAGGGTCGTCGCGGATCGAATCCAGATCGGTGTCGTCCTTCGCCCAGTCCCGCACCTTCTCCGGCTCGAGCTCGACGGCCCGGCGAAGGTGGCCGAGCGCGTCCTCGCGCCGTCCCGCCAGCGCCTCGTAGCAGGCCACGTTGTAGACGAGGCCGGCGTCGTCGCCGTGGCGGTCTAGTCCCTCGGACGCGATCTCGACCGCCCGCTCGTAGTCGCCCGCGGCGATCGCGGGTGCAGCGGCGAAGCCGTACTCCCACGCTGACTCCTTGAATGGGACGCCTGGCCGGCCACCGACTGCCACCACCGTCGAGCCGGCCTCCCGCGCGACGGCATGGCGGCGCACCGCCGGGTCGCGGATGAAGACGAACGTCCCCGAGGGGGCGTCGATCTCCTCGCCCCCGACCGTGAACGTCGCGTGTCCCGCGGCGACGAAGTAGACCTCCTGGTGCTGGTAGGTCTCCTCCGTGTGGTCTTCGACGAGGTCCTCGCCCGCGGTCTGGGCCGTGTACGCGTTCATCCCGAAAGCCTCGATCCCGAAGCGCCGCCTGACCGGACGCCAGACGAGCGTCCCCGGCCCGGGGATCGCTTCCAGCTCGGAGACGTGCGCCGATTCGAACGGAGGCTTCTCCACAGCCGCAGCATAGGATGGAGCGCATGCCCGGAGTCGTCGAGTTCACCCTCGACGGGAAGACCGTCGCCGCGCCCGAGGGGGAGCTCCTCGTCCACGCGGCCGCACGCCACGGCGTCTTCATCCCGACGCTCTGCCACGACGACAAGCTCGACCCGTACGGCGGGTGCCGGATGTGCGTGGTCGGCGTCGAAGGCTCTCCCCGGCCGCTCCCCGCCTGCGCGACGCGCGTCCGCCAGGGCCTCGTCGTTTCGACGAACTCGAACGTCCCGCAGTTTCGCCGCACGCTGACCGAGATGCTGCTCGTCGAGCACCTGAACCCGGATCCCGGTGGGCGCCCGAACGAGCTCCTCGACATGGCGGAGGAGTTCGGAGCGGAGGCGCCGTTCATGCTCCCGGACGCCAAGCGCGAGCCCTACGACGACCGCAACAAGCTGATGGGCTACGACCCTGACGCCTGCATCCTCTGCGCGCGCTGCGTGCGCTACACGCAGGAGGTCATGCAGTGCTCCGCACTCTCGCTCGAGGGCCGTGGCCCCGACGCTCGCATCGTCCCGACCCATGGCTTTTCCTGGCTCGACACGGAGTGCGAGCTCTGCGGCGGCTGCCTCTCCTCCTGTCCGACGGGGGCGATCTACGAGAAGTTCGAGGAGGGCACCGAGCGCCCCGAGAGCGGGCTCGAGAAGGTCAAGACGACGTGCACCTACTGCGGCGTCGGCTGCCAGGTCGACCTGAATGTCGACCCTGCGACTAAGCGGATCGTGAAGGTCACCTCAGACCCGACGTATCTGCCGAACGAGGGCAACCTCTGCGTCAAGGGCCGCTTCGCCTTCAACTTCGTCCACCACCCCGACCGGCTGACAGATCCGCTCGTCCGGGGCGAGGATGGCGAGCTCCACCCAACCACCTGGGAGCACGCGCTCCAGGTCGCCGCCGGCGGGCTCAATCAAGTCAAGGAGGAGCACGGGTCGCAGTCGATCGGCGTACTCGCGAGCGCCCGGCTCACGATGGAGGAGAACTTCCTCATCCAGAAGCTCGCCCGGACGGCGATCGAGACCAACTCCATCCACTCGTGCGAAGCCACCTGACACGCGCCGACCCTTTACGGCCTGGTCAGGTCGTTAGGCAGAGGAGCTAGTACCAACTCCATCCCCGAGTACGAGAAGGCGCGCGTCCTCTTCGTGATCGGGTCGAACACGACCGAGGCGCACCCCGTCCTCGCCCTTCGCTTCAAGAAGGCGGTGCGTGACGGCGCGACCCTGATCGTCGCCGATCCCCGCAAGATCTGGCTGACGAAGATCGCGAAGCGCCACCTCCAGCTCCGTCCGGGCACGGACGTCTGGCTCCTGAACGCGATCATGAACGTGATCCTCGAGGAGGGGCTTCAGGACGAGGAGTTCATCCGCGAGCACACAGAGGACTTCGACGTGGTCCGCGAGGTCGTCTCGCGCTATACGCCAGAGGCGGCGGCGGAGGTAACCGGCGTCCCGGCCGAGGACATCCGCTGGGCCGCGCGCGCCTACGCGGGCGAGCGGCACGCGGCGATCTTCTACACGCTCGGGATCACCGAGCACGCTTGCGCGGTCGACAACATCTGGTCGCTCTCCAACCTCGTCCTCATGACGGGGCACCTGGGCTACGAGGCGACGGGCCTGAACGCCCTGCGCGGCCAGAACAACGTGCAGGGCCTGAACGACGCGGGCGCGAATCCCGCCTACCTCCCCGGCTACCAGCCGGCGAACGACCCCGAGATCCGCGCCAAGTTCGCCGAGCGCTGGGGGGTGGAGGTGCCCGAGACGCCGGGCTACCGGCTCGACCAGATGATCTCGGGAATGCACGACGGCCGGATCCGGGCCTTCTACCTGATCGGCGAGAATCCGGCGCACACGGAGCCGAACGCGGCCCACGTCGAGCACGGCCTCGACGGGCTCGACTTCCTCGTTTCGCAGGACATCTTCCTGAACGAGTCGGCCCGGAAGTACGCGGACGTCGTCCTCCCCGCCTCGAGCTTCGCGGAGAAGGAGGGCACGTTCACGAACACCGAGCGCCGCGTGAATCGCGTGCGGCGCGCCGTTCCGCTCCCGGGGAACGCGCGGGAAGACCTGCAGATCGTGATCGACCTCGCGAAGGCGATGGGCGCCGAGTGGCCCGAATATCGAGGCGCCGAGGAGGTCTGGGACGAGTTCGCCGACCTCGCGCCGCTCTGGAGCGGCATCCGTTATGACCGCCTCGAGGAGGTCGG
>JACCXC010000066.1 GCA_013697275.1 Actinomycetota bacterium | reverse complement strand
CCCGTCGAGGGCTCGCCCGAGACGATCGCCGCCCTTCGGGAAGCGGGACACCCGCTCCGGCTCGTCACGAACAACACCACGCGCTCGCGCGCCCGCCTCGCGGCCGAGCTTCGGGAGCTGGGGATCGAGGTGGCCGAGGAGGAGCTCGAGACAACTCCCGTCGCGGCCGCCCGCAGCCTGCGGGGTTCCAGGGTCTTCGCGCTCACGATGCCGGCGATCCTCGAAGATCTCGCGCGGCACGTCGAGCTCGTCGATCGCGACGCCGACGTCGTCCTGGTGGGTGGCGCCGACGAGTCGGAGGCGACGGGGAAGGTCTTCGCCTGGGAGCGGCTCAACGCCGCGTTCGCGGAGCTCGAGCGGGGCGCTCGGCTCGTCTGCCTGCACCGGAATCGCTGGTGGCAGACGGCGCGCGGACCGCTGCTCGACACTGGCCTCGTCGTCGCGGGCCTCGAGTACGCAGCGGGAGTCGAGGCCGAAGTGGTCGGCAAGCCGAGCCGCGCGTACTTCGAAGCGGCGCTCGCAGCTCTCGACGCGAGCCCGGAGGACGCGACGATGGTTGGAGACGATGTCGACACCGACATCGTCCCGGCGAAGCGCCTCGGACTGCAGGCGGTGCTCGTTCGCACGGGGAAGTTCCGCGAGGATGCCCTGGCAGCGGCCGAGCTCGAGCCGGACGCCGTGCTCGCATCCGTTGCCGACCTTCCGGCCTGGCTCGCCGAGCGGTCAGAATCCCTCGCGGGATGAAGGTTGGCATCGACCTGATCGAGATCGCACGAGTCCAACGGGTGCTCTCGCGGCACGCCTCTTTTCGCGAGCGGGTGTTCACGGATGCGGAGCGCACCTACTGCGATTCCCGCCGGAACCCCGCGCAGCACTACGCCGCCCGCTTTGCCGGAAAGGAGGCGATCGGGAAGGCACTCGGGTGCGGGGCGGAATGGCGCTGGCGCGAGATCGAGATTGCTGGCAGGCCGAAGCCCGGCGTGCGGCTCTCGGGCTGGACGCAGGCGTGGGGCGAGCGCGTCGGGGCCGGGCAGATCGACCTTTCGATGACGCACTCGCGCGAGCTGGCGGCGGCGATTGCGATCGTCGCCGACAAACCTTGAGCGAGCTCGGGCCCCTGTACACGGCCGCCGAGATGCGCGCGGCCGAAGCGGCCTACGGGCGGCCGACGATCGAGCTCATGGAACGGGCCGGGCGGGCGGCGACCGAGGGACTCCTTCGCCGCTACCCCCATGCGAGCCGAATCTCGGTCTGGTGCGGGGCGGGCGCGAACGGCGGTGACGGTCTCGTCGTAGCCCGATTGCTGCATGCGGCCGGCCGTCAGGCCGAGCTCTTCCTCGCAGGCCCGGAAGACAAGCTCGCCGGAGACGCTGCGACGAACCTGCGGCTCGCGCGCGAGGCGGGTGTGCCGTTTGCGGACTCGCCATCAGAGGCGGACGTGGTGGTCGACGCGCTCTTCGGTACGGGGTTCTCCGGGCCTCCGCGACGGGAGGCGGCCGCACGGATCGAAGCCCTCAGCGCGCTAGGGGCTCCGGTTGTCTCCCTCGATGTGCCGTCCGGGGTCGACGCGTCGACGGGCCAGGTGCCCGGCGCGGCGGTCCGGGCCGACCTGACGATCACGTTTCACGGGACGAAGGTCGGCCTCGCGGTCGCACCGGGACGCTTCCATGCCGGCGAGGTGGAGGTGGCCGAGATCGGGCTGGCGCATTCGGAGACCCGGCACCAGCGGGTGAGGCCCGAGATCCTCTCGCTGGTTCCGCGCCGGGCCGCGCGCGACAACAAGTACAGCGCCGGTTTCGTCGTCCTCGTGGGCGGATCGCCCGGGTTCACCGGCGCTCCCTCGCTCGCCGCCGAGGCGGCCATGCGCGCCGGGGCGGGCTACGTCCGTGCGTGCGTGCCCGAGAGTGTCGCGAGCGTGTTGGCCCAGCGCTTCGTCGAGGTCACGCTGACCCCGGTCGCCTCGGACGCCGACGGCCTGGTCGACGCGGAAGCGGCCGACGCGATTCTTGCTGCGGCCGAGCGCGCCGACGCGGTGGCGATCGGGCCCGGGCTCGGGCGGAGCGAAGGCGTGCGCCGACTCGTCCACCGTCTCCTCTCGGAGCTCGAGCTTCCGGTCGTCCTCGACGGCGACGGGCTCTGGGCGCTCGAGGGCCACCTGGACTGGGTCTTCTCGCGCGACGCACCGACAGTCCTCACACCTCACTCCGGGGAGCTCGCGCGTCTGCTCGGCCGCGATTCGGACTGGGTGGACGCGAACCGGCTGGACGCCGCTGGAGGCGCAGCGGACGACGTCGGCGCCATCGTCTGCCTGAAGGGCGCGGATACGCTCGTCGCCGCGCCCGGCCGCGGTCTCCTCATCTGCGATCTCGGGAATCCAGGGCTCGCGTCGGCGGGAACTGGTGACGTCCTGACCGGCGTGGTCGCCGCGTTCCTGGCCAAGGGGATGGATGCCCGCCTCGGCGCGGCAGCTGCGGCCGCGACAGCAGGGCTCGCCGCCCGCCGGGCGTCGGAGCGCCACGGATTCGCAGGCCTCCTGGCCCGCGACGTGGTCGAGGCGCTCTCGCCCCTACTTTCGGCGGGCTGATGCGCCGTTCCGAGATCACCGTCGACCTCGGCGCGCTTCGGCGCAACATCCGTCGTCTCCGTGAGGCGGCTGCGCCGGCGGAGCTCTGGGCCGTCGTCAAGGCCGACGCGTACGGGCACGGGTCCTTCGAGGTTGCGCGCGTGGCGCTCGAGGAAGGCGCTGGCGCGCTCTGCGTGGCGACCGTCCAGGAGGGCGCAGCGCTCCGCGAGCCCTTTCCGGAGCCGCGCATCCTCGTCATGGGGCCGCTCGCCTCCGGGGACGAAGGCCTCGCCCGCACGGCGAGCCTCGAGATAGCGCTCTCGAGCTTCGACCAGGCACCTCAGGGGCTTCCGCTTCACCTGAAGGTGGACACCGGGATGGGCCGGTACGGGATGGCGCCTGCGGAGGTGGCTGTCCCCGCAGGTGCGATCGTAGTCGGCGTCATGAGCCACCTGGCCACCGCCGACGAGCCGGACGAGACCTTCGCGCGGCGGCAACTGGACGCGTTCTCCGCGCTTCGTCAGCGGTTTCCCCGAGAGCTCCTGTTTCACCTCGCGAACAGCGCGGCAACCCTGCGCTTTCCGGAAGCCAGCTTCGGGGCCGTCCGCTGCGGCGTCGCGCTCTACGGACTCTCGCCCTTCGGTGACGACCCCGGAAGGCACGAGCTCGAGCCGGTGCTCTCATGGAGGAGCTACCTCGCGCAGATCAAGGAGCTCGAGCCAGGCGAGAGCACGGGCTACGGTCGGCGGTTCCTTGCCGAGCGCCCAACGCGCGTCGGTCTCGTCCCGGTCGGCTATGGGGACGGCTTCCGCCGCGGCCTGACCGGGACGGAGGTCGTGGTCGCCGGAAACCGGCGCCGCGTGGTCGGGACGATCTCGATGGACTCCTTTGCCGTCGAGCTGGGGGACGAGCAGGAGGGAGACGCGGTGACGATCCTCGGGGACGGCGTGCTCGCCGAGGAGCACGCCCGCGTCCTCGGGACGATCAACTACGAGGTGACGTGCGCGATCCGGAGGGAGCCGGAGCGCGCTTCCGTGAAATACGTCGATGGATGAGCAGGCGATCGCGAAGGCGGCGGGCGAGGGCGCCTACGTCGTCGGCGGGGCCGTCCGCGACGAGCTCCTTGGCCGGCCCGTCCTCGACCTGGATGTCGCCTGCGCCAATCCTCGCCGCGCCGCGCGGGCCTACGGTCGCCTGGCTGGCGGCGCGGTGTTCGCGCTCTCTGACCGCCACGGCGCCTGGCGCGTTGCCCTCCCCGACGGCCCGACGGTCGACTTCACGCCCCTCTTCGACGGGATCGAGGCTGATCTCGCGACGCGCGACTTCACCGTGAACGCGGTCGCCCGGCCGCTCGGCGATGCCGGCCACGTCGATCCCCTGGGCGGCGTCCCGGACCTGCGCGGCCGCGTGCTGCGAGTTGTCTCCGACGCCGTCTTCGACGACGACCCGCTTCGTCTCCTGCGCGCCGTCCGCCTCGAAGACGAGCTCGGCTTCCGGCTCGACGCGCGGAGCGAGGCGCTCCTACGGCGCCGCGCGGCGCTCGTGACCTTTCCGGCGGGCGAACGGATCCTGGCCGAGCTCGTCCGCCTGTCTCCTGACGGCTTCCGCCGCCTCGATGAACTGGGACTCCTCGCTCCCCTAGGCGGAAGCGTCGAGCGCCTCGAAGGTCACGCGCCCGCGGAGCACCGGGGCTACCTGCTCGTCGCTGCCTTGGGCGAGAATCTCCTCCGCCTCCCCGTCTCGAACGAGCTGCGCCGCCTGGCCCGGGCCGTTTTGCGCGCGCGGCCGCCGGCCGACTCCTCCTCGCGCGAGATCCACCGCTTCCGCCGCAGGACGGAGCCCTGGGCGCTCGACGCGCTCGCCTACCTCGACCGGCCGGAGCTCGCCGAGGCGGTCGTGCGTGCGAGGGCTGCGGAGCCGTCGGAGCCGCTCCTGCGCGGGGACGAGCTAGGCGTGGCCCCCGGGCCCGAGGTGGGACGGCTGCTAGAGCTCGTCGCCGAGGAGCGCGCGGCGGGGACGATCGCGACGCAGCAGGAGGCCCTCGAGCTCGTTCGCCGCGAGGCTCAGGCCGCTACGCGTCCCACTTGATGCTGCAGCCGACCGGCGGGGTTTCCGCGAGCGGCGGCGCCTCGCCGGCGAGCACCGAGTCGAGGGCCTGTCGAAGCCACGGCTCGGCGCCCTCCTCGTCTGCGTAGTCCGAGTCGGGCGCGCCGTGGTAGGCGAGCCGGTGGTCTTCGTCGAACAGGAACACCTCGGGCGTCCGCGCCGCGCCGTACGCCCGAGCCACGTCCTGCGACTCGTCGGAGAGGAACGGGAAGACGAAGCCCTTCTCGGTCGCCCGCTCCCGCATGTCCTCGAACGAGTCGCCGAGGTAGCCCGCGTTCGAGTTGACGGCGACAAGCCCCGCGCGCCCCTCGTAGTCGCGGGCGGCGCCGTTCAAGCGATCCTCCCAGGCGACGACGTACGGGCAGTGGCAGCAAGAAAAGACGACGGCGACCGGGAGTCCCTCGTAGTCCTCGAGCGAGCGCGTCTGCCCGTCGACCGCGGGTAGGTCGAACGGCGGGGCGGGATCGCCAAGCGTGAGCCGGGCCACGCGGGTGATGCTACCGCCGTGGCGCTTCTCTACGACGCCGTCGCGGCGGGGATGTGGGTCTACTCGCGCGCCGCCTTTCGCCTCGCCGTGGTCGGGCCCGAACGCCTCGAGCTCGGCCCCGGAACGCTCGTGATCGTCACCCATCGCAGGGAGACGGACGTCCCGCTCGTCGGCCCGCCGCTCTACCGGCGCGCGGCGCTCTGGCGCGCGCGGGAGCCGCTCGAGCGGCTGAGCTTCGCGGCCCGGGACGACCTCTTCCTACCGGGTTTCTTCGCCGGGTTCCCGGCTGCGCTCCCGCTTGCGGCGCGCCGGGCCCTCTTCCCGGTCGGCATCGGCCGTTGGCTCGCCGGGATCGAGGGGCATCCACTGCGAAGCGCGACCACGGCCCGGCTCGGGGAGCTCTTGCGCGAGCGGCGCTCGGAGCCGCTCGCGGGTCTTGTCTCAACACAGGATCTAGTCGCATTCCAGCAGCGCGCCTCGACCTGCGGGCACCCACGTCCGGAGCGCGCCGACGACGTCTTGCGAGGCGTGTATTCGGATCTGCTCTGGCGGCCCGCGTCGCCCGGTGAGCGGGGCACTGGCGACGGAGCCTTCTGGGCGCGCCGGGCCGCGCAGGCCGCAGGTGACTTCCGGGCGCTCGTCGAGCTCCTGCAGGCCGGTGGGCGCCTCCTCGTCTTTCCGGAGGGACGGCCATCGCCGGAGGGCGAGATCGGGCCGCTCGAGCGGGGTCTCGAAGCGCTGATTCGGCGCGGGCGTCCCGCGGCGCTCCTCCCCGTCGGCCTGGCGTACGACCCGCTCGCCCGTGGGCGAACTCGAGTAGTCGTCGCGCTCGGACGGCCCGTCCCGCCCCGCGTCGACCCGCTCGCGCTCCTGCGCCGGACCGTCCCGCTCACGGCCGGCCAGATCGTGGCGGCGGGCGTTTCGGCCACCAGCGCGCTCGGCGAGGCCTGCGCCGAGGGCCGGCCGGTCGACCCGGACCTCCTCGACCCAGCCCCGCGGGAGCGGCGGCTTACCGAGGCGAGACGCGAGGCGTCGAGGCGGCCCGAGGAGCTCACCTTCCTCGCACGCGAATTCTGGAGTGCCCGCGACTAGGCGGCTGCCCGACCACGGAAGAAGCGTGGGAGCGCCGGCCGGAGGAGCAGCGCGCCGAGGACGGTGACCGGGAGGACGAGCAGCGCGTGCATGGTCAGGACGTAGGCCGTGGCCGCTCGCTCGCCGATCTCGATCTCCCGCGCCGCGAGGTAGGTCAGGTAGTCGAAGGAGCCGAGGCCGGCTGCGGTGGTGGGGACCGCGAGCGCCAGATTGCCAATCCCTTCGAGGAGGAAGTACGCACCGAGCTCGAGGTCGAGCCCGTAGGCGCGCCCCACGAGCGCAAACATGGCCACGTCGACGATCCACATCGCGGCCGACGTGGCGAGCGCGAACAGGAGCTGGCGCCCGCCCCGGAACGCGCCGATGCCTTCCACGAACTGCGAGGCCGCCCGCACCAAGCCTTCGTGCCAGCGGGTCGGGAGGCGCTTCGCCGCGCGACCCGCGATCCGTTCGGCCGCCGCAGGACGCCTCGCCGCCAGGGTGACGAGCACGAGCCCGAGCGCCGCGCCGGCCGAGAGGGCGATGCCGGTCAGGAGCGGGATCCCGCCGGTTCCGACGGCGAGCGCACCGATCAGGATCCAGATCGCCAGGACGACGCCGTCGAGGAGGCGCTCCGCGAAGAGCGTGCCGGCCGAGACGAAGGCGGGCACCTGCGCCACCTCCCGCATCGACTCGATGCGCAAGAGGTCACCGCCGCGCGCGGGGATGACGTTGTTCGCAGCTCGCCCGACGGCCACGCTCGAGAAGAGCGAACGCAGCGGGACATGGTAGCCCGCCCCCTCCAGCAGGTAGCGCCAGCGAAGAGCCATCACCGCGACATTCACGAGTACGAGCCCGAGGGCGCCTGCGACAGTGAGCGGCGGCAATCTGCGGATTTCGCTCCAGGCGTCTCCGAGGTCGACCTCGCGCAGGAAGAGCCAGAGGAAGGCGGCGGTGGCCGCGGTTCCGAGGACGAGCCGGATGACTGGGCGCCGCGCCCTGCGCACCGACCAAGTATTCACAGGCCGGGAGATGGGAAGCTTCGCGGCCATGCGCAGGAGCGAGCGCTTCTCGGGCAGGAACGAGGCCGCGATCGGGCTCGGCACCTACGCCCTCTACCTCGGGGTGCGCGCGCTCAAGCTGCGCTCCGGCGGCCGCGAGCGCGCGGCCCGAAACGCGGAGCGGCTAGTCGAGCTCGAGCGGCGTCTCGGCCTGCACCTCGAGCCCGCGCTCCAGCGCGCGCTTCTTCCGCGCACGCGCCTCGTCGCCGGCCTCAACGCCGCCTACGTGACGCTGAACGTCGGGCTGACGGTCGGCTGGCTTATGCACCTGCACCGCCGCCGGGATCCGGCGTTCCACCGGATCAGGCGCGCGGCCGTCGCAGCGACCCTGGGGGCCCAGCCGGTCTTCCTCCTCTTCCCGGTCGCGCCGCCCCGCGCGCTCGAAGGGTTCGTCGACACCGTCGAGGCGGTGAGCGGGATCGACCTCGATCGCGGGCTCGTCGCCGAGC
>JACCXC010000025.1 GCA_013697275.1 Actinomycetota bacterium | reverse complement strand
GAGACGTGCAGCACGCCGTCGATGTCGAGCAGGACCGCCGTCACGGCGGCGAGTCTAGTGCCAGGCGGCTACGCCTCGATCGTCACGCAGGGCCGCCCGCCCTGCACCTCGCCGTTCTCCCAGAACCTGGAGCAGACCCGCGCGCCGTCGGGGAAGTTCCGCTTCGGGTGCCACTGGAACCAGGCCCGCACGCTGCAGCCCACATGGCGGTCGGTCCGCCGCCAGAGCACGCGCTCGCCCTTCTTGACCGTCACGCGGCCGCGGTAGTTGCAGATCTGGAGCTCCCCGTAAAGCTTCTGGCGGAGGACTCCGAGATCACGCACGTAGCGGGCCTGCCGACCACGTCCACGCACACGTAGCCGTTCGGGGCGCCAGTGCAGCCTCGCGCGCTCGCCTCGGCGGCCGGGCTCTTAACGAGGGACACGGCCGCCGCCAGCAGCGTCGCCGTCACCAACAGTCGGAACATCGCTCGCTCCTCTCGAAGGGGCTGGTGAAGGGCGGGAGTAGACAACCCGGCGGTAAGGAGGCCGTGATCGGCCTGCAAGGACGATGCGGACTTTCGTAAGGATTCAAGCGTGGAGCGCCTTCGGATCACCTCGAGGACCTCGATTCCGCTCGCGGAGATCCAGCTCCGCACCTCCCGCTCGAGCGGGCCCGGCGGCCAGCACGCGCAGAAGACCGAGACGCGTGTCGAGGCGGTCTTCGACGTCGAGAGCTCACCGACGCTCTCCGACGCCCAGAAGCGCCGCCTGCGAGACCGGATCGGGCCTGTCGTACGCGCCCAGGCCCAGGACGAGCGGAGCCAGTGGCGAAACCGGGAGCTCGCCCTCGAGCGCCTCGCCGCGTTGCTCTCTGCCGGTGTGCGGGTCGAGCGGAAGCGCCGGCCGACCAGTCCCACGGCAGCCTCGCGCCGCCGCCGCCAGGAGGGGAAGCAGCGGCGAGCGCAGACGAAGCGTCTCCGCCAGCCGCCCGCCGACGAATGACGACTGGAACTACTCGACGGTGACGGTCTTCGCCAGGTTGCGCGGCTGGTCGACGTTCATTCCACGCAGGCGCGCTATCCGGTAGGCGAGGAGTTGGAGGGGGAGCGCGGCGAGGGGCGCCTGCAGGAACGGGTGCGTGCGGGGGACGTAGATGACGTCGTCCGCGTGATGCTGGATGTCCTCGTTGCCATCCGTCGCGATCGCGATCACCTCGGCGCCCCGCGCTCGCACCTCCTGGATGTTCGAGACGAGCTTGTCGTAGACGGGCGAGTCCGTCGCCACGCACACGACGGGACTGCCCTCCCCGAGGAGCGCGATCGGACCATGCTTCATCTCGCCCGCGGAATATGCCTCGGTCGGGATGTAGGAGATCTCCTTCAGCTTGAGCGCCCCCTCGAGGGCGATCGGAAGCCCGACATGGCGACCCAGATAGAGGAAGAAGTCCTCGTCGTAGTGGCGCTGCGCGACCTCCTCGATCGGGTGGTCTCCGTCGAGGAACGCGGTCATCTTGTCCGGAAGGGCGCGCAGCTCGGAGAGGAGCGCGGCCGTCTCCTCGTCCTCCATCGTCCCGCGCGCCTGCGCCAGCTTGAGCGCAAGGAGGAAAAGGAGCGCGACCTGGGCGGTGAAGGTCTTGGAGGCCGCGACGGCCATCTCCATCCCTGCACGCGTGTAGAGGACGCTGTCGACCTCGCGCGTGATCTGGGTGCCTTGGAGATTCGTGATCGCGAGCGTCCGCGCCCCGAGCTCCCGCGCGAGGCGAAGGGCGTGGATCGTGTCGCGCGTCTCGCCCGACTGCGAGATCCCGACGACGAGCGTGTCTTCGGGAAGGACCGGGTTCCGGTAGCGCCACTCGCTCGAGACGTCGAACTCGTACGGGAGGCGCGCCCACTCCTCGACCGCATAGCGGCCGACGACGCCTGCGTGGTAGGCCGTGCCGGAGGCCAGCACGAGGATCCGCGGGATCGCCGCGAGCTCGTCGTCCGACAGGTCGAGGCCGTCGAGGCGGATCTCGTCGCCTTCGACGTGCGCCTCGATCGTCCGGCCGACCGCGGCCGGCTGCTCGTAGATCTCCTTGAGCATGAAGGTCTCGAAGCCGTGCCGTTCGGCTGCCTCGTCGTCCCAGTCGATCACGAGCTCGTCGCGCCGGCGCTCGCCGTCCTCGACCGAGATGAAGCGGGCGCCCTCAGGGCGGATGGCCACGACCTCGCCGTCCTCGATCAGCTGCACCCGGTTCGTCTCGCGCTGGAAGGCGGCGATGGACGAGGCGAGGAAGGTCTCGCCCTCCCCGACGCCCACGACGAGCGGGCACTGAAGCCGGGCGCCCACGAGGAGGCCCGGATGCTCCCGGTGCACGACGACGAAGGCGAAGTGACCGTGCAGCTGGCGGTAGACCGCGCTAACGGCGTCGACGAGGCCGCCTCCGTAGTGGCGCTCGATCAGGTGCGTGACGACCTCGGCGTCCGTCTCGGAGGTGAACTCGTGGCCCTCGGCGAGGAGGCTCTCCCTGAGCTCGCGGAAGTTCTCGACGATCCCGTTCAGGACGATCGCCAACTCGCCCGGCCGGCAGCCGCTCAGCGGGTGCGCGTTCTCGAGCGAGACGCGGCCGTGGGTCGCCCAGCGCGTGTGGCCGACCCCCGTCGTCGTCGCAGACGTTTCCGGTTCGGCTGCTTCCTTGAGGTTTCCGAGGTTCCCGACGGCGCGGACGAACTCGAGGCCGTCCGCCTCGAGAAGGCCAAGACCTGCGGAGTCGTAGCCGCGGTACTCGAGGCGCTCGAGCCCGGCCAGGAGGAGTGGCTGGGCCTCCCTCGAGCCGACGTATCCGATGATCCCGCACATCGCGTGCCTCCTTTAACGCAGCGAGCCCGGCCTCAGCCGAGCTCCGTCGCCACGACGGCCGCCATTCTACTGCATGCGCGCTCGCATTCCACCATCGACTCGGCCTCGGCGAGGACACGGACGACCGGCTCGGTACCCGAGGGCCGCACCATCACCCGGCCACGTCCCTCGAGCTCGGTGTTCAGGCGGCGCTCCTCGTCCCGCACCCGGTCGGTGAGCACCTTGACGCGTACCGGGACGCTCTGAGTGGCCTGGGGGAAGCGAGTCATGGCGGCTGCCAGGCGCTCGAGCGGCTCGCCCGATTGGACGAGCGCGCGGCAGAGGAGGAGGGCCGTTGCGAGCCCGTCCCCGGTTGTCTGTCCGTTGAGGTAGATCACGTGCCCCGACTGCTCGCCGCCCAGCCGGCCGCCCTCGCGCTCGAGGGCCTCGCGGACGTAGCGGTCTCCTACGTCGGTCGTGAGGACCCTGATCCCGCGCTCGGCCATCAAGCGGTGGAACCCGAGGTTGGTCAGCGACGTGACCGCGACGAGGCCGACGTCCAGGTGGAGGGCGAGGACGGCGAGAATCTGGTCGCCGTCGAGAGGGGTGCCGGCGGCGTCGACCGCGAGCATCCGGTCACCGTCGCCGTCGAAGGCGACACCGAGGTCGAAGTCGCCGTCGCGAACGGTCTGGGCGAGCAGGCCGAGGTCGGTTGCCCCGCAACCCACGTTGATGTTCATCCCGTCGGGCGCGTTCCCGAGGGGAGTAACGAGCGCGCCAAGCCGTTCGAACGCGAGGGGGGCGAGCGCGCTCAGGGCGCCATTCGCGCAATCGCAGGCGAGGCGAAGCCCCCGGAGCGGCGTGCCAAAGCGTTCGATGACCAGCTCCACGTAACGGCCCCGGAGGTAGTCGTCGGTCTCGGGCCAGCGCTCCTCCGCGGCCTCGAGCGACGCCGGCACTTCGAGGAGCGCCTCTATCTCGGCCTCTTCCTCATCGGTCAGTTTGCGCCCGCCCGGCGCGAAGAACTTGACGCCGTTGTACTCGGGCGGGTTGTGCGAGGCGGAGATGACGGCTCCCGCACCCTCGGCCAGGAGAGCAACGGCGGCGGTCGGAAGGATGCCCCCCCAGCTCGGCTCGGAGCCGCCGGCGGCGAGGCCCGCGGAAAGGGCGAGCTCGAGCGCGGCGCCCGAGGCGCGCGTGTCGCGGCCGATCAGGACGGGCGCGCCGCCACTCCAGGTCGCGAAGGCGCGGCCGAGTCCGGCAACGAGCCCTTCGGTGAGGTCGACACCAACGACCCCACGAACGCCGTCCGTCCCGAAGTACCTACGCTCGCCCGGCACCCGCGGAAGCTACCCCATCGAGGCGAGGCGGCTCAGGCCGATCAGGTACCCGCGTAACCGACTCCCCCGGGGGACCCCCGGATTACCGGCTCCCCCGCTGCGAGCGTATCGCCGTTCGGCGCACGGGTGGGACACGAAACGTGCGGGGTTCGGATCGAAGCTGGGACGAGAAAGCGTCCGGGAGGCTTGGCCACCGGTCACCGGCGCCGTCGGAGAAGTCCCTACCCGAGTCGCCATGCCGGCGGCGAAGCGGTCGGCGGTCTCCCGTCGAGTGCTAGCGCTTGGAGTACTGCGGGGCCTTGCGGGCCTTGCGGAGGCCGGCCTTCTTGCGCTCCACGATCCGGGCGTCTCGCGTCAGGAAGCCCTCGCGCTTCAGCACGGCCCGCAGGCTCGGGTCGGCGTCCACGAGGGCCCGAGCCAGCCCGTGGCGAAGCGCACCCGCCTGGCCGCTGACGCCGCCCCCGTGGAGGCGGGCCCGTACGTCGAAACGGCCTTCGACCTCGGTGATCCGAAGCGGCGCCGAGGCCACCGTTCGCTGCGTCGCGCGCGGGAAGTACTCCTCGAGCGTCCGCCCGTTGATCCACCAGGTGCCGTCGCCAGGCCGCACGATCACGCGCGCAACCGAAGTCTTGCGCTTTCCCGTGGCGCGGTACTGGGCGAGCTCGCTCACGCGAGTGGCTCCGGACTCTGGGCCTCGTGCGGATGCTCGGGGCCCGCGTAGATTTTCAGCTTGGTGATCTGGCGATTCGCCAGGCGGTTCCGCGGAAGCATGCCCTTGACCGCCTTCCGGATGACCTCGGTAGGTCGTCGATCGAGCTCCTCGCGCAGCGTGCGCTCCCTGAGGCCGCCCGGATACCCGGAGTGGCGGTAGTAGCGCTTCTGCTCCATCTTCTTGCCGGTCACCGCGATCTTCTCGGCGTTCACGACAACGACGAAGTCGCCGGAATCGACGTGCGGCGTGTACTCCGGCTTGCCCTTGCCTCGCAGCGTGTCGGCGATGCGGGTAGCGAGGCGCCCGAGGATCTCGCCCTCGGCATCGACGACGAACCAGCGCCGCTCGACATTCTCAGCTTTGAGATTGAAGGTCTTCATGACACAGGAGCGGCGGACCGAAGGCCCGCCGACGGCCGGATGGTAGCAAGCGTCAGGACTTCTCGGTTACCTCGAGCCCGACGATTGTCGGGCTCCCGGCGGCCTCCTCCCAGCGCGAATCCACGGTCGTCGCGCCCTCGTCGCCCGAATAGCGGATCCTGGCCGTGAACGCGCCGCCGGACTCCTCGACAGAGACGACTTCCGAGGCCGTCAGCGGACGCGGCATCTGGCGCATGACCTCGCCCGCAGAGACCTTCGTCTCCTCGCTCAGATACGACCCGGCGGTGTCGTAGTCACGCTCCACCGTCGCGCGGGCATGAATCTCGGCGGCCTCGCGCACCGTGCTCTCGTCCATTCGCTCCTCCTGTCAGGCGTGAGCGGCGATTCTACGCAGCCACGTCACGGACGTCCGGGGGCCGAGACGGGCTGGGAGCCCCCCGGGGAGAGAAGCAGAATCCACGCCGCCGGCACGAGCACCATGACCGTTCCGCCGAGAGCGAGCGCAACCGGCCCGAAGGCCTCGACGACGACGCCTCCGATCAGCACGAGCGCCGCCGCGGTCAGGCTCGAGCCGAGATCGCTGAAACCGAGGAGCTTGCCGCGCTCCCCCACGGCGGCGACGTCGGCGAGCGCGGCGGTCGCGGCGACAAACGAGAGGTTCCAGCCGATCCCCAGGGCGAAGAGGAGGAGGGCCGTCGCAGGGACCCCCTCGGCCGTCGCCAAAAGCGCTGCAGCCAACCCCATGACAAGGAGTCCGCCCACCAGGGCCTGCCTGCGGCCTACGCGATCGATCAAAGCTCCGACGACCAGCACGAGCGCGTACATCCCGAAGACGTGGGCGCCGATGATCGGGAAGACGTCCGCCTGGTGGTGGTCGTGCTCCGTGACGACGACGTAGGAAATGAGATTCATGAGCGCGGCCATCACGGAGAAGCTCGCGAGGGCGGCAACGAGCGCGGGAACCGCGCCCGGGCGCCGCAGGATCTCGCGCAGCGGCTCGGCCGGGGGCGGCGGCGCATCCGAGCGTCCGGCGGCGATCGCCTGGCCGATCTGCATCGGGTCGGGTCGCAGGCAAAGCACGAGCGCAAGGCCAACGAGGGCGAACCCGCCCGCGACGAGCCAGGGGACGGCGAGCGCGTCGGGCTCGAGCTCCTTCCCGGAGAAGAGCGGGCCGAAGACGGC
>JACCXC010000007.1 GCA_013697275.1 Actinomycetota bacterium | reverse complement strand
GCCGGCGCCGCGCGTCGTGGCCGCCGCGGACGAGCTCGTCGCTCGCGGCGTCGCCGTCCAGACCGCTGCCGGGCTCGCTCTCTCGCACGACCTGATCCGCGAGGCCGCGGCCGCGGAGCTGCCCGCGCGTCGTCGCGTCGAGCTGCACCGGGCGGTGGCGGCACGGTTGGAGGAGGCCGCGGACGACGACCTCTCCATGCTCCGGGCGGCGCTCGAGCATCGTGCGGCCGCGGGCGAGCCCACTCTCGATCTGGCCGTCCGGGTGATCTCGGCGCCGCAGCGGCGGCGTCTTGGGGCGGAGGGCCTGGCGGCGCTCGCTGCGGTCGCGGACGAGGCGGACGCGACCGAGCCCGGTGTCCCGCAGCTGCTTCGCGGCGTCGCGCAGCTGGCGTCGGAGCTCGGTGAGCGCCAGGTTGCGCTCGCACGCTGGCCCGCCGTCGCATTGCTCGCGGAGGAACCGGAAGCTCGCTTCGAGGCGCTGCTCGAGGCGTCGAAGGCGGCGTTCGAGTTCGGGTGGGAGCACGCCGGCCGTGCGCACGAGCTGCTGGCGGAGGCGACGGCCAACGCCACCAGCGCCGAGGCACTCGTCCGCGCCCGTGCGCACGAGGCGCGGATCGTGCTCTGGCTCGATCACCGCACGCAGGAGGGCGCGCGCCTCGCTCTCGACGCGCTCGCCAGAAGCAGAGCGCTGTCGGCAGGCCCGGACCGGCACCGTGCCCGGCTCGAGGCGCTGCAGGCGGCACAGCAGGCGGCCATGCAGGAGGCGGACGGTGAGGCGATGCTCCGGCTGGCGGAGGAGATGATCGTCGAGACGAGAGGTGGGGACGAGGCCGCCTACGTGGCCGCGCTCCTCGCCCGGGCCGTGGGTCAGTCCTGGACGCTCCCCCTGGCCGTCGCCGAGGCGAGCGCGCGCGACGCTCTCGACCTGGCGATGCGGCGGTTTCTTCCTGTCCAGGCGGCCGGCGCAGCCGCGTTCCTGGCGCTGGTCATGCTCGACCGCGGTTGTCTCGACGAGGCGGAGCGCATCGCCGAGCAGGAGCGGCAGCTGGCGGTGCTCGTCGGAGGCCGTCAGCCCACTCGGCTGGTCGGGTACGAGCTGCGGCTGGCCCGGGAGGGGCCGGGGCCGGTGCTCCCCGAGTACGTCCGGGAGGTCGACGCCCTGCCCGATCCGCACGTGCGCGTGATCCCGCGGCATGTCGCTGCGCAGTTCCTGTCGCGGACGGCGGGTCCCGGCGGGAGAGACGAGGTCGTGGCGCTGCTCGAGCGGGCGAAGGAGGATGCGGCGGCGGCGGGCTGTCCTCGCTGCCAGTTCGAATTGTGCCTCGTCTCGGCCGGCGCGCTCGCGCGCGTCGGGTGCGGCGCGGAGGGCGAGGCTGCTCTTCGTCGTGCCGAGAGTATGGGGATGGAGCACGCGTTCCTGCGGCTCCGTCGTCACTCGGTCGCGCTCCTCGCCGCGATGAGCGATCCTGCGGCGGCGGCCGACGAGTTGCGCCACCTGTGCGAGGAATACGCGCGGCTCGACCGGCGCGTCGACCTTCTCTGGGCGCGCGTCGACCTCGCCCGCGTCCTCGGGGAGGGCGATCGGGACGAGGCCGTCGAGACGTTGCGCGACGTGGCCGTGGCCGCAGACGCGATCGGGGCGCACTCCCACGTGCGCGTGGCTGAGCAGGAGCTCAGGCGGCTCGGCGTCAGGACCTGGCGCCGCGGCCGCAGCCGGGTCGAGGACGGATCGCTGAGCGAGCGCGAGCGGGAGGTGGCCGAGCTCGTCGCGAGCGGCGCGAGCAATCCGGAGATCGCGCAAGCGCTCTTCCTCTCCCGCAAGACGGTCGAGCGCCACGTCTCGAACGCCCTCGCCAAGTACGGTGTCCGGAACCGCGCCGAGCTCGCCGCGCTCCTCTCCCGCGAAGGAGAGGGAGCTCCCCGATGATCGCGCGGTAGCTCCGCCCTAGCCTCGACTCGACGATTCCGATCGAGGAGGTGGGACGTGGGGCTCGTGGTGCTGCTCTTGCCCGGTGCGCCGGAGGGGATGACGTTCGGGCCGGACGCCATGGCCGCACTCGCCGCTCTGGGTGTCACCAGCGCCGCGGTCGTTCGTGACGAGGAGACGGTCGGAATCGTGCTCGAAGGCTGGGCGTTCGACGAGGCGGAGGCGGAGCTGGCGGCGGCAGCGGTCGCGGGCGCCGCCACGCCTCATCGGACGCTCCGGCCGCTCGCCCAGTTGGCGGTCACACCGGCCGCCCCGAACCGAAGGAGCACAACATGAAAGGCAGACTGATGTTCGCGACGGTGGTCGCCGGGCTCGCGCTCGCCGCCGTGCTCGGAGTCGCCAAGGCGACGCCGCCCGCTGGACAGAGCACCGAATCGCTCGCGCGAGGTACGACAGCCGACGAGCTGGTGCTCAGGGTGCAGGGCAAGTTCCCGAACCAGAAAGCGAATCCCTGGCGGGGCACGTACAACGGGCCTCTGGACGTGACGACGCTTCGGATCACGCTGCCCCCGGGCGGCAATACGGGCTGGCACCGGCATCCGGGTCCCGGCTTCATGGCGGTCACCCAGGGAGCGGTTACGGTCTACGCGAACGACTGCACGAAGACCACGTACACGAAGGGGCAGTCGTATGTCGAGGTGCCCGGGCTCGTCAACCTCGTCCGCAACGACGGTGCCGAGCCGGCGGTGTTCGTCGGTACGTTCGTCGTCCCGTCGACGGCAAGCCTGCGGCTCGACGTGCCAGCTGCTCCCTGCAACCCGTAGCGGATTCCTCGAACGAGGGTACTCCGTCTTGAGTGACATCGGGCGGCGGGGCGAAGATGTCCTGCCGCTCGAGGCTGCGGACCGGGGAGCAGCGCGGTAGCGTCTTGCGGATGCGTGTCCTCGTGATCGGAGCGGGCGGCGTCGACGCACGCAAGCGTCAATATGAGATCGAAGACCTGACCTTCAAGACTGCCAATGAGAATCTAAATAAGCAGGAACCACCCGGAGTGCCAAACACAAGCCTGAGTAAACTGTATGGCTACGTCGTTGACGGGTATGGCTCTCCAATTCTCAATGCGAAGGGACAGAAGCAGCCGGTGGCAAAGACAAAGGACAAGCCCCCCGCCACGTCTAAGGACTCTGCCTCCGACATTCGTCTCAACCGCAATCAAGCAGTTGAGAACCTAGACACACTTCTCTTTGACGACACGAGCCAAGAGCAGCCGTCATGGGTTACTCTGGCAGCGACCTGGAACGAGATTGTGCCGAAGATTAATGCAGCCATTAGCAACACAGGCGTAAACCCCAACCGCCCTATTGGTATTCAGCTTCGCAAAATGCCTTCCAGCGCCTAGGTGTCAGAACTGGCACTTCGGTAACCCGATCGGAGCCATGCCCTAAAGGGTGTAGATCAGATGCCAGTAGCCAAAGGAAAAAGAAGAAGGGTGGAGATTCTTGGCTTGACAAGATGAATCGCTGGGGTGACAAAGTTGAAGGACAGTTCGAGGGCGTAGCTCGAGACGTTACGGGTATTCCTCGTGGACTACTAGAGACTGACCGCGCACTGCAGAAAGCCCCGAAGCTAGAGACAGAGCACGAGCGGTTGCAGGCGGAGGCAGAAGCCTGGCGGCGTGTGGATGCTTTTGTTGAACTTTCCAAAAAAGTTGACTAAGCCCCCTCTGCCTTCCTACACCTCTCCCTCCCTCTACCTCTAAAACCTTCTTTAGCAGGACTTTTGTTTAAGCCGACGCGCGGACTCGAACCGCGGACCCCTTCATTCTGAGTGAAGCGCTCCAGTCGGCCAGATCCGTACACCGACGGCTGCTGACT
>JACCXC010000225.1 GCA_013697275.1 Actinomycetota bacterium | reverse complement strand
GGCCGCCCGGGGTCTGCAGGAAGTGCTCGCGCCTCACGAGGACGAGTTCCCCGCGAGCGTGCGCGAGGAGGAGGCCGCTCTCATCCTGGATCGTCGCCTCGGCCGTCGCGCGGCGCTCCTCCGACTCCGTCACCTCCGCGGAGATTCGAAGCGGCTCCTCGACCGGGACTGGCGAGAGGTAGCGAACCTCGAGGCGTGAGGTCACGGCCGGGCTCAGGCGCGGGCAGACGACCTGACTACAGGCCTCGTCGAGGAGAGCCGCGACAATGCCACCGTGCGCCATCCCGGGCGCTCCTTGAAGCGCCTCCGGGATGACGTGCCGGGCCTCCAAGCGCTCACCCTGGACGGTCCACTCGAACTCGAGCCCGCCCGTCCCTAGCGAGCAGCCCCAGCAGAAGGGGTAATGGTCGGTCCGCGGCTCCACCGCGCGACCGATTATCTGTTGCTACGAGGACGACGAGGCGTTGCCACCGGAGCTGCCGCCGTACTCGAACGGCTCCTCCGGCCCGAACACCTTCTCCTTCATCCAGCGGCGGGCGTCCGGGCCCGTCATGGGATTGAAGAGGATGCCGAGCGCGATCCCGAGCGTCAGCAAGGTCATGTTCCTGCCCGTGTGCGACTCCTCGCCGCGCGCGTGCCGGCCCGCCTCGCGCAGCTCGTCGACCACCTTGCGAAGCTCGTCCTGCAGGTCCTTGTCCTTGGCGACCCGCATGGCCACCCCGGTCGCGCCGACGGGCCCGATCAGCTCGTCGTAGATGCGCCGCGCCGAGTCGTAGGCGTTCTTGACGTGATCGTGGAGGTCCTCGTCCTTGGCAAACCGCTCCACGTACGGCCGCGCCTGGTCGACCGTATCGGTGACTCTGTCCCTCATCTGAATCCTTTCTTTGCTCTGTGCCTGGGTTAGTTACCCGGGAACGCGCACGAGAAACCGCGGCAGACGAGACTTGACGGCAAGCGCTGGTCTCTGCGAACTTAGCGCCCGCTAGCTTTCGTCGCATGAGGTTCTCACGGAGCGCTGGACTCGCATCGTCATCCGTTTCCGCTGGCTCGTTGTCGTGGGGGACCGACGAGATCCTCGAAGAACACTTCGGGCAGAAGACGACCGGCTCGTTCTCCCTCGTCGTTCGCTCGGAGGAGCCCGGTGCGGCAGAGCGGCTCGTTCCGCAGGTCGAGGCGGCGGACGAGCGCGCCTCGGCGAAGCCTCCGACCTCCAGGTCGCCTTCGTTCAAACCGTCTCGGAGGACGTAGTGATGGCGACGATCGTCTCGACCTTGCCGGCCGAGGCCAAGGGCTACACGCCCTCGCTCGAGCAGCCACGACGAACGGCGCCGAGCCCGAGAGGGCGCTAGCTCCGTCCTGGCCCCCTCATAGGGTTTCTCCTCAGCTACCGAGGGAGGCTTCTCCGTGATCGAGGACTCTGCTCGCACCACCACAACGCATCGGGGACCCTGGTACGCGGAGGGCCGGTGGACGCACCTCGCGCCCATCCTCGGGATCTTCGCGGTCGTCCTCTGGCTCGCGGGCGTGATCCTGGTCGAGAGCGGGAGCAACAGCCCGAACTCGGATGCGACCGGGGAGCAGATCGTGCAGTACTTCGAGGAGAACGCCGTAAAGCTCATCCTCGGCGGCCTCGTCTTCGCGGTTGGGTCAGCTCTTTTCATCGCTTTTCTGGCGCACCTTCGCGCCCGCCTCGAAGAGGCCCGCGACCGGACTCACGCAGGCGACCGGGGCTATCCCTCCCCGCTCGGGACGACGTTCTTCACGACCGGTGTCGCGACTGTCCTCTTTGCGTCAGCGGCGTTTGCCCCGCAGATTGCCGGCGCTATCACTGCCGACGAGACGGACGGCGTGACGATGGCGCCCGGCTCCGCCGAGACGTTCTGGAATCTCGGGGACGGCTTCTTCGTCCTGGCACAGGCGATGCTCTTCGTGTTCTTCCTTTCCGCTGCGCTCGCGTTCCTTCGAAGCCGGTTCCTTCCGTCCTGGCTCGGCTGGGTGTCGCTGGCGCTCGGGGTGCTCGCCGTGATCGCACCGATCGGATGGGCCGCTCTCGTCTTTGGAGTTCCGCTCTGGACGCTCGCCGTCGCCGCCTTCATGTGGGTGCGCTCACGTGGCCGGGACGATCGGATGGCCCCGCCCGCCGAGAGGACCACGACGACCACGCGGACCGTCACCTAGTCCGCTCGGACATAGACTCCGCTCCCGATGCGGGGGCGGGTGTGAAGGGCGTCATCCTGGCCGGCGGCAGCGGCACGCGGCTGCATCCGCTGACGCGGATCACGAACAAGCACCTGCTCCCGATCTACGACCGCCCGATGGTCACGTACGCGATCGAGGCACTCGTACAGGCGGGCATCCAGGACCTGATGCTCGTCACCGGCGGGACGCACGCCGGTGAGTTCCTGCGCCTGCTCGGCAACGGGCACGAGTGGGGGATCGACCGGCTCTCCTACGCCTACCAGGAGCGAGCCGGGGGCATCGCCGAAGCTCTCGGTCTCGCGGAGCGCTTCGCCGGCGGAGACCCGATCTGCGTGATGCTCGCCGACAACGTCGTCGAGCGAACGCTCCGGCCCGCTGTCGAGAACTTTCGCCGACAGGGGCGCGGGGCGCGAATCCTCCTCGCGCCCGAGGAGGATCCCGAGCACCTGCGCCACCTCGGCGTCCCCGAGCTCGACGGCGGCGGCCGGGTGGTGCGGATCGTCGAGAAGCCGGAGCGCCCTCCGAGCCAGTTCGCGGTGACGGGGATCTATTTCTACGACGCGGCCGTCTTCGAGGTGATCCCACGGCTCGAGCCGTCCGGCCGAGGCGAGCTCGAGATCACCGACGTGAACAACTGGTACGTCGAGCAAGGGACGATGGAGTACGACGTCCTCGAGGGATTCTGGGGCGATGCCGGCGAGTCGATCGACGCCTACTACGCTGTGAACGACTTCGTCCGCCGAAGCGGGGCGAACAAGCCGTGATCGACGGTCTCAGGCGGCTGCCGCTCCAGGTCTTCTCCGACGAGCGCGGATGGTTCCTGGAAATTCGCCGGGAGAGCGAGCTGCCCGCGCAGACCGTCCAGACGAACATCTCCTTCTCGCGGCGGGGGGTGATCCGCGGCCTCCACTTCCACGAGCGTGGCCAGGACGACCTCTTCACCTGCCTGACAGGGACGGCGCGCGTCGTCATCCTCGACCAGGAGAGCGGCGAGACGTACACGGAGGACATCGGCGAGGAGAACCCCGTCGCGCTCTACGTCCCCGGGCACCTGGCGCACGGATTCGAGGCGCTCACCGATCTGATCTTCTGCTACCACGTCACACGCGAGTACGAGCCGCTCGAGCCCGACGAACAGGGAGTGCCGTGGGACGACCCGCGCGTCAAGCATCTCTGGAGCACGCGATCGCCGATCCTGTCGAAGCGGGACGCGGCGTTCTCATAACCGGCGCGGGCGGCCAGCTCGGCGCTGCGCTCGCGGAGGCCTTCCCCGGTGCCGACGCCCGCGACCGGGCGGCGTTCGACGTCACCCGCCCGGTGGAGCTCGGGTACCGGCCGGAGCTCGTCTTGCATGCCGCTGCCTGGACGGACGTCGATGGAGCGGAGGCCGACCCGAACGCTGCTCGGGGGGTCAACGTCGAGGGGACGCGGAACGTCATCGCCATCGGCGCGCCGGTCGTGTTCTTCTCCTCGGACTACGTTTTCGACGGGCGCAAGCGGAAGCCGTACGTCGAGTCCGACGAGCCGAATCCGCAGTCGGCCTACGGGCGGACGAAGCGCGAAGGCGAGCGGGAGGTGCGCGAAGGGTGGATCGTGCGGACGTCGTGGCTGTTCGGCTGGACGGGCCGGAACTTCGTACGGACGATGCTCCGGATCGGTACCGAGCGAAGCGAGGTGCGCGTGGTCGAAGACCAGCGGGGCTCGCCCACCTACGTCGGGCACCTGGCCGGGGCGACGCGTGACCTCGTCCAGCTCCCCGGCGGTGTCTGGCACCTGGCGGCCGGTGGGGAGTGCTCGTGGGCCGATTTCGCCGAAGCGATCTTCGAGGAGGCGGAGCTCGAGTGCCGCGTCGTCCGGATCACGACGGAAGAGTTCGGCGCCCGGGCTCCCCGGCCGGCCTACTCGGTGCTGCGGAGCGAGCGCCTCGAGGCTCCGTCGCTCCCCCACTGGCGCGACGGCCTTCGCGAGTGTCTCGCGCGGCTGAAGGCTGAGTAGCATCCCGCGCGTGCGGGTTCTCGTCACCGGGGGCGCGGGGTTCATCGGGAGCCACTTCGTCAAGCGGCTCGCGGGGGCCGGAGAGGACGTCGTCGTCCTCGACAAGCTGACCTACTCGGGGAACCGGGCGAACCTCGAGGGCGTTCCGCACCGCTTCGTCCAGGGCGACATTGCCGACCCGGCCGTCGTCGGCAAGGCGGGGGAGGGCGTCGACGCGCTCGTCAACCTCGCCGCCGAGACGCACGTCGACCGCTCGATTCTGGAAGCGGGCGACTTCATCCGCACGGACGTCCTCGGCACGCACGTGCTCCTCGAGTGGGCGCGTGAGTCGGGTGCTCGCTTCGTGCAGGTCTCGACCGACGAGGTGTACGGCGATGTGCCGCCGGGCGAGGCCTCGTTGGAGGAGGACCCGCTTCGCCCTTCGAGCCCGTACGCGGCCTCCAAGGCTGGCGGCGACCTCCAGGTGCTCGCCTACGTTCGGACGTACGGCGTGAACGCCTCGGTCACTCGCGGGTCGAACACCTACGGGCCGAACCAGTACCCGGAGAAGCTCATCCCGCTCTTCGTCACGAACGCGCTCGACGGCGAGCCGCTCCCGCTCTACGGCGACGGGCGCCAGACGCGCGACTGGCTGCACGTGGACGACCACTGCGCTGCGATCCACCTGGTGCTGCGCGAGGGCCGCGCGGGCGAGGCCTACAACGTCGGCGGCGGAGAGGAGCTCGAGAACGCCGAGATCACGCGACGGATCCTCGAGCTGACCGGTGGAAACGAGTCACTCGTCCGCCAGGTCGCCGACCGGCCGGGCCACGACCGGCGCTACTCGCTCGACGCGTCAAAGCTCCGCGGGCTCGGCTGGGAGCCGCAGCGGAAGCTCATAGAGGGGCTCGCCGAGACGGTTGAGTGGTACCGCGACCGGCGCGACTGGTGGGAGCCCATCAAGTCCGGCGACTACCGCGCCTACTACGAGCGCCAGTACGCCGAGCGCCTCTCCTAGCTACGCGCCGCACCCACGCTTCGCTGCTGCCACGGCCGGGTGCGAGCCGAGCAGCGCTTCGCGCCGCTCGAGGTAGGGGAGCGCCTCGCTGCAGCGGCCGAGCTCGGCCAGCGACTTGCCGACGTTGTAGTTCGCGTAGCCCTCGTATGTCTCTCCGGTGCCCTGTAGCCGCGCGAGCGCCTGCTGGGCTAGCGGCAGAGCGCCCGCGTAGTCGCCGGCGCGCATCCGTGCGGTGGCCTGGTCCGTCAGGGCGACTGCCTGGGAGATCGAGATCGAGCCGCTCGCGGGCGGCGGAGTGGGCGTCGGGGTTGGCGGTGGTGGCGGCGGCGGTGGCGGCGGTGTCGTCGTCACGACCGTCGTGACCACCGTCGTTCCCGGAAGCGTCGTCGTCACGCGGTCGGTCTTGACCCGGGGCGAGGCCGGCGCCGCAGAAGTCGTTGTGGGGGTCTCGTCCACTCCTAGGGTCGCGGCGGCAATGACGCCTGCGATCGCCGCCGCCGCGAGTCCCAGAGCCACCAGCATGGGGACCCAGGGCCGCTTGCGGCGCGACTCCGCGAAGATCGGCTCGGCGGGAAGGCGTCGCGTTGCGGCGGTCGGCGCCGCTGCCGGGGGAGGGCCGGCCAGCGTGTCCTCCGGCGCCTCGAGCGCCAGGCAGAGAGTCCGCACGAAGTCCCGAGCGTTCGCGGGCCTACGGGCCGGATCCTTCGCCAGAACGCGATCGAACACAGCGTCCACCTGCACCGGGATGCCGACGCCGCGCTCCGAGGCAGGCGGAACCGGCTGGTGGATGTGCGCGGCCGCCTCGGCGGTCGCAGACCCGCCTTCGAACGGCCGTCCGCCGGTCAGGAGCTCATAGGCGACGACGCCGAGGCTGTAGATGTCACTCGCCGCGCTTGCCGGCTCCCCGCGCGCCTGCTCGGGGGAGAGGTAGCCGGCGGTCCCGAGCACCGTCCCGGCCATGGTCATCCCGGTGGTCGTCTCGTCGATCACGCGGGCGATCCCGAAGTCGGCGACCTTGACGACGCCGCGCTCGTCGAGGAGCAGGTTTGCCGGCTTGACGTCCCGGTGCACGATTCCGGCCTGGTGCGCGTCGTCGAGTGCCTGCGCACTGCTCCGGAGCCACTCGAGCGCCTGGTCTCGTCCGATCGGCGTCCGGCGCGCGCGGTCGGCGAGAGTGCCGCCGGAGAGGTACTCCATGACGATGAAGGGACGGCCGCCGTCGACCTCCCCGACGTCGAAGATGGTCACGATGTTCGGGTGGCCGGAAAGACGCGCCGCGGCGAGCGCTTCCCGTGTGAACCTGCGGCGGATCGCCTCGTCGCGTGCGTAACGCTCGGCGAGCACTTTGATCGCGACCTTCCGGCCGAGCGTGTCGTCATGCGCCAGGTAGATCTCGCCCATGCCGCCCGTCGCGATCTTCTCGCTGCCCGAGTACCGCTCGGGAAGCATGCGTGGGCCTGCCTGCATGGCACTTCTCCAAATAGCCGCGCAGCACCTGCTCCAAACCGCGAAGTTTGCGCATTCCTTACGGCGCTTCTCTACTCTGGGAGCGGGGTCTTGGCCATGCGACGTCTATTCGCAACCGTGTTTCTCGCCGCGCTCGCGCTCGCGCCGAGCGCCTCCGGCATGCCTGTTTTCTTCGTCGAGGGCCGCGGTTGGGGGCACGGAATCGGGATGGCGCAGTACGGCGCGCAGGGCTATGCGAGCCGCGACGACCGCTCGCATACGTGGATCCTCGGCCACTACTACCCGGGGACGGCGGTCGCGCAGACGAGCGTCCGGTCGGTCCGCATCCTCCTGACCGAGGGCCGAAGCAGCCTGGGCGTCGGCTCCGACGCAGCCTTCTCGGTCACCGACGGAGACGGCCGCATGTTCGATTTCCCGGCGGGCAGCGTCGACCTTGGCACCAGTCTGGAGATCACGGTCAAGGGCGAGCGCAAGCGCCTGGCGAGCCCGGCCCGTTTCATCCGGGGGACGAAGGCGCTCGAGCTGGGCGGCCGCCCCTACCGCGGAGACCTGATCGTACGCTCCTCGGGAGGCACGCTCTCCGCCGTGAACGACGTCGGCCTCGAGGAGTACCTCTACGGCGTCGTCCCGGACGAGATGCCTCCGAGCTGGCATCCGGAGGCTCTGAAGGCGCAGGCGGTGGCGGCGCGCTCCTACGCCGTCGTCTCCCGGCGGACGAGCGGGAACTTCGACCTCTACTCCGACACACGCAGCCAGGTGTACGGGGGGATCCGCTCCGAGGAGCAGCGGACGAACGCTGCGGTCGACGGGACTGCGGGCCAGGTCGTCATGCATCGTGGCAAAGTCGCCTTCACCTTCTTCCACTCCACGTCCGGCGGGCGCACGGCTGCGATCGAGGACGTCTGGAACGCCGCGCCCGTCCCGTACCTGGTCGCGGTCGCCGATCCGCACGACGACCTCTCGCCGTACCATCGCTGGGGGCCCTTCCGCTACAGCGCGGGCGGCCTGGCCACCCGGCTCGGCTCGCTCGACCCTGCGGGCTCGCTCCTCGACGTGACCGTCGAGCGCAACGGCTCGGGCCGCGCCGGGACTGTCTCGGCGCGCGGCTCGCGCGCGACGACGCGGATGGCCGGCACCACGTTCCAGTCGCGCCTCGGGCTGCGCTCCTCCTGGTTCACGGTCAGCGTGCTCTCGCTCGGCGGCGATGGCCGCGTCGAGTACGGCGAGGCAGCGCCCTTGCGCGGGATCGCCCGCGGGCCGCGCGCCGCCTTCCTCGAGCGCCGCGCCTCGGGCGGATCCTGGCGTCGCATCGGGCTGCTCGGACGAACCGCCGATGGAACCTTCCGCGTGCGCGCCAAGCCGGCCAAGACGACCTGGTATCGGATCGCCGCTCCTGTCGGGACGAGCCTGGAGCACCGCGTCGACGTGGCGCCGCTCGTTCGCTTCGACCGGGCGGAGGGAAGCGGAGTGCTCTCGGGGTTCGTCCGCCCCGCCCAGGCAGGCGGGCGGGTCGCGATCCAGCGGCTTGACGGGAGCCGGTGGAAGACACTCGCGCGGGTGCGCACCGATGCGCGGGGCCGCTTTCGGGCCGAGATCGCATTGACCGGCGGGACTTACCGGGCGGTCGTGACGCTCGGCGCGGGGTACGTCCAGGGCCGGACGCCGCCGCTCGAGGTCGTGCGC
>JACCXC010000209.1 GCA_013697275.1 Actinomycetota bacterium | reverse complement strand
TCGGCGTCACCTTCATCGTCCTGGCTATGGCCTTCAGGTCGATCGTGGTCTCCGCCACGGCGGCGATCACGACGATCATCTCCGCGTTCGTCGGCTTCGGCGTCCTGACGCTGGTCGTGCAGGAGGGCCACCTGCTCGGGATCACGGGGCTAGATAGGACCGGCCCGATCGAGACCTTCGTCCCGCCGATCGCGTTCGCGATCCTCTTCGGGCTCTCGATGGACTACATGGTCTTCCTGATGAGCCGCATCCGGGAGGAGCACGTGCACGGCCTCCCGACGAAGCCGGCGGTCGAGCACGGCATCGCGGCGATCGGACGCGTGGTCGTCGCGGCGGCGCTGATCATGGGCACCGTCTTCGCGGCCTTCATCCTGAGCGCCGACCGGATCCCGAAGGAGTTCGGGCTCCTGCTCGCGGTCGCGATCCTGACGGACGCGCTGATCGTGCGGATGACGCTCGTCCCCGCCTTCCTCACGATGCTCGGCGAGAAGGCGTGGTACATCCCGCGCTGGCTCGACCGCCTGCTCCCGAACCTCACGATCGAGGCGCCGCACGGCGGCAAGACGCCGCGCCCCGTCGACGTCGACCGTCCGGTCGAGGGGCCGGCCTAGCTACATCCCCATAGCGTGGTACCCCGAGTCGACGTAGAACGTCGTCCCGGTCACGTTCTTCGCGTCGTCCGAGAGGAGGAAAGCCGCGGCAGCGCCGACGTCCTCGGCGTCGATGTTGCGGCCGAGCGGGGAGCGCTCCTCGACGATCGCCTCCATCGTCGGGAAGCCCGCGATCGAGCGCGCTGCCAGCGTGCGGACCGGGCCTGCGGAGACCGCGTTGATGCGAATGTCCTTCTTGCCGAGATCCGAGGCGAGGTAGCGAACGGAGGCGTCGAGCGTCGCCTTGGCGACGCCCATCACGTTGTAGTGCGGCACCGCCCGCTCGCCACCCAGGTAGGTCATCGTCAGGATCGATCCACCCCCGCCCGCCTCCATCAGCGGCTCGGCCGCACGGGCGCAGGCGACGAGCGAGTAGGCCGAGACGTCGAGCGCCATCCAGAAGCGGTCGCGCGGCGTGTCCGTGAAGCGGCCCTCTAGGTCGCGCGCGTCGGCGAAGGCGACGGAGTGGACGAGCAGGTCGAGCCCGCCGTCGAACGTCTCCCCCACCTCACGGAAGACGCGCTCGATCTCCTCGTCGGAGCGGACGTCGAGCTCGGTCACGAGCGGGCTCGAGACGGACTCGGCCAGGTCGCGCACGTTCTTCTCGATCCGCTCGCCCTGGTACGTGAACGCGAGCTCTGCCCCGCCGGCCGCGAGGCGCTGCGCGATCGCCCACGCGATCGAGCGGCGGTTGGCGACGCCGAGGACGAGACCGCGCTTGCCCTGGAAGTCCGGCACGGCGCGGGAGTCTACTCTGGGCCCCATGCGGGCGTTCGCGCACGATGTTTTCACCTACCCCCTTCCCGCCGGCCATCGCTTTCCCCTGGCGAAGTACCGCCTCGTCCGCGAAGGCGCCGAGGCTGCGGGGCTCGACGTTCGCCCGGTGCGGGCCGCGAGCCGCGACGAGCTCGAGCTGGCGCACGAGCCCGGCTACGTCGACCGGGTCGAGGCCGGCGATCTCGCGCGACGTGAGGAGCTCGCGCTCGGCCTGCCCTGGTCGCCCGCGCTCGTCGAGCGGGCCCGGCGGGCGACGGCGGCGACGATCCTTGCGGCCGAGGCGGCCCTCGAGGACGGCGTGGCCGCAAACGTCGGCGGCGGTACCCACCACGCCTTCCCGGACAGCGGCCGCGGGTTTTGCGTCTTCAACGACGTGGTCGTCGCTGTACGGGCCCTTCGGCGCTCCGGGCAGGCGAAGCAGTTCCTCGTGGTCGACCTCGACGTCCACCAGGGTGACGGCACGCACACGGCCTTCCTGGACGATCCCGAGGCGTTCACGTTCTCGGTCAACGGCTTCCGCAACTATCCGTTCCGGCGCGTGCCCGGCGACCTCGAGCTCGACCTCGCCGACGGCACGGGCGACGACGAGTACCTCGCGAGTCTCGGCAAGCTGCTCCCGCAGGCGATCGCCCGCTCGCGCCCCGACGTCTGCTTCTACCTGGCCGGCGCCGACCCCTTCGAGGGAGACCGCCTCGGCCGGCTCTCGCTCTCGAAGCAGGGGCTCGCGACGCGCGACCGGCTCGTGCGCGACGCGCTCGCCCGTGCAGGCGTCCCCGTCTGCGTGACGCTCGCGGGCGGCTACGCGGACCCGATCGAGGACACCGTCGAGATCAACGTGAGGACGCTGCAGACATTCGCGTCGCCGTAGTCACCGGAGGGTCGAGCGGAATCGGCGCGGCCGTCGCGCGCCGCCTCACTGCCGAGGGCTGGCGCTGCGTGCTCCTCGCCCGCGAGGCCGAGCGGCTAGAGGCCTTCGCGCAAGAGATCGGCGCCGAGGCCGAGCCCTGCGACGTCGGCGACCGGATCCGGGTCGAGGAGGTTGCGGCTCGGGTCGGGGAGCGCCACGAGGCGATCCACCTGCTCGTGAACAACGCGGGGATCGCGGCCGGCGGCGGCTTCCTCGACGTGGCGCCGGAGCGGATCGAGCAGGTGATCCGGACGAACTACCTGGGCAGCGTGTGGTGCCTGCGCGCCTTCCTCCCGCTCCTCCGTCGCGGAGCACCCTCGGACGTCGTGAACATCGCCTCGGTGGCGGGCGCGGTGGTCGGCCCCAAGTCCGGCCCCTACTCCGCGTCGAAGCACGCACAACTCGCCTTCTCGCGCGGCCTCGCTTCCGAGCTCGAGGGAACCGGGGTGCGCGTCCACGCCGTCAACCCGGGCCCGGTGCCCACCCCAGGCTTCCCGCAGGAGCGCGCCCAGGCCGGGCGCCTCACCCGCCGTCTCGTCGTCCAGGCGGACGACGTGGCCCGGGCGGTTCTTCGGGCGGTCGAGCACGACCGCCGCGAGACCTTCATCCCCTGGCCCTTCCGAATCGCGGCGGCCGCGCAGGGGCTCGCGCCCGGCTCGCTCTCGCGCCTGACGGCTCGACTCCGCCGGCACCGCTGACGTTTCCCGCCCGCGGCGGCGCGGGAACGAGGGGTCGATGGCGCGGCTTCGACGAGCAGACATCGCGGGCCCGGGGATCGCCCGGCGGCGGCGCGGCCGCGGCTGGGAGTACTTCGATGAGGGCGGCGAGCGGATCGGCGACCTCGAGACGCTCGAGCGGATCCGGGAGCTCGCGATCCCGCCCGCCTGGCGGGACGTCTGGATCTGCCCCTACCCGAACGGCCACATCCAGGCGATCGGGGTCGACGCCGCCGGGCGCAAGCAGTACCGCTACCACCAGCGCTGGCGGGAGCGGCGCGACCAGATCAAGTTCGACCGCATGACAGAGTTCGCGCGCGCCCTGCCGACGCTGCGGCAGGCGGCCGCGAAGGACGTCAAGCGCAAGGGCTTCCCCCGCGAGCGCGTCCTCGCGGGCGCGGCCCGGCTCCTCGACCGCGGGTTCTTCCGGATCGGCGGCGAGGAGTACGCCGAGGCCAACGAGAGCTACGGGCTCGCGACGATGAAGAAGCAGCACGTGACGCTGGGCCCGAACTATTCGATCTCCTTCGACTTCCCGGCCAAGAGCGGCAAGCAGCAGATGAAGTCGCTCGTCGACCCGGACGTCTACAAGCTAGTCGGGGCGCTCAAGCGGAGGCGTGCAGGCGGGCGGGAGCTCCTCGCCTACCAGATGGACGGCTCCTGGTTCGACGTCAAGTCGACCGACATCAACTCCTACATCAAAGAGGTCACGGGTGGCGACTTCACCGCCAAGGACTTCCGCACCTGGAGCGGGACGGTTATCGCGGCGGTCGCGCTCGGAATGTCCGGTTCGGTCGCAAGCTCGAAAACGGCCCGAAAGCGGGCGATCGCTCGGGCGATCGGCGAGGTCGCCTACCACCTCGGCAACACGCCCGCCGTCGCCCGAGCCTCGTACATTGACCCGCGCGTCTTCGACCGCTACGAGTCGGGTTGGGTGATCGGCGAAGGGCTCGACACACTCGGGGACATCGAGGACGGCGCGCCGGCCTTCGAGGGGCCCGTCGAGGAGGCCGTCCTCGACCTCGTGGAAGACGAGAAGAGCGCCGCCCTCGAGAAGGTGGCCTAGCGCTCGGTGAAGCGGAGCGCGGCCCGCCCGAGCAGGGCGCCGGCCACGGCATCGAGCACGAAGTGATTGGCCGTCACGAGCACGACCACGGCTACGGCCGGGGGATAGA
>JACCXC010000198.1 GCA_013697275.1 Actinomycetota bacterium | reverse complement strand
CGCTCGGCCGTGATGCCGGCGCTTCACCTGGCGCAGGAGCGGCACGGCTGGCTCCCACCGGAGGCGCTCCGCGAGGTGGCCGACGCGCTCGACCTGACGCCCGCATACGTCCAGTCGGTCGCGAGCTTCTACGACATGTACCACCTCGAGCCGGTCGGCCGGCACGAGATCGCGGTCTGCACGAACGTGTCGTGCGCGCTCGTAGGCGCGCAGCGGGTCGTCGAGGCCTTCGAGGAGGAGCTCGGGATCGCCGCGGGCGAGACGTCAGAGGACGGCGAGTTCTCGCTCTCGACGTTCGAATGCCTGGGCGGCTGCGGCTGGGGAACCGTGGTCGCAGTCAACTGGCGCTACCGCGAGCGCGTGAGCGCGGCCGACGTCCCGGGAATCGTCGGCGAGCTCCGCGCGGAGGGGGTTGATGGCGCTTAAGGAGCTTCTCTTCGACCACTCCGACCGCGACCTGACGCGGATCGAGGAGTACCGGGCCGTGGGCGGCTACGAGGGCCTTCGCACCGCGTTCGGGATGGAGCGCGACGCCGTGATCGAGGACGTCCTGAATTCTGGCCTGCGCGGCCGCGGCGGCGCGGGCTTCCCGGCCGGTCGCAAGGCGGGGTTCATCCCGAAGCCCGGCCAGCGGCACGCCCCCGCCTACCTGACGGTGAACGCGGACGAGTCCGAGCCCGGCACGTTCAAGGACCGCGAGATCATGCTGCGCATCCCGCACGCCGTGATCGAGGGCTCGCTGATGGCCGCCTACGGGATCGACGCAGGGGAGATCTTCATCTACCTGCGCGGCGAGTACCTTCAGGAGTTCGAGGTGATGAAGGCCGCCCTCGAGGAGGCGCGTGCGGAGGGGCTGGTCGGTGACGACATCCTCGGCTCGGGTTGGGGGTGCACGATCGTGCTCCACCGCGGCGCGGGCGCCTACATCTGCGGCGAGGAGACGGCGCTCCTCGAGTCGCTCGAGGGCAACCGCGGCCAGCCCCGCTCGAAGCCGCCCTTCCCGGCGATCTCGGGCGTCTACGGGGCGCCGACGCTGATCAACAACGTCGAAACGCTCGCCACCTACCCGTTCATCCTCCGCATGGGCGGCGGGGAGTACGCGAAGCTCGGCGTCGAGAACTCGGCGGGGACGCGCGTCTTCTCGCTCTCGGGGAACGTCGCGAACGGCGGGAACTACGAGCTCGAGCTCGGCACGCCGCTCCGGGAGCTCGTGTACGAGATCGGCGGCGGGATCCCCGGCGGGCGGCAGCTGAAGGCGATCATCCCGGGCGGGTCCTCCGTGCCCGTGCTGTCGGCGGACGAGGTCGACACGCCGCTCGACTTCGACGCGATGGCCGAGGCCGGGACGATGCTCGGCTCGGGCGCCGTGATCGTGATCGACGACCGCGCCTGCATGGTGCAGCTCGGCCTGCGGGTCGCGCAGTTCTACATGCACGAGTCCTGCGGCAAGTGCACACCCTGCCGCGAGGGGACGCGCTGGATGGTGCAGATCCTGAAGAAGCTCGAGGACGGGACGGCCGATCAGGGCGAGCTCGACCTCCTCCTGAACGTCTGCGACCGGATTCTCGGGAACTGCCTCTGCCCGCTCGGCGACGCGGCCGCGATGCCAATCGCGAGCTATGTGGCCAAGTTCCGCGAGGAGTACCAGCGCCACATCGACGAGGGCGGCTGCCCGTTCGGCGGCGAGTCCTCGCTCGCGGGCGTCCTCGCCCCGGTCGACCAGCACCACGCCCACCAGCGAGCCCAGATCGAAGTCCCCGTTCATGAGCTTGCCTAGGGACGCGCGATGAGCGCGACCGAGATGGTGACCGTCACCGTCGACGGGCGCGAGATCCAGGTGCCCAAGGGCACCGGGATGGTCGAGACCGCGCTCGCAGCCGGAATCGAGATCCCGGTCTTCTGCTACGAGCCGCGCCTCGGGCCACCCGTGGGCGCCTGTCGCATGTGCCTCTGCGAGGTCGAGGGGATGCCGAAGCTCCAGGCGGCCTGCACGCTGACCGCGCAGGACGGGCTCGCCCTCCACACGGCGCAGTCGAGCGAGAAGGCCGCCGAGGGCCAGCAAGCCGTCCTCGAGTTCATCCTCCTGAACCACCCGCTCGACTGCCCCGATTGCGACAAGGGCGGCGAGTGCCCGCTCCAGGACCTGACGTTCCGCTGGGGCCATTCGAACACCCGCATGCACTTTCCCAAGCGGACGTTCGACAAGCCGATCCCGATCTCGCCCGTCATCTCGCTCGACCGGGAGCGCTGCATCCTCTGCTACCGCTGCACGCGCTACTCCGAGTCCATCTCCGAGGACATGCAGCTCGTCGCGCTGAACCGCGGCGCGCACTCGATCATCGCGACGTTCGAGAACGAGCCGTACCGCGCGCACTTCTCGGGAAACGTGACCGAGCTCTGCCCGGTCGGCGCGCTCCTTCCGGCGACATACCGGTTCCGGGCGCGGCCCTGGGAGATCGACAACGTGCCGACGGTCTGCGGCCTCTGCCCGGTCGGCTGCAACACCTGGGCCCAGACGCGCGAGGGGAAGATGGTGCGCGTCCTCTCGCGAAACCACCCCGAGATCGACGACGGCTGGCTCTGCGACAAGGGACGCTTCACGTTCGACCATCTGCGGGCCGAGGACCGGATCACGGCGCCGCTCCTGCGCATCCGCCGGCGGGGCTTCGACCCCGTCGACCTCGACCGGGCCGTCGCGGCGGCCGCCGACGGCCTCCGTCAGGCCGAGGGATCGATCGTCGTCGCCTACTCGGGCGGCGAGACCGTCGAGCAGGCCGAGGCGCTCGCCCGACTCGTCCAGGCGCTCGGCGGCAAAGCCGCAATCGTCCCGGACGACCTCGACCAAGGGCTCGACGCCTTTCGCGCGCCGCTCGTCGCGATCCGCGACGCGGAGATCTGCCTCGTGCTCGGCGACGATCCCGTCGTCGAGCGGGCGCCGCTCGTCGACCTCTGGCTTCGGGCCGCGCGGCGAAACGGCGCAGAGATCCTGACCGTGAGCCCGACGGGGACAGTCCCCGTCGCGCCGGGCTCGGCGCCCGCGCTCGCGGAGGCGCTCGCGCGCGGCGAGACGCCCGAGGTCTTCGGGGAGTCGGCGGGGCGCCTTCGGGCGGCAGGGCGGGTTGCCGTCGTCTG
>JACCXC010000141.1 GCA_013697275.1 Actinomycetota bacterium | reverse complement strand
TTGCCGGCACGCGTCCAGGCGGCGCTCTCCCCTAGACGGGTGAGGCCAGGGCTGCCTCGAGGGCGAGCCCGGCACCGGTCGGTCCTCGATGTCGAAGAGCGGCTTGCCCGTGGCGCGGTCGAAGAGGAAGGACACCTCGTAGGCGGTAGCGCCCTCGACGGGCGTCCAGCGCACCATTCCGGGGATCGGGTTCGGGCCCGCTCGAGAGGCTCTGCGGCGCCCGGGGCGAGCGCATCCGGAAGCCGTAGCGCTGGCTCCAGGCCGTCGCCTCGTCACCCGGGAGCACGCCTCGGACGCGTGCGTAGAAGGAATAGGGGGAGCCCGTCATCCAGGGCAGCGTGAGCGGAATCGTCGTCACGGGGGTCTTGAGCGTCTCCGTCTCCCAGGCGATGGCGTTCTCCGAGAACGAGCGGCTCGAGGCGAGCTGGAACTCATACGAGATCGCGCCGGGAACGGGATTCCAGGCGAAGGAGGGAGTCCGGGCGAACTCACGCGTCGGGTCTTCCGGCTCGGTCGCGCGGAGGAGGAACGCGTGCAGGTTCTGCGGGGCTGCCTGGGCGTGCGCGGCGGGCGCGAGGATGAGCGCAGCGAGGAGCGCGACGAGGCAGCGAGGGACCATGACTCACCCCTTTTTGCCGGCACGCGTCCAGGCGGCGCTCTCCCCTAGACGGGTGAGGCCAGGGCTGCCTCGAGGGCGAGCCCGGCACCGAGGACGCGCGCGTCGTCGCCGGTCCGGGCGAGGAGCGAGACGGACGCCGGGAGGCCATCCTCGGCCGGTCCGCACGGAAGTGCGAGCGCGGGCCACCCGAGCGCGTTGGCGGGGTACGTGAGGCGGATCATTCGCTCCCGCAGGTCGAGCTCCGGGATGCTCGCCGGCGGCGCGACGAAGGCGAGCGTCGGCGCGACGAGGAGATCGAGCCCATCGAGCGCGGCTGCCGCCTCTCGCCGGTAGGCCTCGCGCGCCACGAGGCCACGCTCGTACTCCTCGTCGGTCACGGCCAGGCAGCGCTCGATCTTCGTGCGGACGTTCTCCCCGTAGAGCTCCCGGTGCTCGGCGAAGAGACTGCGGTGAACGTCGGCCGCCTCGCGCATGAAGACGGTGTAGAAGCTCCGCTCGGGCAGCGGGAAGTCCATGACCTTCCGCCGCGGGAACCGAGCGGCTGCCTCTTCCACGCGCTCGCGCACGAGCGGGTCAGCTTCGTCGAGCCACGCGACGCCGACGTCGAGCTCCTCCAGAGAGAGGTCGGCCGGCTCGGATCCCGGCGCGAGAATGCGTAGCGCTTCGGCGCACGTGGCCACGTCGCGGGCCAGCGGGCCGGCGCAGTCGAAGCTCGGCGCGAGCGGGAAGACGCCGTCCGTCGGGACGAGCCCGAATGTCGGCTTGAATCCTGCGACCCCGCAGCAGGCCGCCGGGATCCGAATCGAGCCTGCGCTGTCCGTTCCGAGCGCGAGGTCGCAGAGGCCTGCCGTGAGCGCCGCCGCGGACCCGCCGCTCGAGCCGCCGGGCGTCCGGGTCTCGTCGAGTGGGTTGACCACGTGGCCGAAGTGCGGGTTCTGCGAGGTGATCCCGTACGCGAACTCGTGCAGGTTCGTCTTCCCGACTGTCGTCCAGCCGGCCTCTTCGAGCCGCGTGACCGCCGGTGCCGTCGCCGCCGGGACGTGCTCGGCATAGATGGCCGAGCCGTAGGTCGTCCGGAGGCCCGCGGTGTCGAGCAGGTCCTTCACCGCGAGCCGCCGCCCGTCCTCACCGTCCCGCCCGGCGGTGACGAACGCGTTCCAGCGGTCGACGCTAGTTGAGGGCGTTGTAGATCTCTGCCGCGACGATCGATCCGGCGAAGAGGAGGATCGCCACGGCGAGGAGCGCGAGGCCGAGGCGGACGTTCTTGCGGGCCAGCTCGTTGTCCATCAGAGCACCAGGGGGTCGACGGCGAGGGCGACGAAGAGGAGCGCGAGGTAGAGGAGCGAGTAGGAGAAGAGGTGGCGCGCGTGCTGCGGCGTCGTCTGGTGCGCGAGGAGGAGGGCGAGCGCGAGGAAGACGCCTCCGAGCAGGATCGCCGCGGCGAGGTACGCGAGCCCGACGGTCCCTGCCAGCACGGGCAGGAGCGTGATCGCAACGAGGACGACCGAGTAGCGGAGGATCGAGCGCGCCGTCTCGGCGTCGCCTCGCACGACCGGCAGCATCGGCACGCCGGCGGCCTCGTAGTTCCGCCTGATCAGGAGCGCGAGCGCCCAGAAGTGCGGCGGCGTCCAGAAGAACACGATCAGGAAGAGGAGAAGGGCGGGTAGCGCCAGGTTCCCCGTCGCGGCGGCCCAGCCGACGACCGGCGGAACCGCTCCGGCGGCGCCGCCGATCACGATGTTCTGCGGGGTGGAGCGCTTGAGCCAACGGGTGTAGACGAGGACGTAGAAGAGGTTCCCGAGGAGGGCGAGCACGGCCGCGAGGACGTTGACGAAGCTCGTCAGTACGACGAAGGACAAGGCGGAGAGCGCAAGCGCGAACTCGAGAGCTCGAGCGGGCGGCACGCGGCCCGCCGCGACCGGGCGCTTCTCCGTTCGCGAGCCCATCAGCCGGTCGATGTCGCGGTCGAGGACGTGGTTCAGCGCCGATGCGCCGCCGCACGCGAGCGCGAGCCCGCCGAGCGCGGCGAGCGCGAGCCCGGGCGAGGGCAGACCCTCGGCACCGAGGACGAGCCCACCCGCGCCGGTCAGGAGGAGGAGGCTCATGATCCGCGGCTTCGTCAGGGTCACGTAGTCGCGCCAGGAGCCGCGCGGCGCCGTGGAGCGGCCGCGGAAAGCGAGCGCGGCGGTGACGGCGGCGACCGCGAGGGAGGCCCCGCCGAGCACGACGTGCAGCGGCCCCACCCATCCAGCGTCCGTGAGCGCAACGAGGCCGCCGATCCCGATCTGCACATGGAAGAGCGCGAGCGCGCCCCAGGCGGCCGCGTTCAAGCCGCGCTCGCCTCGGTGCGCGAGCGTCGCCGACGCCGCGACGCCGACGAGGAGCGCGAGCGCGACGAGCACGCTCGCCTGGTGTGAGCGGGCCCATTCGCCCGTCACGACGACCACGCCCGTCGCGAAGGCAGCCGAGAGCGCAGTCAGGCGAAGCCAGGGCCCGGCGCTCATCGCTGGCGCTCCACCCGCATGCGCAGGTCGCGGAGCGGCCGCGGGCTCGTCACGTATGGGACGCGGTCGAAGTTGTGCGGCGGCGGAGGCGAGGTCGTGTACCACTCGAGCGTGTCGGCCTGCCAAGGGTCGGAGCCGACCCGCGGCCCCGAGCGCCAGCTCTTGACCATGTTGAACACGAAGATCAGGAGCGCGATCGTCATCACCCACGTCCCGATCGTCGAGATCAGGTTGTAGGTCTCGAATGTCCCCTCGCGCGTATAGGTGTAGACACGGCGCGGCATCCCGGAGAGGCCGAGCAGGTGCTGCACGAAGAAGGTCATGTTGAAGCCGATGAAGATGAGCCAGAAGTGCCATTGCGCGAGGCGCTCGTCGTACATTCGCCCCGTGATCTTCGGGAACCAGTAGTACGTCCCGGCGAAGAGCCCGAAGGCGGTTCCGCCGAAGAGGACGTAGTGCATGTGCGCGACGACGTAGTACGAGTCGTGCGCCTGGTAGTCGACCGGGAACGCGGCCAGGAAGATGCCCGAGAGGCCTCCGATCGTGAAGAGGCCGATGAGGCCGAGGCAGAAGAGCATCGGGACGCGGAAGCTGATGTGGCCCCGCCAGAGCGTCGCGAGCCAGTTGAAGATCTTGACCGCGGTCGGGATCGCCACCGCCATCGAAGTGGCGGCGAAGACCGCGTTCAGCCAGACAGGAAGGCCGACCGTGAACATGTGGTGCGCCCAGACGAGCATCCCCGCGAAGGCGATCCCGATCGTCGAGAAGGCGATCGCGCGGTAGCCGAAGATCGGCTTGCGCGCGAAGACGGGCAGCACCTCCGAGATCATCCCGAAGGCGGGCAGGATCATCACGTACACCTCTGGGTGCCCGAAGAACCAGAACATGTGCTGGTAGAGGACGGCGCTTCCGCCCTGGTCGGGGAGGAAGAACGAGGTCCCGGCCTGGCGGTCGAGGAGGAGGAGCGTGACCGCGGCCGTGACGACCGGGAGCGTGAGGAGGAGCAGCACCGCGTAGGCCTCGATCGTCCACACGAAGAGCGGCATGCGCATCCACGTCATCCCGGCCGTGCGCATGTTGTGGATCGTCACGATGAAGTTGATCGCGCCGGCGAGCGACGAGAGGGTTGTCAGGTGGATGCCCAGGATCCAGAGGTCCTGGCCGTTCCCGGGGAGCTGGACCGAGAGCGGCGGGAACGCGTACCAGCCGGCCTGGGCGGGGCCGCCGTCGGCGAAGAAGCTCGACATGAGAACGAGCCCGCCCGCGAGGAAGAACCAGTAGGACATCGCGTTCAGACGCGGGAACGCCATGTCCTTCGCGCCGATCATGAGCGGGACGAGGTAGTTCGCGAACCCTGCGAGCACCGGGACGACGAAGAGGAAGATCATGCTCGTCCCGTGGAGGGTGAAGAGGGCGTTGTAGGCGTCCTTCGTCACCACGTCCATCTCCGCCTGCATGAGCTGCAGGCGCATGAGGAGCGCCATCACGCCTCCGGCGAAGAAGAAGCCGAAGGCGGTGACGATGTAGAGGAGTCCGATCCGCTTGTGGTCGACCGTCGCCAGCCAGCTCGCGGCCCCGCTCTCCTGCCAGCGCGGCGCGACGGGTGCGGGAGGGGCGCTAACCGCCATCCTGGCCTCCTCCGGGCCCGGCGAGCTTCTCGTTCGACTTCACGTACGCGATGAGGGTCTCGAGCTGCTCGTCCGTCCAGCCCTTTCCGACCGCTGGCATGTAGCCCGGGTTGCCCGGGAGATTCTGGCCGCGCACGCGGACCAGCAGGTCGAGC
>JACCXC010000110.1 GCA_013697275.1 Actinomycetota bacterium | reverse complement strand
GCGCAGGGTCCGGCGCACGAGCGCCGCCCGCGCCTGCGCGTCGGCAGCCAGGTCGTCGAGCCATGCGCGCGCGGGCGCGAGCGCGGGCGCGGGAAGGAGGCCGTCGTCCGCAAGAGTCGTCTCGGGCACGACCAGCACGTCCGCGTCGGGCAAGCCCTCGTCCTGGAGCATCCGGCGCAGGTGCGCGGGGACCTCCCGGCCGGCGTCCTCGGGCACGCGGTTGAGAACGAGCGAGAGCGCCGTCCCGCGGTCACGGGCCGCACGCAGGAACTCCCAGGGCACCGCGTCGGCGTAGCGGGCGGCGGTCGTGACGAAGAGCCATCCGTCGGCCGCCGCGAGGAGCTGGCCCGCGAGCGCGCGGTTCTCGGCGAGCACGGAGTCGATGTCCGGTGAGTCGAGGAGGGCGAGTCCCTGCGGAAGCGACGCCGTCGGCACGAGCTGCAGCGTCCCCGGCTGCGCCTCGCCGCCGGTCGAACGCGGCAGGCCGGGAAGGACACGGGCACCCTCGAACCACTCGACGTCGTGCGGGTGGAAGGCGAGCACCGGCGCGCGGGTCGTCGGGCGCAGCACGCCTGCCGGGCTCACGATCGACCCGACGAGGCTGTTCAAGAGCGTCGACTTCCCGGCGCCCGTCGAGCCGCCGACGACGATGAGCGCCGGCGCGTCCATCTGCCCCAGCCGCGGCAGGAGATAGTCGTCCACCTGGGCGATGAGGTCGTCCCTCGCGCGCCGTGCCTCTTCCGCCCCGGGCACCGCGAGGTCGAGGCGGACGGCGGCGAGGTCGTCACGCAGGCGGCCGAGCGCCGCCGGAAGGTCCGTTCGCATGCCTGGGAGCTACCCGCGACGGCCCGCTCGTAGCCCCCCGGACTGTCTGGCGCAACGCGGATGCGAGTGCCGGGGCGGCTTCTACGCGGTGAACAGGTGGTTTCGGGCTGGGGGCCATCGGTTCACAGGTCTCCCGCCCGCTCTTCACCACACCGACTCCCACGGGCCGCGGGTCGGTCCGACACTGAAGGGAGTTGCGCGTCCGAGACCGGAGCTCCCTGGTGGGCTCACCGCGATCGTTGCGGCGACGGGATCACCCCGCTCCTCGGCGGTGCGGGCCCCGGCGACTCGGGCGGCGTAGCTCCACGTCCAGGTGCTCGCGGTCAACGACTTCCACGGCCACATCGAGCCGGACACGCCCGGCACGGTCGACACGGTGCTCGGACCGCTTCGGGCCGGGGGGATCGAGTTCTGACGACGCACATCGAGTCGCGCTGCGCCCGAATCCCGGACACGGTCGTCGTCTCTGCGAGCGACCTGATCGGCGCGAGCCCGTTAGTCTCGGCCCTCTTCCACGACGAGCCGATGGGTGTCGCGGCGCCGACGGCTTCCAGGGCGCGAATTTCTCGTTCCTCGCCGCCAACGTGCGGGGACCCGAGGGCCGCACGGTCTTCCCACCCTACACCGTCCGCACGTTAGCAGGCGCTCGGGTCGCTATGGCCACGGGGCAGGGTGAAGACCCGGTGGACGTGTCGTTCCGCTCCCGTGGTGCAAGATGCGCGCGTGGCCGCTGAACTCCTCGCCTTCCTCGGCGTGTCGGTGCTCGTGATCGCCACCCCCGGCCAGGACACCGCGCTCACGATCCGGAACACGCTCGCGGGCGGACGGCGCTCGGGCGTCTTCACCGCGATCGGCGTGTCGGCGGGACAGGCTGTCTGGACACTCGTCACGAGTGCGGGCCTCGCCGCCGTCCTCGTGGCCTCCGAGCGCGCGTTCCACGCGCTCAAGCTCGTCGGTGCCGCCTACCTGATCCTTCTCGGCGCTCAGTCGCTGCTCGCGGTGCTGCGACGGGAACCGCGCACGCACCTTCGCCGCCGGACGGAAGAGCGCGCGACTCCGGCCGTGGCCCTCCGGCAGGGGCTCCTCTCGAACCTCGGCAACCCGAAGATGGCGGTGTTCTTCACGAGCCTGCTGCCCCAGTTCGGCGGGTCGGAGCACGCGTTCGCGTCGCTCCTCGCGCTCGGGCTTCTGTTCGCCGCCCTGACGCTTGCCTGGCTCTCGCTCTACGCGGCGGCGGTGGCCAGCGCGGGCGACCTACTGCGCCGGCCGCCGGTCCGGCGCACCCTCGACGCGCTGCTCGGGACCGTGCTCGTCGCGCTCGGGCTCAGGCTCGCGACCGATCGGCGCTAGCGGCGCGCTTCGCCAGGTCGGCGAAGCTTGTCCGCTCGAGGATCTCGATCGTCGCGTCGCGGACGTCCTCCCAGACCGGCCGGAGCGAGCGGTCGACGAGCTCGGGAGCTGGGTCAGGGTTGCGGCGCGTGGCGTAGCCGATCGGCGCGAGCTGACCCTGGAAGAGGCGGACGACGCGTTCGAGCGTGATCTCGTCCGCGGGCCGGTTCAGCCGGTAGCCGCCGCTCGGGCCGCGCTCTGAGCGGACGATCCCCGCCGTCCGGAGCGTGGGCATCACCTGTTCCAGGACGGAGCGGGGAGCGTCGGTCGCCTCCGCGATCTCGTCGAGCTTGAGCGGTCCGCCTTCCGCGACGGCGAGCGCGAGCACGGCCCGCGTCGCGTAGTCCGTTCGCCGTGAGACCCAGATGGCGGTTCCCCCTTGACGACATCCGCGGCCGCGCGTAACCTCGACCGCTCTTTACTGCCAATGTCTACAGCTATTGTAAACAATATCGAAGAGAGTCGCGCGTGAGGGTTTTGATCGTCCTGCTAGGGGTCGGATTCTTCGCGCAGCTCGTAGACGGCGCCCTCGGGATGGCCTACGGAGCGACCTCGAGCACCCTTGTCCTGGCCGCGGGCTACAGCCCGGCTGTTGCGTCAGCCTCTGTCCACCTCGCCGAGCTCGGGACGACGCTCGCCTCGGGCGCCGCCCACTGGCGCTTTGGAAACGTCGACTGGCGAACGGTCCGGCGGATCGGGATCCCGGGCGCAGTCGGTGCGTTCGTCGGCGCGGTTTTGCTGAGCAACATCTCCGGTGAAGTCGCGAAGCCGTGGATGGCCGGGATCCTGCTCGCACTCGGCATCTACATCCTCCTGCGCTTCGCGATCGCCGGGATGCCCAGGCGGACAGGCCGGGCCTACGTGCGCGGACGCTACCTCGCTCCCCTCGGGCTGACCGCGGGCTTCGTCGACGCGACCGGCGGCGGCGGCTGGGGCCCGGT
>JACCXC010000048.1 GCA_013697275.1 Actinomycetota bacterium | reverse complement strand
CGTCCCAGGCACGGCCCGGCGGATAGGAGGGGGCGAGCCACTCGCGCAGGCGTCCGACCCGCTCGTCCGGCGCCGTCGCATGGTACGCGGCGAGGCCGCGGCGCGTGAAGAGCGGCCGGGGCAGGTTGAGCGGTCGGCGGGCCGGCTCCCGGCGCCGGACGGATACGACCGATGACCCGGCGGCCAGGGCGTTCAGCCATTCGGTCGCGGCGGCCATGCCCGCGCCGACGACCGCGACGTGCTCGGCGTACTCGTGCCGTTCGTAGGCATGAACGACGCGCGGGTCGCCCTCGAGCTCCGGCGGAAGGGCGAGACCCGGGTGGCCAGGCGCCAGGAGGACGTGGCGGTAGGCACCGTGGCCACCCAGCTCGAATCCTCCCTCGACCGGCCGCACGTGCTCGATCCGCGCCTGCCGGAAGCTCGCGCTCCAGCCGCTTCGGCCTCGCACCTCGGCGACGTGGTCGAGGAAGGTCTCGACGCTCGGGTGGTAGCGGTCTGTCACCGTCTGGAGAAGCGGGCCGGGCGTGCGGCGGTGAAGCGCCTCGCGCACCGCGAGCCCGGGGAACGAGGCGGGCGCGCAGTGCCCCTCGCTCTCCGAGCGCATGCGGCGCTGGCGAATCGCAGCTGCCCGCTCACGCCAGGTCGCTGCGGGATCCGGGTCCGTGCCGAACACGTCGATCTCGACCGGCTCGAGGCCCCCATGTCGGAGGGTTGCATACGCGGTCAGTCCGGCGAGGCCGCCGCCGACGATAGCGCACCGTTTCAGCTCGCTCATGTCACACCCAGCTCGTCTGCGAGGGTCAAGTACATCGCATGAGACCAGAGGAGGGGCGAGGGCGACGGACCCCAGCGGTCCGTCCACCCACGGAGACCCTCGAGCGAGAGGACGTGCTCGTCCACTTGCTCCGGCAAGTCGCCCTTCGGTCCGGCGCGCTGCTCGATCCACTCGAGCTGCCGCCGAGCGTCCTCCGGGCGCCCGACCTCCGCGTACCACCAGCCGAGGAAGGCAGCGAGGAGGAGCCACTCGCCCCCACCGTAGTACGTGTCGCCGGGATAGCGATGGACGCCTCCGTGCGCGATCGTCTCTTCGAGCGCGGCAACCGTCGCCGCCGTCACCGGTTCACCGGGCTCGACCGCCCGAAACGGCGTCGCGCACGCGAGCAGGCTCGCATCGAGGCGTGCGTCTCCCAGCTCGCCGCCCAGCCGTCCGGCCACGACCGCTTCCGCTCTGATCGCCGCGGTGATCTTGCCGGCCGCGCGGTCGGCCTGCTCGCGCGTCTCCGCCGGGAGCTCCTCCCACTCGCGCGCTGCCGCCAGGCCCGCGTATACAGAGGCGAGGGTCGTCGTGTGTCGTCCCCAGCGCTCCTCCCACCAGTCGAAGCACGGCTCGGCCCAGAACTCGGCGACGTAGCGCACGGAGAGCGCAGCGCCTTGCGCGAACGGGGCACTCGAGGCTCCGTGACGCCTCGCGTGCTCACCGAGCGCCCAGAGCCATGAGCCGTAACCGTCCAGCTGGAAGCTCGACCACTCGCCCTCGTACTCGCGCCCGTCCACCGTGTAACGGCAGTGCAAGTGCTCACCGCGCTCGATCTGCTCCCCGCCACGACCCCGCTCGACAAGGGCCGCGATCCGGTCGGCGCGCGCCTCGACGACCCCGGAGCACCAGCGATAGAACGCCTCGGCACTCTCCGTCTCCCCCACGCGGCTCATGGCGTCCGCGATGAAGGCTCCGTCCCGCAGCCAGCTGTAGCGGTAGCTCGGAAGGCTCGGCGACGCGACGAACGCCCCGCTCGGCGCCTGGTGCTCGCGGATCACCTCGACGCTTCGGCGGACGAGCTCCGCCCGGGTTATTTGACCGAGCCCGCTAGCAGGCCCTGGACGAAGTACCGCTGGAAGGCGAGAAAGATCGCAAGCGGAATGATCGCCGAGAAGAACGACGCCGGCGCAATCACCTCGAGGTTCGCGCCGAATTGGCGCAGCTGCGACGCGATCGCGGGTTGGATCGGCTGGTTGTCCTGCGCAAGCACGAGGCCGACGAGCAGGTCGTTCCAGACGAACAGGACCTGGAAGATGCCGAGCGACGCAACGGCAGGGAGCCCGAGCGGCAAGATCAGCCGGAAGAAGATCCGCATCTCGGAGGCGCCGTCGATCCGCGCCGCCTCCATCAAATCCTTCGGGATTCCCGCGAAGAAGTTTCGCAGGAGAAAAATTGCGAAAGGGAGGGCGAACGCGGAGTGGAAGAGGATGAGACCGAGAATCGTGTCGTAGAGCCCTGTCGCGTTGTACAGCTGGAAGATCGGGATCAGCGCCATCTGGAGCGGCACTAGAAGCAGGGCGATCACGCCCAGGAAGATCCAGTCCCGTCCGGGGAACTCGAGCCAGGCGAACGCGTAGCCGGCGAGCGCGGCGACCATGATCGGGAGGATGGTCGCGCCGGTCGTGATCCAGGCGGTCGTGATCAGGGCCGACGTGATCCCTTCATTTCCGACCATGGTCCGGTAGTTCTCGAAGGTCAGCTTGCTCGGCTCGGAGAACACCTGCCACCAGCCTCCCTCGCCGAGGTCCTCGGGCTGGAGCAGGGACGTGAAGAAGAGGCCGAGGGTCGGCAGGAGCCAGAGGAGCGCGATCACGATCAGAACGATGTGAACAGGCGCCCGGGCCAGAACGCGTAGGGCCCTCGTGGCGACGCTCTCCTCGATGACGACGGGTTGAGCCCGAGTAGGGGCGACGGCAGTTGCCATCAACCGTTCTCCGCTCGGAACCGACGGATGTTGAGGATCAGGAACGGGATGAAGAGGGCGAACAAGAACATCGAGATCGCCGAGCCGAATCCGAAGCGGTTCTGGCCGGCGAACGATTTCTCCCACATCTCGAGCGCGATCACGGTCGCGTTGTCGCGGCTCGCCTCGGGCGCGAGCGAGAGAACAATGTCGAAGACCTTCAGCACACCGATGATCTGAGTGACGAAGACGACCGTGAGGACCGGCGCGAGGAGCGGGATCGTCACACGGCGGAAGACTTGCCACTCCGTCGCTCCATCCGTACGCGCGGCCTCGAGCACGTCCCGTGAGATAGCCGCGAGCCCGGCGCCGATCACGACCATCGCGAAGCCTGCCGAGGCCCACAGGTAGGCGATCAGGAGGGCGGGGGTGATCAGCTTCTCACCCAGCCAGCTGACGCCTCCGAACGGATTCGCGAACGTGGCCGACCCGACGACGACTTCGTACTGGCCGCCCTCGACCCCTTCGAAGACGAACGTCCCGTCATCCTCGGTCTTCGCCTCGGCGATCTTGCCGCCGGCCGACGAGCGCAGCTCGACGGTCACTCGCGGAATCCCGAGCTCTTCGGTCTCGACCTCTCCCGGCGTGCCGCCGCCCGGCTTGAAGTCCCGCCAGACCACCCCGGTGATCCCCCCCTCGCGCGCTTCGGGCTCAACCGCCTGTTTGGCGCTCTCCGGCATGTCGCGCGGCGGGATCGCCGTCAGCCCGATGAACGCCGTCCCGCCCGGCTCGACCGTTTCCTCGAGCCGAATGCCGCCCTTGGGCGTTCCGGTCACAGCCTCAGAGGACGGTTTCGCCGTCGGAAGGACTCCAGGCTCCTTGACGGCGTCACGACCGGACGCGATCAGCGCGTTCACAACGCCGGAGTCCGGGTCCTTCTCGTACATGATCCGCCAGATCACGCCGACCGCGAACAGCGAGATTGCAAGCGGCATGAACACGGCGAACTTGAACGCGACCGCCCAGCGCACGCGTTCGGTGAGAACGGCGAAGACGAGCCCGAGCGCAGTGACGCCCGCGGGGACGACCGCAACCCAGATCGCGTTGTTCTTCATCGCCGTCACGACCCGTTCGTCGCTGAAGAGGGCCGTGTAGTTGTCGAACCAGACGAACTCGTCGCCCCGGTCGCTGTAGAGGCTGCGGTAGAACGTCTTGATGGCCGGATAGATCACCCAGGCCGTGAGGAAGACGACCGCGGGCAGCAGGAAGCCGAACGTAACCCCGTGCTTCCGCCAGGGCGATGGACCGCCCGGCGGCGCCTCCACGATGGGAGGCGCCGCCGTGGCGCTTGCGCTTGGTGTGCTGCTCAAGACCTACCCGTCGTTAGCCGTAGGCCTTCTTCGCCGTCGCCTCGAGCTTCTGGGTGACGCCGTCGATGTTGTCGGGGTTCTTGACGAGCTCCGCCAGCTGGGCGAAGAGCGCGTTGTTCAGCTCTTCGGGCTGGAGGTCGGAGAGGTCGAAGCGGAACGTCTCCGCCTGGGCAAGCTCGCTCGCGAGCTTGCGGACGGTGTCGTCCGGATACACGCCCTCGTCCAGGTTCTTGTTCGGCGACGAGAAGCCGCCGCGCTCGGCCCATTTCTGAGCCGCTTCCGGCGTGGCGAGGTACTTGACGAGCGCCTGCGCGGCCGGCGAGTCCTTGAAGACGACGATGTTGTCGCCTGCACCGACGACGACGGGCCCGGAATCGTTGAGCGACGGGAACGTGAACACATTCGCGTCGTCCGGGATCTTCGCCTTCGTCTCGGTCTCGATGAACGTCTGGACGAAGTCGCCTTCGAAGACCATCGCGGCCTTGGGCGGATCGGTGAAGACCTGCGTCGCGGAGGTCGGGAAGTCGGTTTGGAGCGCCCCGGCCGTCCCACCCGCGATGTTGCCCGTATCGCTGAAGATCTTCGCCATCTCGGCCATCGCGTCCTTGACCGATTGATCCGTCCAGGGGATCTCGTGGGCAGCGAGCTGGCTGTACTTCTCCGGGCCCGCCGTCCGCAGGTAGATGTTTTCGAAGAGGTCGGTGAGCGTCCACCCTTCGGACGCGCCGAGCGAGTAGGCGGGCGTGCCCGATGCCTTGAGCGTGGCTGCCGCCTCGAGCAGCTGGTCCCACGTCTCGGGCGGCTCGACGCCGGCGTCGGCGAACGCCTGGACGTTGTACCAGACGGTCGACTTGTTGGCGCCCTTGAAGACGACGCCGTAGAGCTTGCCGTCGAACGTCGCCAGGTTGACGAAGTCCTCGGAGTAGTTCTTCTCGATCTCTTCGCGCGCGTAGTCGATCGGCTGGAGAGCGCCCTTGTCGACGAACTGCTTGATCAGGCCCGGCGAGGAGAGCGCCGCGAGGTCAGGCGGGTTGCCGCCTTCGACCGAGGTGGCGAGGAGGGTGTTGAGGTTTTCCCCGGCCGCCTGGTACTTCACCGTCACGTCAGGGTTCTGCTC
>JACCXC010000032.1 GCA_013697275.1 Actinomycetota bacterium | reverse complement strand
CGAACCAGCGACCCCCTGCTTGTAAGTTCCGAGCGCGAACGAATGGCGACCGATGGTGCCGCATCGATTCAGCGATTCTGCTCCTGACGATCTCCGGCTGACCATCCGTGACCGCCGAGCCCGGAGGTGAAACCTGACCCGCGGCCTGACCTGCGCGGGCGTCGCACCACCCTGTGATCGAGTGAACAGCACCGATTTCTGGCCGCGGGAACGCCAGGAGGACTGTTCGGCGTTGAGTTTGGGTCGAAACTCGGGCCTTCACTCGTAATAAGGAGGTCCCGATTCGAGTCCGGGCGTCGGCTTCAAGCTGACCGGTTCACGGTTGGTGCCCGAGGAGCCAGGCGTAGATGTCGTGACCGGCCGATAATCGTAGGTCCCGGCTCCAGGCACCGTGGTCGGCTCGCGCATAGATCGTCAGCCGCACGTCCACGGGCGGGGGCCCGATACCGGCGCTGCACCCAAGCGGGCTTCTCGAATTCATGCTCCGATTGCGGGCCCAGGGTTCACGCACGCTTGCTATCGCCGCTGGAAGCGGACGAGCGAGAGGAGCCAGGCCCCGGTACCGGCCGATGCGTAGTCGATCCAGCCGAGCGCGAGCACCGACGCGGCGAGGAGCACATCGGTCGCGATCCGGGATCCGCGTGAGGTAGTACATCCAGAGGCCGCTCCAGCGACCACGAGCGGAACCGCCCACGACAAGCGCCTCTCCGCTCCTGGTTAGGGCTGGATGTTCAAAGGACCGAGCATGTTCGAGATGGGAGCAGGCTCCCCGCCGATCTCTCAACGACGCGCGGGGCGCGACGCTTCGTCCTCGTCTTCTGCGCCCGGGGACTCGTCCGTCGGCGGGCCGGTCACCGCCTGGGCAAGGGTGCTGCGGACGGCTTCCCAGCCGCCGGCGAGCAGCGGCGCCATCTTCCGTGCGCCGCGAACGGGCAGCTGATACCGGGCCAAGAGGGCGAGCAGCCCGAGCGTCAGGAGCGTCCAGAGGACGAACGCCGACGGCACCTCCCACGTGGCGTCGAGATGCGGCGCCAGCACGAGCCCGAAGACGACCACGAACGCCACGATCAGGATCTCGCCCGCGATGGCGAGGACGGGGCCGCCTCGCCTCGCCGCTTCCGTCCTCTGCGCGAGTCGGTGATCGAGGTCCTCGTTCTCCCGGCGGACGTTCTCCGCTTCGCGGAGCAGCGCACCGAGCACCTGGGGTGGAATGGCGTCGCCTTCGCTCACGACGTGCGTGGGCACTGGATGCCGGGCGAAGTAGGCGATGAGAGCGAGAGCCTCGGTGCTTGCGAGCTCGGGGATCGGCGTCGCCCAGCCCGACTGCCCGCGGCCGAGAGGGCCATGGCGACCGAGCGTGACGATCGCGCGGTCGACGCGATCCGCCGGCGGGTCGCGGAGCGTCCTTGCGGGCTCTTCGGCCTGAGGAGTCCAGACTCGCTGCAGGTCGAGGACGCCGAGCAAGTACACCGCCGCGAGAATTGGTCGCATGCGGAGCTCGCGGTCGACGACCGCCCGCTCGGGCTCGAGCGAGAACGGCGAGAGCGGGATCTCAGGGCCCAAGCCGCAACTGACGATCGCCGACCGCAATGCGGTGACGAGCACCGCCGACACCGGCTCGTCGACCCTGCTGTCGCTGGCCGCACGCTCGATGACTCGGCTGAGGAGGTCCGCGTCGCCGAGCCGGCGGGCAATCTCGAGCCTGTCCTCGAGCGCTCGGTGGTCGAGCTCGCGCACGAGCCATTCCTTCAGGTTTTCCGCCCGGTCTGCGAGTGCGCCGCCGCCGAGCAGCGCGTCGATGTCGAGCGCAGCGATCGTCGTGCTGACCGTGTCGTCGATGTTGTCAGCGCGGCCCAAGCGGCGGAGCAGCAGGTCCGCGACGGGCTCCGCGAAGTCCTGCGGAGGTGGAAGGCCGAGCCCGGCCGGGTCGATTCCGGTGCCCCGTGCGTCGAGCTGGTCGAGGACGATGAGAGCGGTTTCGAGGCCGGGGACCCTCGCCTCACGGCCCACGCGGTGGAGCAGCGCGAGCATACGGAGAATCGAGCGCGTCGCAACGATGCTCCCAGCGTGGTCTTCGCCCAGGGCGCGGCCGCCGTGCCACGTTTCCGTCGGGACGCTCTTGAACCACGTCGCCCAACGACGCGCTACCCAGTGGGCGTCGGACTCCCCGTGACGGACGGTGAGGCTGTCGCCGGGACCGAGGAGGATGATGCGGTGTCCCCGTCGCAGCCACGGCTTCGCGTGGTGGGGGTCCTTGTGCGGCCACCCGGGGGCCTTCGTTGGGTCCCATGAGCCGGGCAAGAGAACGTCGCGCGTGCCCCAGAGCGGCCACGTCTCGAAATCGAGCTTCGCCGGCTCGGCAACGGGCTCTATCACGGCCTTGACGCCCTGCAGCCGGAGCTTTCGATGGATGACCTCCGCGGAGGGCTCCGACGGGGCTTCGACCACGACCGCGCTCGGGCGCCCGGCAGCGCACCACGTCACGAGATTTCCGAGGAGCGCGAGAAGGTGCGGATGCCGCGGCGCGAGGAGGACGGCGCTCACCGCACGCGGCGGCCACCGCTCCGAGTGCGTACGAACGAGCACCGGCACTCGCCGCTGGCCGTCGCGGACCTCGAGCACCGTCTCCCACCGGCTCTCGCGCGCGGGCGTCACGCCGACATGCGCGGTGCTCTCGTCGACGAAGCCGTCCCGAAGCGTGACGGGCTGCGGCCAGTTGAGGAGGATCTCTTCATGGGGGTCCGAGCCCGGCGGCGGTCGTGCCTTCGCGGCGGGCGCCGACAGCCGCTCGGCGGTCAGCGGCTCGTCCTGGAGGAACGAGAACGCGTCGGGATCGATGTGGTGCAGGACGAGCACCCCCACGGGGATCGGGCTCGTCCGAAGCGCCTCCTTGATCTCGCTGCTTCGCGCGGCGTTGTAGCCGATGACGATGCAGTCGAAGCGCTCGGCGCTGTCGATGAAAGCGCGCATCGTTCGCTCCGTATAGAGCTCGACGTCCCAGCGCGCGTCCCGCTCCAGGGACGGGAACAGGTCGTACGCAGGCGCCTGGACCATCTCGGACTCGTTCTGCAGGAGGCCGACCGAGTATTTCGGGAACGGCACATGCCGGAGCGCGTGACCTTCCGCGGCATCGAGACGTGTCATGAAGTCGGTGCGAACCTTTGTAAGCACCCACGTCGATGTCAAGCGCGGCGGTCGCGCATGGAGGCCGCTCGCGTCCAGACACGCCTCGCAGACGCCGCCGCGCGGCGGCACGAGTCGCGGCGGGAAGTGACGGGCGCTCGTTTTCGATCCGCTCAAACGAACCCCGAAGCTCGCGCGATACCGAGGAGGCCCGCGCGATCGCCGAGCTCCGACCGCGTGACGCGGGTCGCCGCGGCGACGTCCGACAGGACGGACGCATCGAGCGCTTGGCGAACCGACGCCACGAGCCTCTCACGCCAAGCCTGGGCAACGCCGCCTCCGAGCCGAAGCTCGCCGGGATCGCACACGGCCACGAGCGCCGCTGCCGCGAAGCCGAGCGCCTCGAAGGCCTCGGCGAGCACCGACGCCGCCCATTGGTCGCGATCGGCGTCGTCGAGCAGCGACTCGGGGGTCGCGATCGCCCGGCCGCGCTCGGCGTACCGGTGGCGGATCCCGCCCCAAGCGGCGTACGCCTCGACGCACCCCGCCGAGCCGCAGGGGCACGGGAGGCCTCCGCGCCGGAAGCGAAGGTGTCCCACTTCGCCGGCGAGGCCTCCAGCTCCTTGGACGACGCGACCGTCGGCGACGAAGCGGCCCGCTACGCCGGTGCCGACCTGGAGGAGCGCGAGCGTTCCACCGGCCGCCTCCCCGAGCGCGGCCGCCGCGACGTCGTTCAGGAAGACGGCCGGCCGGGGAAGACCGGCCTCGGCGAGCGCGTCCACGAGGTTCACGTCGCGAAGGTCGAGGTTCGCGGCGACGCGGACGACGCCACGCTTCGAGTCGAGCGTGCCCGGAACGCAGAGGCCCCAGTCGTCGGCCGGGAACTCGGCGTGCACCTTGGCGACTTGGCGCACGAGCGCCGCGAGCGGCCGTTCGGTGGCTGCGCTTCGCACCTCGCGGACCTCGCCGCGCACGGCCGTTCCCCATTTCACCCGGCTCCCGCCGACGTCGACCGCGAGGAGCCGGTCGGTCACAACCAGCGCCCGCGACGCATGACGTGCGCGACGTGGCCGGCCGGATCGAGCAGCACGAGGTGGGCGGGCGCGCCGGCCCGAAGCCCCGCTCGAAGTCCGATCAGCCGCGCCGGTCGCTCCGTGGCCGCGGCCACCGCCTCAGCGAGCGACGCGCCGGTGAAGCCCATCCACCGACGGACTGCTTCGTCGAGCGTAAGCGCGCTCCCCGCGTGCGTTCCTCGGCTGTCGAGCACGCGACCACCCTCCGAGCGAATCGGGACTCCGGCGATCTCGTAGGCGCCGTCCGGCGCCCCCGCGGCCGGACTCGCGTCTGTCACGAGGATGACGCGGGACGCCGCCGCTCGACGCACGAGCCTCAGCGCAACGGGATGAACGTGCAGGCCGTCAGCGATGACGGTGACCGCCACGCGCGGGTCGGCGAGCGCCCAACCGGGCACGTTCGGCGACCGATGGTGGAAGCCGCGCATGCCGTTGAAGAGGTGCGTGACCGCGGTCGCTCCGCTTCGGGTGGCCTCGTCCGCCTCCTCGGCGGAGGCGGCGGTGTGCCCGATCGCCACGCGGACGCCCCGCCGGCGAAGCGAGGACGTGAGCGCGAGCGAGCCCGGAAGCTCGGGCGCGAGCGTGCAAAGGCGGACGGCGTCCGAACCGTAGTAGGCGGGCTCGCCTTCGGCCGGGCTGGCCAGGAACTCGCTCCGGTGGATTCCCCGGAACTCCGGATTCAGGAACGGTCCCTCGAGATGGATCCCCACCACGGGAGAGCTCGGGTCGCGGGCGCGCTCGGCGAGCTCCGCCACGGCTTTCCGGGCCACGTCGGCCGACGTCGTGATGATCGTCGGGAGGTAGCTCGTCACCCCGTGGGCGAGCTGGACGGCGTCGATGGCATCCAGTGCCGCGACCCCGTCGGTGACGTTCGCGCCCGCCGCCCCGTTCACCTGGAGGTCACAGAACCCCGGCGTGATCAGGCCGCGCCAGACGTTGGCCCGTCGAGGAGGCTTGCCGGTGCCAACGCGCGAGATCCGAGTCCTTGAGACCTCGACCCACCCGTCGACCTCCTGTCCGTCCCGAGCCAGGCGTCCGGCGACGACCACAGGACCGTCGCGCGCGGACGCCTCGTCCCGGGGGTTCCACTCGCTCGAATCGGTCAGAGGGCTGAACCTACCGCACGTCTTCGTCCCTTTTCGAGCGGCGCTCCTCGACGGGCGCGAGATCCCCCGGTTTCGCGAGTGGGCGCACTCACTCGACGGGCGTTGCAGTTCCGGGCCTGCCTGGACAGTGTTCAAGACTGCCGCCCCCGTCAGGATTGCCGCTGCGGCCGCCAGAAATACTCGCGATATGACCTTTTGAGGTAGAGGTCGAGGACGAGGCGCCGGCTCGTTTCTGGCATCTGCGAGCTCTCGCGCCTCGCGGCGTCCTGCTGCGCCTCGAGTTCGTCGAATGCGCGATTGCCGAGAGGGCGCCGAGGCGGGCGGAGATGGCGCTCGCGCTCCTGAAGCGCATCCTCCGTGCCGCGGAGGAGCGGGGCCAGAGAGCGCCCTCGGCGACGAGGCGGCGGACGCTGTCATCCGACAGGCCGAGGCGCTCGGCCGTCTCCGGGACGCTCAGAGAGTCGCTCACGACCCTAAGTATCGGCGCGGAGCCGCGTCTCCGTTGACGACTTCAAAAGTCCGCAGGCCACGCAAACTCAGGTGGCCTCGCTCCGGGGCGATCAGGTGTCGGCGGGCTCCTCGGGCTCGGCGGCCTCGCCGAAGAAGATCACCGTCGCCGCCTGCTCGTCCGTCTCCACGAGTCGCACGTCGGGCCGGTTCAAGGCGCGCACCCGCTCCGCCAGGGTCGGGCGCGCGTCCACCTTCTCGGCGAGCGTGACGTCGGGCTCTCCCTCCGTGCAGCCGTCGGAGCGGCCGCTCGCGATCGCGAGCATCTCGCGGGCGTTGGGGATCCCGGCGGCCTCCGCCTCACGAACGCGGCGCTCAAACTCCTCGTCGTCCGTCTCGGCCACGCCCGAATCGTAGCCCGGCGGCCCTAACGCGTCGCTCCCACCGGTCTGCCATTTTCGCGCCCGCGTCGGCGTGCAAAACCGCCCCGTGTTCCCCGCCGTGTTCCCCGGCCGCCCCTCCCGGGCGTCCCACCGAGCGATCGGAGCGGGGAAGGCCGCCGATACCAGGGGCTTTCTTAGTGGGCGGTGCCGGGCTCGAACCAGCGACCCCCTGCTTGTAAGGCAGGTGCTCTCCCAACTGAGCTAACCGCCCGTGCCCACAAAGTATCGCCGCGGTCCGGGCCTTGCCCGGGTCGGCTCGCTCAG
>JACCXC010000015.1 GCA_013697275.1 Actinomycetota bacterium | reverse complement strand
GACGAAGGGCAGGCGCCGCCCGGCGCACTCGGCGCAGCGCTCCACGGGCCAGGCAGTCGGGGCGCCACAGCGCGCGCAGAGTGGCGACAGCAGGCGGACGAGGGCCTCGCGACAGCCCAGGCAGAAGAGGGCCTCGCCGCGCCCGCAGGCGCCGCAGTTTTCCGGGACGATGAGGTCGAGCATGCGCGCGAGGAATCGCATGAGCCCGAGCGTAGGGAGCGAAACCGCGCGAGACGGGCGCGGAAGAGCCGAGACTGTGCCGAGGGTCGGCCGGAAGGCGCGCTAGCCGGCCGGGCGAGCAGCGGGGTAGCGCAAGATGCTGTCCGCGAGCTTCGATGCGTCTCCGAAGATCCCCGCAACCGCCAGACCTTCGTCCGGGACGATGCTGCCCGGGAGAAGCGCCGCGCGCCGGATGGCCGCGTGACGACCGACGTGGCAGTCGGCCCCGATCACCACCGGCCCGCGGATCTGTGCGCCCTCTTCGACGACGACGTTCCGCCCGAGGACGACCGGTGCGTCCACCTGGGCCGCCGCGTTGATCCGGCAACCGTCCTCAGCCCAGATCCCAGGAGCCATCTCCTCGCCCGGGATCTCCACCCTGACGGTCCCGAGGACGGCGTCGAGGATGCCGTTCCGCAGGGCATCAAGGTCGCCGACGTCATTCCAATACGCCTGCGTCGCATACGCGTAGATCGGCTCGCCCGCCGCGACGAGGCTCGGCCAGACGTCCGTCCCGAAGTCGTAGAACGTGTCCGGAGGGATCCGCTCGAGGAGCTCGGGCTCGATCACATACACGCCGCAGTTCGCGAGGTCTGAGCGGGCCTCCTCGCGGTTCGGCTTCTCCTGGAAGCCGCGAATACGGGTATCCCTGTCCAGGATCGCAACGCCGTACGAGGAAGGGTCGGGCACGGGCTTGACCGCGAGCGTCGCGAGCGCGCCCGTGCGCCGGTGGTGGCCGAGCAGAGCGGTCACGTCGATGTCGTGGAGCCCGTCTCCGGAAGTGATGAGGATCGTCTCGCCCGCCCAGAAGTCCTCGAGCTTCTTGGTGCCACCGGCGGTCCCCAGGAGCTCGGGCTCGTGCGACCAGTGGATCCGGAGGCCGAGGCTCGAGCCGTCCCCGAAGTAGCTCTGGATCATCTCGGGCGCGGCGTGGAGGTTCACGCCGACGTCCTGGATGTCGTGGCGGTGCAGCAGGTTCAGAAGGTGGTGGAGGACCGGGCGGTTGGCCACGGGCATCATCGGCTTCGGCAGGAAATCGGTGAGGGGGCGAAGGCGCGTGCCGAGCCCTGCCGCCATGACCATCGCCTTCACGCCACTCGCTCCGCTTCGCCGCGAGCAGGCTTCCGAACCGCCTCGTGCAGCGACTCCTCAAAGGGGGCCCGGTGGACGCCGCGCTCCGTAACGACCGCGGTGATCAGCTCGGCCGGAGTCACGTCGAACGCCGGGTTTCGCGCCGCAAAGCGCTCCGTGACCTCGCCGGCGTCCCGCTCCTCGATCGGGATGCCTGCGCCGGAGGGGGTCGCAAGATCGATCGTCGACGTCGGGGCGACGACGTAGAAGGGCAGCCCGTGGTGGCTCGCGAGCACGGCGAGCGCGTACGTTCCGATCTTGTTGGCCGTGTCCCCGTTGGCCGCGATCCGGTCCGCTCCCGTCAGGACATGGGTCACCTCGCCTCGCGCCATCAGCGCCGCCGCCGCAGAATCGGCGATCACGCCGTGCGGGATGCCGGCGCGCTCGAGCTCCCAGGCCGTGAGCCGGCTGCCCTGCAGGAGCGGGCGCGTCTCGTCCACGAAGACGTAGTCGAGGATCCCGCGGGCGAAGGCGGTCTTAAGCGCGCCGAGCGCGCTCCCGTAGCCGCCCGTCGCGAGCCCGCCCGCGTTGCAGTGCGTGAGCGCGCGGGCGCCCGGCGAGAGCAGGTCGGCCGCGTGCTCGGCCATCTGCCGGCAGCGCTCGACCTCGTCGGCGTGGATCGCACGGGCCTGCTCGGCCAGGGCTTCCGGAGACTGATCCCCGCGCTCCATCTCCTCGACCGCCCACGCCAGGTTGACGGCGGTCGGACGAGCCGCGACGAGGGTTTCGGCGGCGCGCACGGGGTCCTCCCCTCTGGCGGCCGCGAGCGCGTACCCGTAGGCCGCGGCGACACCAATGAGCGGGGCACCGCGAACGGCGAGCGTGCGGATCGCCTCGGCGACGTCGGCGCTCGACCGGCACTCGAGCTCGGCCTCCTCGTCGGGCAGAAGGCGCTGGTCGAGGAAGACGACACGGTCGTCCTCGAGCCGGGCTATCTCGTGGGGCTCTAGGTCCCTTCGTCCCACGAGGCCAGGTACTTCGCCTGCTCCTCGGTGAGGCGATCGATCTCGACGCCCATCGACTCGAGCTTGAGCCGGGCGATCTCGTTGTCGATCTCCGCCGGGACGACGTAGACCTTGGGCTCGAGCTCGTCGGCGTGCTGCACGACGTACTCGGCCGCGAGCGCCTGGTTCGCGAAGCTCATGTCCATGACCGACGCGGGGTGGCCCTCGGCCGCGGCCAGGTTGACGAGGCGCCCGTCGGCGAT
>JACCXC010000213.1 GCA_013697275.1 Actinomycetota bacterium | reverse complement strand
GCTCTCTGGGCGCCGCGCTTCGTGCGTCAGCGGCTAGTCCGTCCTCCGGACGATCCAGAGGCCGGAGTTCATGTCGCTCAGGTAGACGAGGCACTCGCCCGCCTGGTCGGTTGCGCACCTGCCGCCGTTGGCGGCGTCGGCCGTCGGAGCGACGACGACGCCCCAGACCTGGGGCGTCTGCGAGAGCACACCGCGCTGCGACGGCTTGACCGGGTTCTGCGACGCGGGTGGGACGAAGTACGCCACCTCCGGCAGGATCTCCTCCGACGTCGCAGGGTTCGGGTCCGGGTTGGCCGAGCTCGCCACGCGGACGCCGTCCGAGTACCACGAGACGTAGACATCGGTGCCGACCAGCCACGGGTTGTGGGAGACGTAGTCGCCGGCACCCAGCGCGGTCGGCGCCATCGAGTTCGGAGTCCTGAACGTGGAGAGCTGCACGGGCTTCGTCCCGGCCCAGTAGTCCCACACCCTGACGTAGCCGTAGCCGCGCTCGGTCTCCTTGCTTCCTCCCTTGCAGAAGTCCTCGTCCGCGGAGAAGAGGAGGCCCCGGTCGTCGTCGTACATCGACGAGTGGGCGTCGCCGTCTTCGTTCGCCTCGTAGTCCGAGTCACGCAGGTACGTCGGATTCGACGGGTTCGAGACGTCCAGGGCGACGAAGCCGCTGTCCCAGTAGGCGAGAAAGACGGTCTCTCCGTCCTCCGACGGCTCGGCGCCGTGCCCGTACACGGGATCGGCGTCACATCCGAGCCCCGGGCCGAGCGGGCCGCCGGCGTCGTGGATCACACCCCAATCGGAGACCTCCACCGGACTCGACGGGTTCGTGATGTCGATCATCCGGAAGTCACCGCGGCCCAGCCGGTCGCGGTAGAGGCTCGGCGGGGGCGAGCCCTCCTCCGCGTACTCGCTCGCCGGGACGGTCGCGTACGCGTACCAGTGCCCGTTGGTGTGCTGCTCGACCTCGAGCTCGTGCACGCCGCGCGTGCAGCAGCCCGTGTCGAGGCGGCCGATCTCGACGGGAACGGCCGGGTTCGTGACGTCCCAGAGCATGATCCCGCGGAAGATGTCGGTGTTCGCCCGCGATCCGCCGCAGACCTGGATCCCGGAGACCGCGATATCGCGCGCCCCCTGGGAGAAGACCACGACGTCCTCCGCGGAGGTCAGTGGTGGGTTCCGCAGCGTCGAGACCCGGTGCGTCACGTTCGCCGGATCGACCGCGTCGACCTCGACGACGGCGATGCCCGCCCGCTCGCCGCTCGGGCAGAAGCGCTGCTTGCTTCCCTGAGCCCAGTCGGTGAAGCCCCACTGGCCGATGTACGCATACCCCTCGTGCGCCCAGACGTCAGCGTTGAAGCCTCGGTCGCCGAGCGGGTTGTGGGCGACGACCTCCATGTTGAGCGCTCTCGCGTCCCTCGGAGAGCTCGGAGCCCGCGCCACGCGTAGGCCCCTCGCCTTGCGTCGCGCCGCCGCCCGCAGGGCCTGTTTGTGCGCCTTGAGCACGTGCCGTTCGGTCTTCAGCAGCTCGCTCCGATTCGTTCGCGTCTGCTGGGCCGCGCCGACCGCCACCGCGACAAGTGCGAGTCCGAGGGCGATCGCTGCCGCTGCGATCCAGAATCTTCGCATTCCTCCTCCAGTGTCGACCGGGCGATTCTCCCCGAGGGCCGCTGAATCTTCAAGACCCCCGAACCGCGAGGCCGGCTCAGGCGACCGCCTGCCGGTGCACGATCGCCGTGCATTCGTTCTCGACGTAGTCCAGGCCCGCAGCCTCGGCGATCCGCCTCGCCTCGGGCGAGACGATGCCGAGCTGAAGCCAGAGCGCCGTCGCCTGTCCGTCGGCTGCCTCGCGGGCGACGTCCGGACAGAACTCCGCGCGGCGGAAGACGTCCACGAGGTCGATCGGCTCCTCGATCTCGGTCAGCGAGCGGACGCAGGGCCGGCCGAGCACCTCGCGGACGACCGGACGGACCGGGATCACCCGGTAGCCGACCTCGAGCAGGTAGCGCATGACGCCGTGGCTCGGCCGGGCCGGGTTCGGAGAGGCGCCCACGAGGGCGATCGTCCGTGCCTCCGCGAGGATCTCGGGGGGAGTCCGCACGTGGGCCAGGCTATCCTCTGAGCCATGGCGGATCGCCTGCGCGTCGCCTGCGTCCAGCTCAACTCGGGCGTCTCGAAGGCGGACAACCTGGAGAAGGCCGAGCGGCTCGTCGCGCGCGCTGCGGCGGCCGGCGCGGACGTCGTCGTCCTCCCAGAGAAGTGGAACGCGATCGGCTCCGCGAACACCCTGCGTGCGAATGCCGAGCCGCTCGAGGGAGGCGAGAGCGTCGAGGCGATGGCCGGCTGGGCACGCACGCACGGGATCACGCTCGTCGGCGGCTCCATCACGGAGATCCGGGCAGGTCGCAAGAAGCTCTCGAACACCTGCCCGGTCTTCGACCCCTCGGGCGAGCTCGTCGCGGTCTACCGGAAGATCCACATGTTCGACGTCGAGGTAGGCGGGCACGTCTATCGGGAGTCAGAGGCCGAGGAGCCAGGCGAGGAGACCCTCGTTTGCGAGGCGGAGGGGTGGCGAGTCGGCCTGAGTGTCTGCTACGACCTGCGCTTCCCCGAGCTCTACCGGATCCTCGCCCTCGACGGCGCCGAGCTCGTCACCGTCCCGGCGGCATTCACGGCCTATACCGGCAAGGACCACTGGGAGCTCCTCCTCCGGGCAAGGGCCGTGGAGAACCAGTGCTACGTCGCCGCCGCGAACGAGTGGGGCACGCACGAGGGCGGGAAGGCGAGCTACGGGCGCTCGACGATCGTGGATCCCTGGGGAGTCGTGCTCGCGCAGGCCTCCGACGAGGACACGGTTATCGCGGCCGAGCTCGACCGTGCACACCTCGAGCGGATTCGCCGGGAGCTCCCCTCGCTGGCGAACCGCCGGCCGGCCGCGTACCGCTGGCCGGCGCCGGTGTGACCGACGCCGCGCCGCCCCTTCGGGCGGTTCTCTTCGACGTCGACTTCACCCTGGCCCAGCCGGGCCCGCTTCTCGGCGGGCCGGGCTACGAGCGGGTTGCGGCGAGCCATGGGCTCGAGCTCGACCGAGACCGCTATCCGGAAGCGCGCGCGGCGGCCGTCCTGGATATCCGGAAGCACCCCGAGCTCGACCACGACGAGGAGGTCTGGGTGCGTTTCACCGAGGACATCATCCGCGGGATGGGGGGCGACGGGCCGCACGTCCGCGAGATCGCCCTCGAGATCACTCGCGGGTGGGAGCAGCACGAAAACTTCGAGCTCTACGAGGATGCCCTCTCGACGCTCTCCGAGCTTCGCCGCCACGGCTTGCGCATCGGGCTCGTCTCGAATACGAGCCGCGACCTCGACGCGTTCGTGCGCCACTTCGCGCTCGATGTCGACGCGTGGATCTCCTCCGGCTCGCACGGGAAGGTGAAGCCGAGCCCGTCGATCTTCCGGGCCGCCCTCGACCTCCTCGAAGCGGAGCCCGCCGAGGCGGCGATGGTGGGCGACTCGCCCGAAGACGACGTGGAGGGCGCGCGCGCCTTTGGCATTCGGGCGTTCCTCCTCGACCGGGAGGGCCTCTACCCGGATCGCGACGACACGCTGCCCGGCCTGAGTGCGCTCCCAGCTGCGCTTGGGCTCACAGACAAGGATTCGCGCCGGGCCGTATGAGGCCGACACCCCATAGCTCCTCGCGGAAGAGGTAGAAGGCCGTCGTGGCCCTGGCGCCGCGCTCGAGGAGGGCCGAATAGCCGGCGCACTCCCGGCGGTCGAGAATGGCCGCTCGGTCTTCAACCTCCGAAGCCGACGCGCCCAGGTTGAGCCCGTCCTGCGCCCGCCAGCCGGACGGCTTCCAGACGGTGAAAACTCGGTCGACGCGGCCGCGTCGAAACGAAACCCCGACTCCTTCGGGAGCGAACGGCCGGTAGTTGAAGTACCAGGTCGCCTGCTCGCAGTCGCGGCAGATCCCATGCCTTGGCCCCCAGATGCGCAGGACGCCCTCGCGCGACATCCCGAGCTCGACGCCGCCGAGGCTGACTCCAGGGACGACCACTCCGGCGGCCGGCGGCGCCGAAGCGGCGGGTGCCGCGACGACGACCGCGAGCGCCCCCAGGAGCGTCAGAAGCCCTTTGTGTTGCATCAAGCGAAAGGCGGAGCGGCGTAGGCCCCTCTCGCGGCGGAGAGTGTTGCGGCACAAGCTCATCGGGTCTCGGCCAGGATAGTGCGGGCCGTAGTGCGCGAAAGGAGACGGAATGCGAATGAGCGTGAACTTGAACGGAGACCAGTGGGACGTCGAGCGCGTCGTCGGGGAGGTCGAGGAGAGCCTTCTCCACGTCGGGAAACGCCTCGGCGGCGAGCTACTCGGCGGGACGCTGTTCGAGGAAGGCCCCGGGTACCTGGGGCCCTACCACCTGCACTACGGGAACGAGGAGCTCCTCCTCGTCGTCGCTGGCACGCTGACCGTCCGTTGGCACGACGGGGAGGAGGAGCTCGGCGCCGGGGACGTCACGCTCTTCCCGCGCGGGCCGGACGGGCTGCACGCGATCGAGAACCGCTCGGGAAAGAACGTCCGCTTCGTCATCTTCTCCTCGATGGTGGATCCCGACGTGACCGAGCAGCCCGAGCGCGGGATGGTCGGCGTCTTCGCAGGAGGCGTCCCGACTACCGGCCTCGACGCCGAGCTCGAGGCGTTCTTCCCGCGCGACGCGGCGAAGGGATACCGCGAGGGACTTTAGGAGGGCTTGACGACACGCAGTCTGAGCCGCAGAGCGCGCGCTGGCCGCCCGATGCTGCGTCCTCAGTCGGCCCCGGGGCCTCCGGCTACGCGACCTCCCTGCGTCCTTGCCTCGGAACGACCATCGCACGCCCTGCGACAAGCGACGTGTCGCCAAGCCCTCCTAGGCCCGCTCGGCCGCGGCGACCGCGAGGGCCGGCGCCCACGCGGCGATCGGCGACGCGTCGCCGTCGCGGCCGTTCAGGTTGCGATAGCCGAGCGCGTGCTCGGCCTGCATCATCTTGTGGATCTGCGTGGTGCCCTCGTAGATGATCGGGGCCCGCGCGTTGCGGAAGTACCGCTCGATCCCGTACTCGGCGGAATAGCCGTAGGCGCCGTGCACCTGGATGGCGAGATGCGCGGCCTTGAACGCCGACTCGGTCGCGTGCCACTTCGCGAGGCTCGTCTCGCGCGTGTTCCGGACGCCCTTGTCCTTCAGCCACGCGGCCTGCATGACGAGGAGCTTCGACGTCTCGTAGCCGAGCACCATTTCGGCGATCATGTCCTGCACGAACTGGTGCTTGCCGATCGGCTTGCCGAACGTTTCGCGCTCGCGCGCGTAGGCGACCGAGCGTTCGAGGCACGCCCGGATGACACCGCATGCGCCGGCCGCGACGGTGAAACGACCCTGGTCAAGGCCGTACATGGCGATCTCGAAGCCCTGGCCCTCCCGGCCGACGAGATTCTCGGCGGCCACCTCGACGTCCTCGAAGAAGAGCTCGCCGGTCGATCCCGCCCAGATTCCTAGCTTGTTCTCGGTGTCTGCGGAGGAGACCCCCGGCCAGGCGGTCTCGACGATGAAGGCGGAGATCCCGCGGTGCTTCGCTCCCGGGTCGGTCTTGGCGAAGACGAGCGCGTGCTCGGCGACCGAGGCGTACGAGATCCAGTTCTTCGACCCATTCAGGACGTAGGTGGCGCCGTCCCGCCGCGCGGTCGTCTTCATCGCGGCGACGTCGGAGCCCGCTGCAGGCTCCGTGAGGCCGAAGCAGGCGAGCTTCTCGCCGCGAGCCTGCGGCGTCAGGTAGCGCTCCTTCTGCTCGTCGTCGGCGTAGCGGAGGAGGGAGAGCGAGTTCAGGCCGACGTGGACGGAGATGAGCGTCCGAAAGGCGGCCTCGCCGCGCTCGATCTCCTCGCAGGAGAGCGCCTCGCAGACGAAGTCCATCCCGGCGCCGCCGAGCTCCTCCGGGATGACGATCCCGAGGAGGCCGAGCTCGGCCATGCCCTCGATCACGCCCAGGTCCAGGTGGTGGTTGATGTCGTTCTCGATGGCATTCGGGAGGACGCGCTCGTCCACGAACTTCCGGACGGTCTCCTGCACCTCGCGCTGCTCCGCGGAAAGCTCGAAATCCACATCCGTAGTCTACGGAGCGGTGCCTCTCGCGGCCTTCGCCCAGGCGCTTCTCGCGGCACTCGGCCTCGCGGCGGCGCCCCCGACCGATCCCGTCGAGCGGCTTACCGCGCGCGAGAAGGCGGCGCTCGTGGTCGTCTCAGGCCTGCCCGCGCCTCGCGGCGTCGGAGGCGTGCTCGTCCGGCGCTGGAACACGGAAGCGCCGCGCCCGCGGCGGGCGCTCGTCTTCGTCGACCAGGAAGGCGGGGAGGCGCGGGCGTTTCCCGCCCTGCCACCCGCGCCGTGGCCCTCGGAGCACGCGACCCCGGCG
>JACCXC010000206.1 GCA_013697275.1 Actinomycetota bacterium | reverse complement strand
GGTCCGGCAGTCGCGGCGAGATCGAGCGCTAGTTCTTCGGCTTACTCGCCCTCTTGAGGTTCCCGAGGAACTCGTCTCGCGTCGGCGTCGGAACCTGTTGCCCCTCGGCCGTCCGCTCGTGACCCGGCTTCGGCGGGAGGCCGGAGCGCGTCCAGATGCGCTCTAGCCGTTCCCGTAGAGGCCTCCGCTTCGCCATGTGCAGAGCGTAGCGCGACCGGATGCCGACAGGTCCTCGTCCTAGCCTGGGGTCCGCTCTCCTGCGGGCCTAGCAACCCGCGTGAAGGGAGAGTGTGCCGGAGTTCCCTGGGGCGGTCGGCCTTCAGCCCGCCTAGCAAGCGGACCCCTAGACCGCCCCAGGGAGGCGTTAGTCGACTAACCGTACTGGACGTATGTTCGGCGCGGGGTCGGATGTCACCTTGTCCTGTCATGGGATAATTCCCATCTTGACAGGAGAACGTACGTTCGTGTAGAACACTTGTTCCCATGGTCGGGTGCATATCGATTCCGGTCTTCCCACTGCGGGCAGCGCTCCGGAATCGGCCCGAGGTCCGCGACCGGCCGGCGGCGCTTGCGTCCGAGGCCGGCGTGCAACCGCTCATCGGAGCGTGCACCGCGCTGGCCGAAGTGGCCGGGGTCTCGGCCGGGATGCGCCTCTCCGAGGCGCTCGCAACGTGCCCCGATCTCATCCTTGTCGAGCAAGACCAGGCCGGGGTGGAGGAGGAGTGGGAGCGGGTACTCCGCCGCCTCGAGGACGCGGGGTTTGCGATCGAGTCGGCCGAGCCCGGGTGCGCCTACTTCGAGACCTCCGGGCTGGAGCGGCTCGCCGGTGGCCTAGACGCGACGCTCAAGCGGGCGCTCGCGGCGGTCGGGCCCGGGTGGGAGCCCCGCCTCGGTGCGGCAACGCGGCGCTTCACCGCGCTCGCCGCAGCGAGCGTGGCGCCTCCGCACGGCATCGTGGTCGTGGATGACGACGAGAGCTCGCTCTTCCTCGAGCCGCTCCCGCTCGATCTCCTGTCGCTGACGCCCGAGCGGCGCCGGGAGCTCTCCGACCTCGGGATCAAGCGGCTCGGCGAGCTGGCTCGCCTTCCAGGGGCGTCGGTTGCCGATCGCCTCGGGCGCGACGGCGAGGAGGCGTGGCGGATCATCAGTGGCGCGGAAGACGGCCCAATCGAAGGCCGGCGGCCTCCGTCCGAGATCGTCGAGGAGCTCGAGTTCCCGGAAGCCGTGGCGAACGAGCTCGCCCTCGCACGGGCGCTCACGGCGCTCGTCGATCGCGTGCTTGCGCGGCCCGAGCGGGGCGGGCGCATCCCGCGCCGCCTCGCCGTATCGGCTCGCTTGATCGGCGGCGGCTCGTGGCGGCGCTCGCTCACTCTGCGGGAGCCGACCGCCGAGGCTGATCGGCTTCGCGTCGCGCTCAAGCCCAAGCTCGCGGAGGTGAGCGCGCCCGTTGTCGCGCTCCGGCTCGAGCTCGGAGAGCTGACCGATTCGGTGGGGACTCAGGCGGAGATGGTTCGCGCCCGAGGGAGCCGTCTGCGCGACCGGCTCCGCGAAGGCCTCCGCCAGGCGCGGGCCGGGGTAGGGCTGGACGCCGTCTGCACCGTCGTCGAGGTGGCGCCGTGGTCGCGGATTCCCGAAAGCAGGGCGATTCTCGTTCCGCGCGACGACTGAACGAGCCGCACCGGGCGCTCGTCGTGACGAGGGGCGTCGGCCGCGGTTCGCAGCCGGTTAGCGTGAACCGGCTCGCCGTCGCGCGCCTGCGGGAGGAGTGGCGCGTCGTCGATCGCTGGTGGACGGAGGAGCCGGTGCGGCGGCGCTACTTCGATCTCGTCCTCGAGAGCGGCCAGAACGTGGTCGTCTTCCACGACGAGGAACGCGGCGGCTGGTTCACGCAGCGCGGCGCCTAAGCGGGATGGGCGGGATGGACATCATGCTTCAGGGCGATCGCCGTGATGAGCTCGGGGTCGGGCGGCGCGCCGGCGACAGCTGCAAGCTCGCGCAGGTACTGATCGAGCCCGCCGGGGACTGTCAGGTTGAGGACGCGCACGGGAGCGCCGCTTCGGTTGGAAAGCGTGTGCGCCGTTCCGGGCGGGGCGAGGGCGAAGCCGCCGGCGGGAACGTCGTAGGGCCGCTTGCCCACGCGGACGCTCAGGGTTCCCTCGAGCACGTAGAAGGAGTCGGCGAGGGTTTCGTGGCGGTGGAGCGGGGGCCCGAGGAAGCCCGGTGCGAGCCAGAGCTCCGTGAGCGAATACGTCCCGTCACCGTCCGTCACCTCGGCCTTCAGGGTGGCGCTGCTCGGGCCCAGGGCGATCGACTCGCCCTCGTTCGGCTCGCGCACGACGACGTCGGCGGCCGGGCGGCCTCCGTCCTCCGGGGGATCGAAGGAGTCGAAGTGCTCCTCCTCGTTGGGCCTGTCGCGCCGCGCGCGAAGCACCTCGTGGAAGTTCGCGCTCGGCGCGTGGATGTTCAGGAAGCGCGCCTCCTCCGGGCCTTCGTTCCAGAAGGTGTGCACGACCCCAGGCGGGACGAGGACATGCGTACCCATCTCACCGCGCGTGCGAGTCCGTTCTCGGCCGAACTCGAAGAACAGCGAGCCCGCGAGGACGTAAAAGGCATCCGTGTGCTCCCAGTGGACGTGCGGGTCGGGGCCTCGCTGCCCGGCGGCATAGCGCGACTCGGTCAAGGCGAGCAGCTCGATCCCGGCCTTGATCATGACCGTTCGCTTCGGCTTCTCGGTGATGACGTCGCCCTCCCCGGGCTCGAGCACGACGGCCTCCATGGGCAGAACGCTAGCCGCCCGGTCGCGAGCCTCGCGCGTGATGCTGGACCCCCAGGGGCCTTCGGCCCCTCGCCCCCCTGCTTTCAGCTTAGAGTCGAAGTTCGCGCCTGTGGTGCGCGGGCTGTGCCGGGGGTGTGACGCGGGCGTGTCGGCTTCGACGCCGTACGTCGAGCTCCACTGCCACTCGGCGTATTCGTTCCTCGACGGCGCCTCCCGGCCGGAGGAGCTCGTGCTCGCCGCGGGGGAGCTCGGCTATCCCGCGCTCGCGCTGACCGACCACGACGGCGTCTACGGGTCGCTCGAGTTCGCGCACGCGGCCAAGGCCTTCGGCATCCGCTCGATCACGGGTGCCGAGGTGACGCTCTCGGACGGCTGCCACGTGACGCTCCTCGTCGAGTCGCCTGCCGGGTACGCCAACCTTTGCCGCCTCCTGACCGCAGCGCATGCACGGAAGCGGCTCGAGCCACGCCTCGACCAGGAAGTACTCGAGGCTGCGAACGCTGGACTCGTCTGCCTCTCAGGGTGCGCGCGTTACGGCCTCGCCGTTCACAAACCGAACGGAGCCGCCCGCCTTGCGCGCGCCTTTGGCCCCGACCGCTTCTACGTGGAGCTCCAGCGCCCGCTCATGCGCGGTGACTCTCGGCGAAACAACGCCCTGCGCCACTTCGCCGAGACGCTCGGCCTCCAGACGGTCGTCACGGGCGATGCCCACGCGCACACGCCGGCGCGCACTGGCCTACAGGACGTCCTGGTCGCGATCCGAAGCCGCACGTCGCTCGAGGGCTGTGAGCCTGAGCGGCGCGGCAACGACGAGTGCGCGCTTCTCCCGCCCGAAGAGATCGCCGCGCGCTGGCCGGAGGACCGCGATGCCGTCGCCCGAACGGCCGAGATCGCCGAGCGGCTCACCTTCGACCTCACCGAGGAGCTCGGCTACCGCTACCCCGACTTCTCGGACGGGTCCGACCCCGCGGACGTCCAGCTCGCACGCGTGACGCGCGCGGCATTCGACGAGCGCTACCGCCACGCGCCGCGCGGCCTCCGTGACGGCGCCGACCAGCGGCTGCGCGAGGAGCTCGCCCTGATCGGGCAGCTCGGCCTCTCGGGCTTCTTCCTCTTGCACTGGGAGGTGCTCGAGCTGGCGCGCGAGGTCGCCCTCGAGGTGCGCGGCTCGGGCTCGCCGCGCCATCTGCTGCCGCCCGGCCGCGGGCGCGGAAGCTCGGTGGGATCGATCGTCTGCTACCTGACCGGGCTCTCCCATGTCGACCCGGTCGCGGCCGACCTTGCGCTCGGCCGCTTCCTGAACCGCGAGCTCGTCTCCGTCCCGGACATCGACCTCGACTTTCCGCGAGACATCCGCGAGAAGCTGATCGTCGCCGTCTGCGACCGCTACGGCCGCGAGCACTCGGCCCTCGTCGCAAGCTTCGCGACCTACCGGGCCCGCGGCGCGATCCGGGACGTCGGGAAGGCACTCGGCCTCCCGGCCGCCGAGCTCGAGCGCCTCGCGAGGATCTCCGACGGGTGGAACGCGAAAAAGGTGGCCGAGGAGATGGAGCTCCTCCCGGAGGCCGAGCGGCGGCGCCAGTCACCGCGCTGGAAGGCGTTCGCCGAGCTCTGCGGAGAGATCGCCGGCCTGCCGCGCCACCTCTCCCAGCACCCGGGCGGGATGGTCATCTCTACGCGGCCGCTCTGCGATCTCGTCCCGATCGAGCTCGCCGCGATGGAGGGCCGCCAGCTCTGCCAGTGGGACAAGGACTCATGCTCGGATGCGGGCTTCCTGAAAATCGACCTGCTCGGCTTGGGGATGCTCTCGGCGGTCGAGGAGTGTGTCGACCAGATCGTGCGCCAGCGCGGTGAGACGATCGACCTCTCGCGCATTCCGCTCGACGACCCGGGGGTCTACAAGGAGATCCAGGAAGCGGACACCGTCGGGCTCTTCCAGATCGAGAGCCGCGCGCAGATGCAGAGCCTCCTGCGCACGCGGCCCGAAAATCTCGACGACCTGACGGTTCAGGTCGCGCTCGTCCGGCCCGGCCCGATCCAGGGGAAGGCCGTGCACCCGTACGTCGAGCGGCGCCAGCGCAGGCGTGAGGATCCGGACTTCGTCCCGCCCTACGACCATCCGCTCCTCGCGGAGTGCCTGCGGGACACGCTCGGCACGATCATCTTCCAGGAGCAGGTGCTGGACGTCGCGGTCGCCCTCGCCGGGTTCAGTGTGGGGGAGGCCGAAGGTCTGCGCCGCGCGATGAGCCGCAAGCGAAGCGAAGCTGCAATCGGGGCCTACCGCGAGCGGTTCCTGGACGGTGCGGCGGGGAAGGGCGTTCCGCGCGAGACGGCCGAGCTCGTCTTCGGGAAGGTCAATGGCTTCGCGTCCTTCGGTTTCCCCAAGTCGCACGCGGCGGCGTTCGCGCTGCTCGCCTATCAGTCGGCTTGGCTACGCCATCGCTATCCCGCCGAGTTCCTCTGCGCTCTCCTGAACGCCCAGCCGATGGGGTTCTACCCGCCCGCGAGCCTGGTTCGGGACGCGCAGCGGCGCGGCGTCGAGGTGCGCCCGCCCGACATCCAGGTCTCGGACGCGAAGTGTCAGATCGAGGGCGAGGCGGTGCGGGTCGGGCTCGCCTACATCCGCAATCTCGGGGAGGAGCCAGCGACGGCGCTCGTCGAGGAGCGCGCCGCCCGCGGGCCGTTCACGGGGGTGCGGGACCTGGCCCAGCGAGCGCCGCTCGAGCGGCCGGGCCTCGAGGCGCTCGTCCTTTCGGGCGCCTGCGACTCGTTCGGTTGGCCTCGCCGGCAGCTTCTGTGGAGGCTCGGGCTCGCGCCGCGCTCGGTCGCGGCCGGAGCGGGCGGGACTGAGCGGCAACTCGCCCTGCCGCTCGAGCCGACGACCCAGGTTCCCGATCTCCCCGGCGAGACGACCTGGGAGCGAATGCTCGCCGACTACCGAACGACGAGCCTGTCGGTCGGGATTCACCCGCTCGACCTCCTGCGGCCGCACCTGCCGCCCGAGGTCGTCCGCTCGAGCGATCTCCCGCAACTCGAGCACGGGGCGCGCGTTGCGGTCGCCGGCCTTGTGGTGGCGCGCCAGCGGCCGGCGACGGCGAACGGCGTCGTCTTCATGCTGATCGAGGACGAGCACGGCCAGGTCAACCTGATCGTCCCGCCGCCCGTGTACGACCGATTTCGGGGCGTCGTTCGCGGCGAGCCGCTGCTTCTTGCCCGGGGCCGGTTCGAGCGCTACGGGCAAAACCGGAACGTGCTCGTGGACGATCTAGCGACGCTCGCGCCGCTGGCCCGCAGCGCTGCCAACGACGTCGAGGTGAACGCCGCTCTGCCGGGCGCGCACCACTTCGGGCAGCGTTGATCCGGTTCGGCTCCGCGCGCAAGACGGCGCATTCCGCGCGCCACCTGCGCGCTCTTCACGATTAGGCTGAACCGCGAGCAGGGGGCGGGTCGGGGCCCGTAGTCAGACGCGCGCACGGGAAGAGAATGCTCGATCGCGTAGAGTCCTCGCCCGTGGGGCTCCTGGACTTCTTCCGCCGTCGTGGAACGACCGACCCTCTCGATCCCGAGGCGAACGCGGGTGGCGGCGAGATGCCGCCGGAAGAGCGCGCGCACGGCGCCGGAGTTCCCGCGGGATCGGCCTCGGAAGGGCCTCCGGTCGGAATGAGCGATCCCGGCTCGATCACGGGCGAGGACGCGACGCAGGTCGCGGAGCGCGAGGAGGCCGGCGAGGCCGCCTCCGAGCCCGACCGCTAGGCCGAGAGCGCGAGCTCGTCGTGCGAGGCGCGCGCGGGCTCGAAGACCGGCTCGGACTCCCCAACCCGCTCGAGCGCCGGGAGGAAGGCGAGCGAGAGCACGATCGGCACCCCGACCGCTGCCCACATCGCCCCGTAGCCGTGCGTCGACTGAAGAGCGGCGCGCCAGGTCGATCGCGGCGCCGACAACGATCGGCCCGAGGATCACACCAGGGCGCGCGAGAGGTTGAAGAGCCCGGACATGCCGGGGGGCCTCGCGGGGGAGGGGAAACGCGCTCTACGCGAAAGCCAGGCGGCGCTGCGGGGTGAGCGCCCGGCGGAGCCCCTTGATCGTCCAGCCCCCTACGGCGAGGGCGACGATCGCGAGGATCACGACGGAGAGAAAGAGCGTCTGCTTCATGTGCCCCATCCTGACGGGGCGAGCCGCGAGCGGGTAACAGGCTGGCCGGCGTCTTCAGGTGCGGCCAGCCACACCCCGTGTGGGCTCTAGGAGCGAAGGAAGGCGAGCACCGCGAGCACCCTGCGGTGATTGTCGGACGCGGCCGGGAGGCGCAGCTTTCCGAAGATGCTCGTCACGTGCTTCTCGACCGCGCGCTCGGTGATCACCAGCCGCTCTGCAATCCCCGAGTTCGAGCGTCCCTCGGCCATCAGCTCGAGGACCTCGCGCTCGCGGGGCGTCAATTGGGAAACGGGGTCGCTCCGGCGACCGACGAGCTGCGAGACGACTGTCGGGTCGAGCGCCGACCCACCTTCGGCCACACGTCGAACGGCGGCCGCGAACTCTTTGACATCCGAGACGCGGTCCTTGAGGAGGTACCCCACGCCCTCGGCGCTCTCGGCGAGGAGATCCATCGCGTAGTCGGGTTCCACGTACTGAGACAAGACCAGCACGCTCGTGCCCGGGTGCTTCTCACGGATCTGTTTCGCAGCGCGGAGGCCCTCGTCCGTGTGCGTGGGCGGCATTCGGATATCGACCACGGCCACGTCCGGGGAGTAGCTCCGCACCTTGAGCATCAGCTCGTCGGGGTTTCCGGCCTGGCCGACGACGTCGAAGCCCGATTCCTCGAGGATGCGGGCGACACCCTCGCGGAGGAGAACTGAGTCGTCGGCGAGCACAACCCGCATGCAACGAGTCTAATCAGCGGGCAGACGGATAATCCGGACGTGGGCCACCGGATCGTCCCGATGACCGACGTCCCGGGGATCGAGGATCTCTGGTCGAGCGTGACGCAGGGCGTCTGGCCGGAGTACAACGTCCACGGCGACGTCTCGGGCGCTCTCTGGGACGCCTTCGTCGAGCGCTTTCCCGAGTTCCAGTTCGCCCTGCTGGACGAGCAGAGCGGCGATCTGGCCGGGCGTGGCTACACGATCCCGTGCGCCTGGGACGGGACTGTCGACGGCCTCCCCGGCGGCTTCGACGGTCTGATGGAAGACGCTTTCGCGCTCCAGGACCGCGGCGACCCCCCCGACACCCTCTCAGCCATGGCGATCGCGATCCGGCCCGCACATCAGGGACAGGGCCTGGCGGCGCGGATGATCGAACACATGCAGGCGATCGCGCGCGATCGCGCACTCGGGGCGCTGATCGCACCGCTCCGCCCCACCTGGAAGGAGCGCTATCCCCTTGCGCCGATCGAGCGCTACGCCTTCTGGACGCGCGAGGACGGCGCCCCTTTCGACCCGTGGATCCGCCTGCATGCCCGCCTTGGAGGCGAGATTCTCCGTCCGGAGCCCCGCTCGCTCCGGATCACGGGCACGATTGCCGAATGGGAGTCGTGGACGGGGCTTCCGTTCCCCGACAGCGGCCCGTACGTCTTCCCCCAGGGCTTAGCGCCGCTCGAAATCGATCGGGACGAGGACATCGGCCGCTACTGGGAGCCGAACGTCTGGGTGCGGCACGAAGTCCGCTAGTCCACGGGAATCTCGGCGCGAACCGTCGTTCCGCCACCGGGCCGGCTCGCGACGGCGAGCCGGCCGTCGAGTGCCTCGACGCGATCGGCGAGGCCGCGCAGGCCTGATCCCGCCGTGGGGTCGGCGCCCCCAACGCCGTCGTCGGCGACCTCGACCACTGCCCGCCCGTTGTCCCGTGTGACCCGCACGGTGGCGGCCGAAGCCTGCGAATACTTCGCCACGTTGGTGAGCGCCTCGGCCACGACGTAGTACGCGGCGGCTTCGACGTTCTCGGGCAGCCGCTCCTCGGGGGCCTCGGCAAGCGTTACCGGCACCGGTGAGCGCAGCACGAGCGACTGGAGCGCGGGCTCGAGGCCGCGGTCGGTCAAGATCGCCGGATGGATCCCCCGAGCGAGCTCGCGGAGCTCCTCGAGCGCGCGCGAGAGCTCGTCGCCGGCCTGACGCAAGAGCTGCTCGGCTCCCTCCGGGTCGGTCTGGACTTTCCCCTCGGCGAGCCGGAGGAAAAGCGAGATCGAGACGAGGCGCTGCTGGGCGCCGTCGTGCAGGTTCCGCTCGAGGCGCCGCCGCTCCGCGCTTGCGGCCTCGACGATGCGTGCGCGCGAGCTGCGGATCTCCTCCTCCTGACGCTTGCGCTCGGTCACGTCCATTCCCGTGATCAGGAAGCGCGGCTCACTCGCCTCGTCGACGAGCGGCGTCACCCGCCACGCGACGGTGATCGGGCGGCCGTCGGCGGTCACCCAGCGCGTCTCGTTCTCGCCCGGCCGCTCGTGGAAGTTCCGTCGCACGTCGTCGCGCTCCTCGGGTGCCACGAAGACCTCCCAGAAGAGTTCCCCGTGGACGTGGTCGTCGTCGCCGATGCCGATCGTTTCCTCGAGCGAGCGGTTGAAGCGGACGATGCGCCCATCCTTGTCGACGAGGCAGAAGAGGCTCGGGGCAGCCTGCACCACGTCACGGACGAAGTCGCGCTCACGTCCCAGCTCATCGAGTCGGCGGCGGAGCTCGTCTTGCAGACGGCGCAGCTGCACCTCGCTGCGCTTGCGGTCGCTGATGTCACGGACGATCAGGAGCACCTCGTCGGGGCTCGAGGCCACGATTCGCGCCTCGAAGTGGCGGTTAAGCGGCCCGATGCGGAGCTGGTACTCCACCGACTGAACGGACCCGGTGCTGAGCCGCTCGACGCAGCGCATGATCGCCGCGGCCGCGTCAGGGGGGAGGACGTCGTGGATGCTCCGGCCGATCAGCTCCTCGGGTGGTGCTGCAAGATCCCCCTCGTTCCCTTGGTAATCGAGGTAGATCCCGCCCTTGGACATTCGGAGCATCAGGTCGGGAAGGGCCTCGAGAAGCGCCCGGTGTCGCCCCTCCGATTCGGCCAGGGCGGCGACGCGCTGCTCGTTCTCCAGCGCGAGAGCAGCCGCCGCGGCGATCGCGTCCAGAAGCTCGGGATCGTCGCCCAGCGATTCATCGTGGATGATCGCGGCGACCGGCTTCCCCCGCCGCTCGACCACCTTCGCACGCCGCCCGTCCGACTCATCTGGCTGGGGGAGCGGCTTTCCCTCCGCGTCCACGTACCAGCTCGACTCGGGGATCCAGTACACAACCTCGACCGATGGGTCGCCAAGTGCCCGCGCGATCGCATCCCGGATGTCGCGCGACTCGCGCACCTCGCCGAGCTCGAGCACCAGCGTCCCCACGTTGGCCCGGGCAAGGCGCGTGCGAAGAAGCCCGACGGCGAAGGAGAGCGGGACGGATAGGAGCGCCCCCAGCGCGGCCCACTGGACGAGCTCGTTCGCCGCGACGTCGAGCGCCTGCAGGACGAGCGCCGTTGCCAGCAGGATGATCGTCGCCCCGAACGCCAGGTACGCAGGGCCGAGCGTCCGGCGTCGAGGTGCGTTCGCCGCCCGCCAGCGACGCACGAGGACGACGATGGCGGCCGCGATCAGCACGAGCGCGCCCACCTGAAGCGCCGTCTCGATCGCCTCAGACAAGGCTGAGCGATGCTCGATGAGAAACACGTTGTCGGGCGCCTTCGGGTGGGTCTGCCTCAGGTCGTTGAAGAGCACCCATGCCGGCCGCAGGACGCCGGCGACGAAGAAAGCGCCGGCCACGATCGCCTTGCTGGCCGCGTCCTCGAGGCGCCCGGTCGGGTAAGCGACAACCAGGAGCGCGAAGAAGGCCCACGGGAGATCGTTCAACGCGGTTCCGAGCGAGAAGACGACCGGAATGTTCGATTGGGTGAAGGAGCCCAGAAACCAGGCGAATCCGGCCACGATCATCACGAGGCCCATGCGGTTACCGGGGCGGCGGTAGCGCGTGACGAGGCCACCGGCCACGAAGAGCAGGCCCCCGATCGCCATCAGGATCGCGTTCCCGGTCAGGGAGTCCCGATGATCGGTGACGAGGGCGAGGGCGAGGGCGTTGCCAGCCGCAACGAGGGCGACCGTCCAGATGACGACGACCGTCCGCAGGCTCACGCGATCAGAGTAGCGAGGGCACCCCCCGAGAGCTCAGCCTTGGGAACGAACCCCCTCGCACCGCTCTGCGCGATCAGAGGGCCGAAGTCGGAGGCGTCCCGGCTCGAAGTGAGCACGACGTCCGGCGTTGCTCCGTTTCCGGCGAGAAGCCGCGACGTCACCTCGAAGCCGTCGAGATCGGGGAGCTGGACGTCGAGGAGGACGATGTCGGGCGCGAGCTCCACAGCGAGCCGTAACCCCTCGTTGCCGTTCTCGGCCTCGCCGACGACCTCGTACCCTTCGGCCTCGAGCAGCGCCCTTGCCGTCCTGCGAAAGCTCGGGTGGTCGTCGACGATCAGGACGGTGGTGGCCATCTGGTGAAAGCGTCGCAGGGGACGGGCGAAACCGCTGTACGGCTAGCCACACCATTCGAGCCTTTTCTCACACATCGAGGTGTCTCTTCAGCCACAGGCCGTTGTCGACCGCGAAGCCCTCCCAGTCGTTGTTGAAGTAGGCGTAGACGTCGCCCATCTCGCGCCATTCTTCGATCCGCGCCGCCCAGTCCTCGAGCTCGCTCTCGGAGTAGTTCCCGCACCGGCCGCGAGCGCCGAAGTGGAAGCGCAGGAACGTCCAGTCCGCGGTCAGCTCGTGGGGCTGGGACGGGCGGCGCGGATCGTGGCCGATCACAAGGGCGGCGCCGTGTGCCCGCAGGAGCTCGTACACGTCGGGAGCGAACCAGCTTGGCTCCCGGAACTCGAAGCAGTGGCGCCCGGGCGGCAGGAGCTCGAGCGTCGCGGCGAGCCGCTCGTTGTTCCGCTTGAAGTTCGGTGGGAGCTGCCAGAGGACGGGGCCCAGCTTGGCCGATCGAATGAGCGGCTCGATCCGGTCGTAGAAGAGCGCGATGCCGCGCTCGACCTCCGTCAGGCGCTTGATGTGCGTCAGGTAGCGGCTCATCTTCACGGCGAAGACGAAGCCCGGCGGCGACCCTTCCGCCCAGCCGGCGGCCGCCGAGCGCGTCGGCAAGCGGTAAAAGGTGTTGTTCACCTCGACCGTGTCGAAGAGCGTCGCGTAGTGCTCGAGCCAGCGGCGCGGAGGGAGTCCGGCCGGGTAGACGCGCGCGCGCCAGTCTTTGTAGTTCCAGCCCGAGCAGCCGATGCGGATCTCCCCCGCGGGCATCACTCGAGCTCGAGGGCAAAGCGGGGAAGCCGCCGCCGGACGCGCTCGTTGAAGGCATCCCGGTAGGTCTCTGCGGTCTCCTCGTCCAGGGTTCCGGCGTAGGTGTCCCGAAGCTCCGCGAGCGCGTCCTGGCCGGTATCGACGAGATCGAGGTAGTCGCCGTAGCGCTCCTCCGCCTCGTCGCGCGACGCCGTGTTGTAGGAACGAAGCGCGGCCTCGACGTCCCGCAGGAGACCCGCTTGCTCGCCTACGAAGAGGTCGAGCTGGCGCTCCACGAGGTCGGCAAAACGTCCGCGCGCAAACGGCATGGGATTGCGCCCTACACTAGTTCGCCCTTGCCGCTCGTTGTGCGCACCTGGAACCTCTATCACGGCCGGACGAAGCCGAACTCGGGCCGCACCTACCTCGAGCGCATGGTCCGGCTCGCGAGCGCGGGGGCCGACCTCGTCGCGCTCCAGGAGGTGCCATCCTGGGCGCTCGGTCGCCTCGAGGCCTGGAGCGGCGCAACCGTGTTCGGCGCCGTGGCGAGGCCAGCGCGGCTCGGCGCCCTTGGCCGGAAGCTGACGGCGCTCGCGCCGGACATCCTTCGCTCGGCTCTGAACGGGCAGGCGAACGCCCTCCTCGTTCGGGCGCCGCTTCGGGCCGAGGGCGGGCAGCGGATCGTCGAGCTCCGAGCAGCGGGGCTGCTCGAGCGACGCGTCTGCCAACTCGTACGCGTTGGTGCCGGGGAGCGCGCGTTCGTCGTTGCGAACCTGCACGCGACCGCCCACGCCCCTGAGCGGGCCCGGGAGGAGGTCGACCGAGTGGCGGAGCTCGTGCGCGGAGAAGAGGCGGCGATCGTTTGCGGAGATTTCAACGTCCGTGCGCTCGGCCTTCCAGGCTTCTCGCCCCCGATCCGCGGCATCGACCAGATCCTCGTCCGTGGTCTGGGCTTCGAGCAGGAGCCGGCCACGTGGAAGCCCGAGCGCAGGGCGGTCGGGCCGAACCTCCTTTCGGATCACGCGCCGGTCGAGGCGGTGGTCGCATGAACCTCGAGGCAGTCCGGGCCGGGCTGCCTGTCCTCGAGCGCTACGCCTATCTGAACGCGGGCACGTTCGGGCCGCTCCCCGCGCGGACAGTCGAAGCGATGGCCGCGCACCAGCAGGAGCGGCTCGAGGAAGGCCGGGCGGGCCGTTCGTTCTTCGAGTCGCTGATGGCGAGCCGCGAGGAGCTGCGGTCGGAGCTTGCGGTGGTGATCGGGGCAGAGCGCGGGTCGGTCGCCGTGATGACCTCGACGACGGAAGGCTGCAACGCCGTCGTCGCCGGCCTGCGGCTCGGCGCCGGAGATCAAGTGGTCACGACCGACGTCGAGCATCCAGGTCTGCGCGGCGCCCTGCAGGCCTGGGACCTCGATGTTCGAGTAGCCCGCGTCAGCCGAGCGCGCGCGGCCGATGCCCTGGAGATCATTCGCCGGGAGGTGAAGCCCGAGACGCGGCTGATTGCCCTCTCACACGTGACGTGGACGACCGGCCAGGTGGTGCCGATTAGGGAGGTCGGAGAGCTCGGACCTCCACTCCTGGTCGACGGAGCGCAATCCGTGGGGGCGATACCCGTCGACGTCACCGCGCTCGGCTGTCACTTCTACACCGTGTCGGGCCAGAAGTGGCTCCTCGGACCCGATGCGACCGGCGGCCTCTACGTACGCCCTGACTGGGTCGAGCGGCTGCGGCTCACCTATCCGAGCTACGTGTCCTGGCAGGACACAGCGGAGCTCGTGCCCTGGCCAAACGCGAAGCGGTTCGAGTCCGTCTTCACTCCAACCGCCTCCGTCGTCGGGCTCCTGGAGTCGCTCGCGTTCGCCCGCGAGGTGGGGGAGGAGCGGTTCGCCGAGGCGCGCGCCATGGCCGAGCGGTGCCGCGAGCTCGTGGGCGAGAAGTGCGCGGTCGTGACCGAGCCGGGGCAGGCGACCCTCGTCAGCTTCCGCCTCCCCGATCGTCCGCTCGCCGAGCTCGAAGCCCGGATGGAGGAGCAGAGGGTCGTGATCCGCGACCTTCCGGGGACTGGTTGGGCGCGCGCCTCGTGCGGCTTCTGGACAAGCGAGGAGGACCTGGAGAGGCTCGTCGCCGCGTTATGAGGGCGGCAGCTCGTCCTCGCTGCGCGTCGAGAAGGGAAGGCGCCAGTCGGCCGTCCCTTCGCCGTTCACGCTGAGGCGCCACTCGTAGCGGCCGCCCGGCGGGATGGGCGGGCCGGGGAGGTTGATCGCGATCGGGACGTCGAGCGGCGTGCCCGGCTTGAGCCCCGGAGGACGGCCCGCCTCGAACTCGCCTTCGATCATGAGCGCTTCCTCGCCCTCGTCGGTCGGAACGAAGACGACGTGCCCGTCCGAATCCACGAGGTCGAGTCGGAAGCGGTGGCGCATGTTCGCCCGGTCCCAGGGAACCTCGAACAGCACCGCGATCGCGAACGGCGCCGGCATCGGGCCAGTGACCGACCAGCCTCCGCCCACGATCGTCAGCTTGCCGTCGGCGACCTGCGCGTAGTCGGCAAGCATCATCGTGACCTTCATGCGCCCTCCCCGGGTGCCTGGAGACCGAGCTGGGCCGCGATCGGGCGCATCGACTCGATCACGTTCGAAATATGCTCCTCGAGCTCGAGCTGGAGGAGTTCGGCCCCCGTGTAGACCTCGTCGCGGTGCACCCCGGCCGCGAAGGACGGCTGCTTGAGCTTCTTCTTGACCGAGCGGGGCTCGAGGGTCGCGATCCCGTCGGGGCGAACGAGGCCGCAGGCGTGCACGAAGCCTGAGAGCTCGTCGCAGGCGAACAGCGTCTTCTTGAGCGGGGTGTCTCGCGGCATCGCGAGGTGCTCGGCATGGGAGAGGACGGCCTCGACGACTTCCTCCGGGTAGCCCTCCTCGCGCAGGATCGGCGCGCCGTCCTGCGGGTGCTTGTCGAGCGTCGGATGGATCTCGTAGTCGAAGTCGTGGAGGAGCGCTGTGGCCCGCCAGAGCTCCTCGTCCTCGCCAAGACGGCCCGCGTAGCCGCCCACGGAAGCCTCGACAGCGAGCGCGTGACGGCGAAGCGCCTCGCTCTGCGTGTACTTGGTCAGGGTCTCCCAGGCGCGGTCGCGTGACACGTCCATCGGGCGGGGTAGGATAGCCCGCTTCGCCCGGCCCAGGCCGTCTGACCTCATGGATACCGTGCTGACCGAACCGTTGATTGCCGACGCCGTGACGGAGTCGTTCGTCATCGAGGGCGGGCGGCCGCTCGCTGGGGTCGTGCGCGCGGCTGGGAACAAGAACGCGGCTCTCCCGATCGTGGCCGCGTGCCTCTTGACGGACGAGCCCGTCCTGCTCACGAACGTACCGGCGATCCGCGACGTCGAGACGATGCTCGAGCTCGTCGCCGACCTCGGAGTCCACGTAGAGCACCGCGAGTCTGGCCAGGTGCTCATCCACGCGCGCGAGACGCCCAGGCACGAGCTCGACGAGGAGCTCTGCCGGCGGATCCGCGCTTCGATCCTGTTCGCCGGGCCGTTGCTCGCGCGAACGGGCGAGGCGGTCGTTCCGCCTCCGGGCGGGGACGTGATCGGCCGGCGGCGGATCGATGTGCACATCGATGCGTTGGAGCGCCTGGGCGCGGAGGTGCACGTGAACCGGAGCTTCCGCATGCGCACCGACGGCCTCCGCGGCGTCCCGCTCTTCCTCGACGAGGCCTCGGTCACCGGGACGGAGAACGCCGTCATGGCAGCCGTGCTCGCGCGAGGCGAGACCATCATCGGCAACGCTGCCTGCGAGCCCCACGTCCAGGATCTCTGCCGCTTCCTCGCCTCGCTCGGCGCTGAGATCGACGGGATCGGCTCCAACGTCCTGCGCGTGCGCGGCGTCGATCGCCTCCGCGGCGGCGAGTGGCGGATCTGCCCCGATCACATCGAGGTGGCGAGCTTCGTCGGTCTTGGCGCGGCCACGCGGGGCGACATCGTGATCGAGGATGTCCATCCGGAAGACCTCGTGGCCATCTGGGCCGGCTTCGAGCGCCTCGGCGTGCGCATCGAGGTGGGCGAGGCGTCCGTGCGCGTCCCGGGTGGGCAGGAGCTCGAGATCGTCGACGACGTGGGCTCGCAGATCCCGAAGATCGAGGACGGCCCATGGCCTGCTTTTCCAGCCGACCTGACCTCGATCGCACTCGCGGTCGCAACCCAGGCGCGGGGGACCGTGCTCATCTTCGAGAAGATGTTCGAGAACCGCCTGTTCTTCGTGGACAAGCTGGTGACGATGGGCGCGCGGATCATCCTCTGCGACCCTCATCGGGCGGTCGTGAACGGGCCGGCCCAGCTTTATGGCGAGCGGATGGAAAGCCCGGACATCCGTGCGGGTATGGCGATGCTGATCGCCAGCCTGTGCGCCGAGGGCACGTCGACGATCGGCAACGTCGGGCAGATCGACCGCGGCTACGAGCGGATCGACGAGCGATTGCGCGCGCTCGGCGCGTCGATCGACAGAGTGGAGGGCTGATGGCCGAGAAGCGGATCATCCGGACCGACCGGGCACCTGCGCCGTTTCAGGGCGCGCCGTACAACCAGGCGGTGGTCTACGGCGACCTCGTGTACGTCGCGGGCCAGGTCGGCATCGACCCGGCGACGAGCCAGGTGGTCGAGGGCGGGATCGAGGAGCAGACCGAGCGTGTGATGCAGAACATCACTGCGATCCTCGAGGAGGCGGGGTCGAGCACGGCAAACCTGCTCCGCTGCGGGATCTTCCTCTCGGACTTCGAGGACTTCTCGAAGGTGAACGAGATCTACGGGCGCCACGTGGGCCCGGAGCCGCCCGCGCGGGCGACGGTGCAGGTCTCCTACCTCCCGTCGGGCGTCCTCGTCGAGATCGACGCAATCGCGCACCTTTAGTGGACGGTCACAAGCGCGCCGTACGAGCCTCTAGGTACCCGCCCGCGCGTCTGACTACGGGTCCCGGCCCGCCCCCTGCTCGGGTTCAGCCTACCGCCGAAAAGCGCGTGGGTGGCGCTCCGAATCGTGCCAAGGGTGTGCCCGTGCGCGCCGCCGCGAGAGCCGGCGAGTCGGGCTGGGGAACGGATCCGAAGCCGCGAAGCGCACCGGTCTCAGGTCTAACCTTGAGTCCGTGGACGTCATCACGACCCACACGAACACCGACTTCGACGCCTTCGCGTCCATGCTTGCTGCTCGCCGGCTCTTTCCCGGGGCCGTGGTCGCCCTCTCCGGCTCGCTGAACCGGAACGTGCGCGACTTCTACCGCCTGCACGCGGACGAGCTCGACGTGACCGATACGGGCCGGATCGACCCCGACTCGGTCACGCGGCTGATCGTGGTCGAGACCGTCCACGCGGAGCGCCTCGGCGAGTTCTCCGACGTCGCCCGGCGGCCGGGCGTCGACGTCGTCGCCTTCGACCACCATCAACCCGAGCGGCCCGACTGGATCAAGCCCGAGAACCTCGTGCTCTCCGAGGACGCCGCGCTCGCCACGACGCTCGTCGGAATCCTCGCGGAGCGCGAGATCGACCCGACGCCGCTCGAGGCAACGGTCTTCGCGCTCGGGATTCACGAGGACACCGGCTCCCTTACTTACCCGGGGGTCACGCAGCGCGACGCCGACGCACTCGCGTGGTGCCTGCGCCACGGGGCGCGCCAGGAGATGGTCGCTGCCTACCTCCACACGCCCTTGGGCGATGCTGAGCGCGCGCTCCTCGAGGCCCTGCTCGGGGCACTCGAGCCGCACGACGCGGGGGGCTTCGAGGTGCTCGTGGCCGCGCTCCCCTGGCCCGAGTACGTGGACGGGATCTCGAACCTCGTGCACAAGGCCCTCGATCTCACGGACGCGCGCGGGCTCGTTGCGCTGGTCGAGATGGGAGATCGCGTCTTCTGCGTCGTCCGAACGCGCTTGGAGGAGCTCGATGCCGCCGCGGTCGCCGAGGCTCTCGGCGGGGGCGGCCACGCCCAGGCCGCCGCTGCCGTCTTTCGCGGTCCCCTCGCCGAAGCCCGTGAGCGGGCGCTCGCCTCGCTCGACCGTGCCGTCCGTCGGCCGCTCACCGCCGGGGACGTCATGTCGCGTCCGGCCCGCTTCGTCTCGCCCGACGACACCGTCGCGCACGCGATGGTCGAGTGTCAGCGCCACCGGCAGAGCGGGATCCAGGTGGGTGAAGAAGGCAGGCTGGTCGGAATCGTGACCCGCGAGGATCTCGACAAGGCTGTCGGGCATGGGCTCTCGCACGCGCCCGTGAAGAGCGTCATGCACGGCCCCGCCGTCACATGCGGGGAAGAGACGCCGCTGGCCGAGCTCCAGCGCCTGGTCGTCGCCTCGGGCGCGGGTCGGATCCCTGTCGTGCGCGGCGAAAAGATACTCGGCGTGGTGACGAGGAGCGACATCCTGCGCGCGCTCGAGGAGCCCGTCGGACCGGAGGAGGCCCAGCCCGCGCCGGATTTGGCCGACCGCCTCCTTGCTCTGCCCGGCCTCGCCCGCGTCTTCGAAGCGATCCAGGCGGTCGGCGAGCAGTTCGAGGGCGTCCACCTCGTCGGAGGCGCGGTCCGTGACGTCCTCATGGGCGAGCCGACCTTCGACCTGGATGTGGCGGTCGAGGGTGACGGCATCGCCTTCGGCCGCTCGCTTGCCCAGGCGCTCGGCGGCCGGGCCGTCCCGCACGAGAAGTTCGGCACCGCAATCGTCCTGGCGGACGACGGCACCCGGGTGGACGTCGCGACGACGCGCACCGAGTTCTACGACTACCCTGCTGCGCTCCCACGGGTCGAGCAGGCGACGCTACGCCAGGATCTCTTCCGGCGCGACTTCACGGTCAACGCGATGGCCGTCTCCCTCAGGGGCGAGGACTTCGGGCGCCTGATCGATTTCTTTGGTGGCCTCGCCCACCTCGAGTCGAAGGTCGTCCGCGTCTTGCACAACCTCTCCTTCATCGACGATCCGACGTGGATCTTCCGTGCCATCCGCTACGAGAACCGCTACGGCTTTCGGATGGACGCGCACACGGCGTCGCTCGCTCGCGCGTGTGTCGACATGAACCTCGTCGGGGAGCTCTCGTCGGCCCGCCTGCGCGACGAGCTCCAGCTCCTTCTCGCCGAGGCCCGGGTCGATGCGGCCGTGCTGAGGATGCACGAGCTCGGCTTGGCGCAAGCGATCCATCCGCATCTGGCGGCCGACGAAGAGGCCGTCCGCCTGATTTGGCAGCTCGACGCCGCACGCGAGCGCCTGACCCCGGACGTGCCGGGCTGGCGTCTGCGCCTGGCCGCCCTCGCCCGGCATCTGCCGCCGGACGAGCTCTTCGACTGGTTCGAGCGCCTGAAGCTGCGCCGCCGGGACGCTGAGCGGATTGCGGACGCCGTCACCGTGGGGCCCCGCCTCGCCGGTCTGCTCGCGGACGCCGAGGAGCCGGCCGACGTCCGGCGGCTGGTCGAGCCGCACGACCCCGACGGCGCCCTCTTCGCCCTCGTCCTGGCCGACGAGCGGGCCCGCACACGGCTCGAGCGCTACTTCGCAGAGCTCAGGGCGGTACGGCTCGAGATCACGGGCGGCGACCTCGTCGGCCTCGGCCTGACCGAGTCGCCACGTGTCGGCGAGATCCTCGACGAGCTCCTGCGGCGCAAGTTGAACGGCGAGCTCGACGGCCGTGAGTCGGAGCTTCACGCGGCACGAGAGCTCGTCGGTCGTTGAGCCAGCTCGAGCTCTTCCTCTACCTGGCGCCGATCATCGTGGCGAGCCTCGTCCTGCACGAGCTCGCGCACGCGGTGGTCGCCACGCGCCTGGGTGACCCGACGCCGCGGGAGGACGGACGTCTAACGCTGAACCCGGTCCCCCATCTCGATCCGCTCGGAACGCTCATGTTCGGGATCACGTACTGGATCTCGTCCTTCATCTTCGGCTGGGCGAAGCCCGTGCTCGTCCAGCCCGAATACTTCCGCCGCCCGAAGCAGGACATGGCGCTGGTCGCGCTGGCGGGCCCCGTGACGAACGTCGTGATCGCAGTCGCCTGCGGGGCCGTCCTCTTTCACGGCGCTGTCGACCCGGAGTCGAGCGCATTCCCCGTGCTCGCGCTCACGTACCAGACGAACCTCGTCCTGTCCCTCTTCAATCTCCTTCCGGTCCCGCCCCTCGACGGGTCGCGGATCGTCGGAGCCGTCATGGACGACGGTACGTATGCCCGCTGGAGCGCGCTCGACGCCTACGGCATGTTCGTGATCTTCGGCGTGATCGTGTTCTTCCGAGAAGAGTTCAATGAGCTCTTCCTCAGCGCGATCGAGACGTCGACGGACGTGATCCGGCTGCTGGTGGGCGCATGAGGCTGCTTCCATGGGAGGGCGCCCCGCCGGCCTACCGGGTCGCCTTCTCGACGCGGCTCGGCGGGGTGAGCGAGGGCTCGTTCCGCTCGCTGAACCTCGGGCTCCTGACGGACGACGAGCCGGAGCGCGTCGTCGAGAACCGCCGCCGGCTCGCGGAGGCCGTCGAGATCGATCCCGCGACCACGGCGATGACGCGGCAGGTGCACGGCGCACGCGTCGTCGAGGCCGATCCGCTCGGAGTCGTCACGCCCGGCACGCCCCACGAACGGGCCGACGGCCTCTGGAGCGACCGGCCGGGCCAGGCGCTCCTGCTCGTCACGGCGGACTGCCTGCCGGTCGCGCTCGCGCGCGCGGGTGGGAAACCGCGGCTCACAGTCCTCCACGTCGGCTGGCGCGGCCTCCTCGAGGGGATCGCCGCGGCCGGCGTGCGGACGCTTGCGAGCGGAAACGTTGTAGCCGGGATCGGGCCCGGGATCGGGCCGTGCTGCTACGAGGTGGGGGAGGAGGTCGCCGGGCCCTACCGGGATCGGTTCGGCCCTGATGTGCTGCACGGTCGGAACCTCGACCTTCCACTGGCCGCCGAGCGTGCGTTGCGCGAGGCCGGCTGTGTCGCGATCGAGCGAAGCGCCCTCTGCACCGTGTGCAACCCGGAGCTCTTCTTCTCGCATCGCCGCGACCGCGGCACGACCGGAAGGCAGGGAGTCATTGCCGCTCTCCGCTGAGCTCGTCCGGTCGAACCTCGACCGCGTCCGCGGCGAGGTCGGCCCCGACGTGCGCGTCCTCGTCGCGACGAAGTACGTCTCCCTGGAGGACATGGGCACGCTTGCCGAGGCTGGCGTCGACCTGGTCGGCGAGAACCGGCTGCAAGACCTCGAGGCCAAGCACGCCCGCTTGGGGGACTCTTTCACCTGGCACTTCATCGGCCACCTGCAGTCGCGCAAGGCTCCGGACGTCTCGCGCCTCGTCGAGCTCGTCCACTCGCTCGACAGCTCGTCTGCGGCCAGGCGGCTCACGGCCCCCGCACTCGTCGAGGTCAACCTCTCGCGCGAGGACACGAAGTCAGGCGTGCGACCCGAAGAGCTCGACAGCTTCCTGGCCGAGGCGCGCGAGCTGGGAGTCGACGTGCGGGGACTCATGACGATGCCGCCGCTCGCGGCCGATCCTGAGGGGTCGCGGCCGTTCTTCCGCAGGCTCCGCGAGCTCGCCGACGAGCGCGGCCTTTCGGTCCTCTCCATGGGCACGTCGCAGGACTATCGGGTCGCAGCGGAGGAGGGCGCGACGGTCGTGCGGGTCGGATCCCGCCTGTTCGAGCGCTAAGCTTTCCCAGGCGGCGATGGGTGTGGGAAACGTCTGGAACAGAGCGCTCGTGTACTTCGGCATCGTCGAAGAGGACGAGTACTGGGATGACGAGGCGTTCGACGCCGAGGAGGAGCTCGACCGCGGCTACCGCGAGCGGCCGAACGTCCGCCGGCTCCACGCCGGCCGCCGGCGCGGGCCGGAGTTCGACGACTGGTCGGAGCCCGAGGACGCGCAGCGAACCGCCGTCCTGCGCCCCCCGGGAGCGGGCCAGGGTCGCCGACCCCCCCTCGAGGCCGTTGCGAACGCCAACGTGCGCGTACACCTGGTCGTCCCGAGGAGCTTCAACGACGCGCAGTCGATCGCGGACAAGTTCAAGGACGCTGTCCCCGTCATCCTCAATCTGCAGTCGACGGACACGGAGCTCTCGAAGCGGCTGATCGACTTCTCGAGCGGCCTCACATACGCCCTGAACGGCGGCATGCAGCGGATCGCGGACAAGGTCTTCCTCCTGACACCCCGCAACGTCGAAGTGTCCGCCGAAGAGCGCGCGAAGCTCATCGAGCGCGGCTTCTTCAATCAGTCATGAGTCCGCTCCGCCTTCGGCGGAGCATGACGACTCGTGACTGAGGTTCTCCTTCAGCCGTTTCGAGCCGCGCCCGCGCGGGTCCGGCGCGGCGGCGAAAAGCCTCGTCCGGCCGCGTAGGGAAGTAGGTTTCGCTCGATGCCCGTCGCGGACTCGATCGATACCGCGCAGGACTTTGCGCGGACGCTCTTCTACGTCTACCTGGCGCTGATCTTCGCCTACATCATCACGTCCTGGATCCCGCTGCCCTACAACGTCTGGCTGAACCGGATCCAGCGCTTCATCTACGACGTCGTCGACCCCTACATCCGTCTTTTTCGCCGCTTTGTTCCCCAACTCTCGATGGGCGGCCTGGGCCTCGATCTGTCTCCGATCGTCGCGATCCTCGTCCTCTACGCCCTGAACGCGGTCATCCAGCAGGGAATCGAAGCCCTGCGTTGAAGGTCGACGGGTGTCGCTGACGCCCGTCGAGATCCGCCATCTTGATCTGCCGCGCCGCCCGTTCGGCTATGGCCGCGCAGCCGTGGATCAGGCGCTCGAGGCCGTTCGCCGGAGCTTCGAGGACGCCTGGCGCGAACGTGCCGACCTGCGTGACGAGGTCGAGCGGCTCGAAGGCGAGGTGGGCCGGTACAAGGAGCTCGACGTGCTCCTGAGAAACAGCCTCGTATCGGCCGAGAAGGCAGCCGACGACCTGCGAGCGCAGGCCGGCAAGGAGGCGGACGTGATCGTCGAGGAGGCACGCCTTCGGGCCCGTGAGATCACCGCCGAGGCTGAGGCCGAGCGTGAGCGGATCCGCACCGAGATCAGGCGACTGAAGAGCCTCGAGCATGAGGTCAGGGCGAGCTACCGGGCCTTTCTCCTCACCGCCCTCGACCGCGTCGAAGGCGAGACCGAAGACCGCGCCGCGTAGCGCGGGAGCCGGAAAACCCGCCGATATACTTCGATGGTGGCGGTCGACACCGAGCATTTTCGCACCCTTCTCCTCGAGGAACGAGCCCGCGTCGAGCGCGCGCTCGGTCACCTGCACGACGAGAACCAGGGAGACATCACCGAGAGCGAGGAGGAGGAGACCTTCGACAACCACCTCGGGGACTCCGCGGCCGTCACCTACGACCGCGAGATGGACTACTCCCTCGAGGAGAACTCCGGCCACGTCCTGGCGGCCATCGACGAGGCCCTGACGCGAATCGACGGCGGCACCTTCGGCACCTGCGCCCGCTGCGGCAAGCCGATCGCCGAAGAGCGCCTCGAAGCGATGCCGTACGCGACCAAGTGCATCGATTGCAAGCGCCTAGAAGAGAGGGCCTGACCAACCCCGCCCCGCGGCTGATCGACGTTCGCGTCGGATCGGCCACGGACGGGCGGGTGCCGATCTCGATGGCCGAGCGCTCGCTCGCGGCGCGCCGGTTCCACTGGGCAGCTCTGCTCGCGATCGCTCTCGCAGCGCTCCTGGCCGACCAGCTGACGAAACAGGTCGTCGTGCGCAGCCTCGCCTTCGGGGAGTCGACCGATGTCGTCGGCCCCTTCTCGATCCACCACGTCCGCAATCCCGGGATCGCCTTTGGACTCTTCTCGACCTGGGCGAGCGTCGTCACGATCCTGACCGCCGTCGCGCTCGTCTGGATGCTCGCCTACTTCGCCAGGGCAGGCGCGCGGCATCCCGTCCTGCCCGTCGCGGCCGGGCTCCTCGTGGGCGGCAGCGCGGGCAACTTGACCGATCGCGTTCGTCTTGGGCACGTCACCGACTTCCTCGACCTGCGCTACTGGCCGGCCTTCAACCTCGCGGACATGTTCATCGTGAGCGGGGTCTTGATCCTCCTGGCCGCCCTCGTAGCAGCCGAGCGCCAGCCCCGCCTCCACGGCCGCCGGCTCCCGC
>JACCXC010000190.1 GCA_013697275.1 Actinomycetota bacterium | reverse complement strand
GGCGGTTACCTCGAGCTGAACAAGTGGCGCTACCGGCAGTGGACGCCCGCGCTTCGTGCCGCGGGGCTTCCGCACCGGCGCATCTATGACCTGCGCCACTCGTACGCGACCTGGAGCCTCGCGGCCGGCGTCTCGCTGTTCACCCTCTCGCGGCGAATGGGAACGTCCCTGGCGATGATCGACGCGACGTACGGGCACCTGGCACCGGACGCGGAGGAACAGGAGCGGGCGCTGCTCGACGCCTACGATTCATCGGCCGCGTCGATGCCTGGTACGGGCTCGGTCGAGAACCCGATCTGACCGAGAGTCGCCGTCGTCGTGTCTCCCATGGGGGACAACACTCACCCATCGCTGCGATTCCAGCAGGTACCTGCTAACCGCCCCGCGTCACGAACATCACTCACAGACGTATAGGGGCGGTTTGGGGGCCGAAGAGCCCGAGAACCGTAGTGCGGATGAGAGGACTTGAACCTCCACGGGCTTTCGCCCACACGGACCTGAACCGTGCGCGTCTACCAATTCCGCCACATCCGCGTGGCGGGCCAATCGTAGCGCCGCGCTGGAAGGGATCGGTGAAGCGTCGTTCCGCCGAGCGCCTCCTTACCGACGCGTGCGGTCGTCCCGTTCGCCGAGCACCGGGAGATTTGCGAGGTCTCGCTCGACGCTTGCGGCGAAATCGTCGTCACCATCCCCTTCGATCACGGTGAACGACGCCTTCCGCCTGCTGCGATCGCGGCGCCCGCGCGCCTCGGGGCCGACCCGGGCCGCCAGCCGCGGCCACTCTGCGGCCGCGATCAGGAGGACGGCGCAGACGAGCAGGACCACTGCGAGGATCCCCACGGCGCCATTGTAGTCAGCCGTTCAGGGCTAGGCCGTGTCGAAAGGCACGCGTGTGCGGCCAAATTCTCGAACGAGCGCTAAGGCCGCACGTCCGGAGCGCCGATAACGAGAAGGTGCGCCAAGACCTCTGGATCCCGATGCTCCTCGTGCTCGGCTGGGCGACGGTCGCCCGGGCGATGCTGGTCTCCGCGCACAAGCTTCCGCCCACGTGCGGGACGTGCGGACGGCGGTTCGAGCGGCGCCACCTCGGCGAGCCTGTCTGCCGCTGCCACGCATAGGGGCTACTGAGCGGCGGCGAGCCGCCGCCGGCGATACCAGCGCACCGCCTCGACGACCGCGGCCACCCCGAACGCGATCGCGAAGGCGACGAGGAGCCCCTTCCACGGCTGGTCGGCGAATGTCTTGCCCCCGAAGTAGCCGAGGAGCGCGGCATAGCTCGCCCAGACGAGCCCGGCGGCGACGTCGAAGGCGATGAAGCGCCGCCAGGGCATGTCGAACATCCCCGCCCCGAAGGTGATGGCCGTCCGCCCGCCCGGGATGAAGCGGCCGATCACGATCAGGTAGCCGCCGCGCTCCTCGAGCCCGCGTCGCGCCCAGTCGAGCCGGTGTGCGCGCCCCCCGGAGAAGAAGCGGCGCGCAACCCAGTGGCCGCCCCAGCGGCCGATCGCGTACGAGACGTTGTCCCCGAGGATCGCCCCGGCGGCGGCCACTGCGATGACAAGCAGAAGCACCAGGTCGCCGCTCGCCGCGAGCACCCCGGCCGTGATGACCGACGCCTCGCTCGGGACGAGCGGGAAGATCACGTCCAGGGCCGCGATCGCGAAGAGGAAGACGTACGTCCAGGGCGAGCCCGAGACGTTGTCGATCAGCGACTCGAACATGCTCGGACCCTAGGGAAAAAGATCGCGCTCGGGCGGCATGACGAGGTCGCGCGCGCTCCCCGCGCCCGCCGGAAGCCGGGCCCCCCGAATTCGCGCGGCGGGAACGCCCCTGGCCTTGCCGAACGCGAGCTCGGCGGCGCCCGCGAGCTCGTCCGCCACGGCGATGATCGTCGACTCGAGCGCCCGGCCGCGCGCGTCGGTCGTCCCCCGCAGGTCGAGAAGCGGCGAGAACCCCGCCACCCCGATCGCGACGTCCGTCGTCCCCTGGCGCCAGGCCCGGCCGAAGGAATCGCTGACGACGACCGCGGGCGCGACGCCGAACCGCTCGCCGAGCGTCGCACGCAAGCGGCGCGCCGACTCGTCCGGGTCGCGTGGGAGGAGGACGAC
>JACCXC010000178.1 GCA_013697275.1 Actinomycetota bacterium | reverse complement strand
GAGCAGGCGCTCGGCCCGGTCGAGCCGGCCGGCGGCCACGCGCGCGGCGATCTCGAGCTCCTCGTCCGCAAGCCCGCGCGAGCCCAGGTACGCCTTGATCGCGCGCCGCGACAGGCGGCGGAACGGGACGAGCTGGCAGCGGGAGCGGATCGTGTCGGGGATCGGCCCAAGCTCGTCGGCGACCAGAACGATCACCGCGTAGGCGGGCGGTTCCTCGAGATCCTTCAGGAGCGCGTCGGCCGCGTCCTCGTTCATCAGATGCGCGCCGAGGACGAGATAGACGCGCCGGTCGGCCTCGAACGGCCGCATGTGCAAGTCGCGGCGGAGGGCGCGAATCGGGTCGATGCGGATCTGATCGCCGAGGGGCTCGAGCACGTACAGGTCAGGGTGCGCCTCGCGCGCGACGCGGTCCGGGTCGCCGACGATCTCGCCGGCGAACGCAAGGGCGGCCCGCCGCTTCCCCACTCCGGCCGGGCCGTGGAAGAGGTAGGCGTGCGCGACGCCCTCGCCGAGGGCCGCGCGGAGCAGGCGCTTCGCCTCCTCCTGCTCAGGAAAGGTCTCGAAGCTCTCCACGGATGAAGCTCGCGATCTCCTCGGTCGGTTGCTTCGCGTCGACGGTCACGACCCGCTTGGCGAAGGCCGCGGCCAGCTCGCGGTACGCCCCGTCCACGCGCCGGGCGAACTCGGCGCCCTCCTCCTCGAGGCGGTCCTCGTCTCCTCCGCGCCGGCGCACGGCCTCCTCGACAGGCAGGACGAGGAAGAACGTCTTGTCTGGAAGGACGCCGCCCGTCGCGAGCAGGTTCAACTCGAGCACTCTGTCCACCCCGAGGCCCCGTGCCACACCTTGATACGCGAGCGACGAGTCGATGTAGCGGTCGCAGACGACGTCCACCCCTCGCTCCTGCGCCGGGCGGATCACCTCGTCGACGAGCTGGGCGCGCGCCGCCGCGAAGAGCGAGGCCTCGGCCCAGGGCGTGACGTCACCGCCGTGCAGGACGAGGTCGCGGATCCGCTCGCCGAGCTCGGTCCCGCCCGGCTCGCGCGTGGCGACGACCTCGCGGCCCTCCTCCCGGAGACGTTCGGCGAGCAGGCGCGTCTGCGTGGTCTTGCCCGAGCCGTCGACGCCTTCGAAGGTGATGAACATTGAGCGAGCCTAGGATACGAGGCGTGCGGGCCATCGTCACAGGCGGTGCCGGTTTCATCGGCTCGCACCTCACGGACGCGCTCGTCGAGCGAGGCGACGAGGTGGTCGTCCTCGACGATCTCTCGCACGGGCGGCGCGAGCGCGTGCACACGGGAGCAACGTTCGCCCAGGTCGACATCCGCGACCGCGAAGGCGTGGAGGACGTCTTCCGCGAACTGCGGCCGGAAGCGTGCTTCCATCTCGCCGCCCAGGCCGACGTGCGCGTGTCCGTCGCCGACCCGGCCTTCGACGCGGACGTGAACGTGATCGGGACGACGCGGATCCTCGAGGCGGCTCGCGAGCACGGGACGCAGGTCGTCTTCTCCTCCACGGGCGGCGCGATCTACGGCGAGTGCGAGGAGCCTGCCCCTGAGACCGCCGCGCGGAGGCCGCTGGCGCCGTACGGGACGTCGAAGCTCGCGGGCGAGGAGTACCTCGCGACTTGGAACCGCCTGTACGGGACAAGCCACGTCGCGCTCCGGTACGGGAACGTCTACGGCCCACGACAGGACCCTCACGGAGAAGCGGGGGTCGTCGCAATCTTCTTCGGGCGCCTGGCGGAGGGCCGGCCGTTCCAGATCTTCGGCGACGGGCGCCAGACCCGCGACTACGTGTACGTCCAGGACGTAGCTGCGGCGACGATGGCCGCACAGGGGCAGCCCGGCGGGGTCTTCAACGTAGGAACCGGGCGCGAGACATCCGTGCTCGAGCTTGCCGACGCGTGCCGGCGGGTGAGCGGCGTCGACCTCGAGCCTGAATTCGCACCCCCGCGCCTCGGAGAGCTGCAGCGCAGCTTCCTCGATCCGTCGATCTCCGAGCGCGAGCTCGGCTGGCGCCCGGAGACCGATCTCGACTCGGGGCTGGGCGCGACGTGGGATTCGATTCGAACGGAAGGAACAGGGGGCGGCGGCGCGAACTAAGGCGCCCCATGGATCACCCAATCACTCTCACACGCGACGACCCCTGGCGGACGACGGCGATCGTCGCCTCCGGGTTCGCGGCCCTAGAGCTCCTCTTCATCCTCGTCGTCGGCCTAGCTCTCCTCGCCAAGCCGTTCACCGGTGGCGACGAGCGCCCGAACGCCGCCGCGGCTGTGAAGGAGGCGACCGCAGCACCGGCTCCCGCGGCCAAGTCCCCTCCGGCCGCGCAGCCCGCCGCGACCAAGCCGCGAAACGAGACCTCCGTCATGGTTTTGAACGGCAACGGCAGCTCCGGCGCCGCAAGCGAGAAGGCTGACCTCGTCCAGACGAAGGGGTACCTGATCGCCGGCACGGCCAACGCCCCGCACACGGACTTCGCCCGCTCGGTCGTCATGTACCGGCCTGGCCATCGACCGGAGGCGGAGCGGCTCTCCAAGGACTTCCAGATCGGCCGCGTCGCCCCGCTCGACGGCCTCCGGCCTGCCGACCTCCAGGGCGCCCACGTCGCCCTGATCGTCGGCGAGTCCTAGCCGCGCGGTACAGCCCTTGCTACCCGGTGGCCCGACGGCCGCCGGGTAGCCTTGCGCGCGTGGCCGAGCCCCTCCTCGTCCGCGCCGCGCGCCGTGAGCGCGTCGAGCGCACGCCCGTCTGGTTCATGCGCCAGGCGGGCCGCTCGCTGCCCGAGTACCGCGAGATTCGCAAGCGCTACGGGCTCTTCGACGTCTGCCGTCAGCCCGAGCTCTGCGCCGAGGTGACCCTCCAGCCGGTGCGGCGCCACGACGTGGATGCGGCCGTGCTCTTCGCAGACATCATGCTCCCGGTGATCGGGATGGGCGTCGACGTCCAGCTCGTCGAGGGCGTGGGGCCCGTGGTCGAGAGGCCGATCGCCTCGCTCGCGGACGTCGAACGCCTCTCGGTGCCTGATCCGCGCGAGTCTGTGCCGTTCGTCCTCGAGACGGTGAAGCTTGTCCGCAGCGAGCTCCGCGAGGATCAGGCGGTCGTCGGCTTCTGCGGCGGCCCGTTCACCGTGGCCGGATATCTGATCGAGGGGAAGCCGACGCGCGAGTTCGCAGCCACGAAACGCTGCATGTACGCGGCTCCCGAGGTCTGGCACGCGCTCATGGACAAGCTGTCGACCGCCTTCGCGCGCTACGTCGGGGCAAAAGCCGAGGCGGGCGCCGACGTGATCCAGGTCTTCGACTCCTGGGTGGGTGCGCTCTCGGTGGACGACTACCTGGAGTTCGTGGCGCCCTACTCCGCCCGGATCCTCGAGGCGGTGGCGGTGCCGACCATCCACTTTGGAACGGGCACGGCCCACCTGCTGGGAGAGCTGGCCGCTGTCGGCGGCGACGTGATCGGCCTGGACTGGCGGGTGCCGATCCTGCGCGGCTGGGAGCTCGTTGGCGAGGACCGCGCCGTACAGGGGAACCTCGACCCGGCGCTCCTCCTCGGCCCCTGGGAGCGGACACGCAACTCGGCCCTCGGGATCCTCGAGGCCGTGGACGGCCGGCCCGGGCACATCTTCAACCTGGGCCACGGCGTCCTCCCCGACACCGACCCGGACGACCTGGGCCGCCTGGTGGAGCTCGTGCACGAGCGAACCGCGGCGGAAGTCGCCGCGTGATCCGACTACTCGCGCGTGAGAGACCCGGATACCCCGGGGACCCCCCTGCTCTACCCCTCACCGGTCAGGCTAGCGCCGCGCGATGCACGCGTGGGTCTCGCATCGTCGCGAGTTCGTGCCGGGGTGTGCCGAGATGAAGACGGCCGTGATCGCGATGGCCTATGGAAGTCCCGAGCGGCCGGAGGACATCCCCGCCTACTACGCGGACATTCGCGGCGGGCGGCCCGTCAGCCAGGAGCGTGTCGACGAGCTCGTCGAGCGCTACCGGCGGATCGGCGGCACCTCGCCGCTCAACCGGGTCACCGAGGCCCAGCGCGCCGCGCTCGAACGCGAGCTCGGCCTCCCCGTCTACGTCGGGATGAAGCACTGGGAGCCCCGGATCGCCGACGCAGTCTCCCGCGCGCTGGGCGACGGCGCCGAACGGCTCGTCGGGGTCGTGCTCGCGCCGCACTACTCGCGCATGTCGGTCGGCGGCTACCGCGACCGCCTCGAGCGCGCCCTCAACGGTGCTGAACCTGAGATCCGTTTCATCGAGAGTTGGCACGACCACGAGCCGTTCATCGACGTCCTGGCCGAGCGCGTTCGCGAGACCGACGCGCACGTCGTCTTCACCGCGCACAGCCTTCCCGAGCGAATTCTCGCGAACGGCGACCCGTACCGCGACCAGCTCCTCGAGACCTCGCGGCTCGTCGCGGAGCGCGCCGGGATCCCAACAGATCGCTGGTCGTTCGCCTTCCAGAGCGAGAGCCCCACAGGGGAACCGTGGCTCGGGCCGGACATCCTCGACCACCTCGACTCACTCAACGCGGGCGGCGTCCGCAAGGTGCTCGTCGCCCCGGTCGGCTTCGTCGCCGATCATCTCGAGATCCTCTGGGACATCGACGTCGAGGCGCGCGAGAGGGCTGCCGCGCTCGGCCTCGAACTCGACCGTATCGACTCGCTGAACGACGATCCCGCCTTCATCGCAGCCCTTGCCGCCCGCGTTCGCGCTGAGATCGCGTGAGCTCCCGCAGCTGCCCCGACTGGCCGACGCTCCTCGAGGTCGCGCCGGATCTCCACTTCAAGCACTACACGGTCGGCGAGGCTCAGCTCCCCACGGAGGTGCTCGTCAGCCTCCCGAACATCCCCCTGGAGGCGGTCGCCATCTGCGCCGACCTCGACCACCACGTGTTCAACCCGACGCACACCGACCCGTCAATCGCGGCCGCCCTCACGGACACCTACTGGTACGGCCTGGGCGAGTGGACGCGACGGACGCCGCAGTAAGCTGGCGACGTGGGCAAGGGCTACGCAGAGGGTCCCGCGGCCGAGGAGCGCTTCGCCGCCCTCGAGCGCGGCGACTCGATGGCGCTCACGGCCGAGGAGCCTGACCGTCAGGCCGTCTACGGCGCAACCAAAGACAATCCGGAGAAGCATTTCCTCGGCTGGCTGGGCGACGTCGACCCGGACGCCCTCTTCGCCTCCGGAAAGGCGTGGGGCTTGACGGTCCTGCGCCGGCGCGCCGGCTAGGCCCCGCCTCCCCCGTTCGAGGGACGGGGTACCCCCTCCGGGGGACTGGCGTCACCCGTTCGAGGGCCCTACTTCCTACGGCCTGAGGACGACCTTGATCGCCCCGTCCTCCTTCTTCTGGAAGATCTTGTAGCCGCGCGGCGCCTCCTCGAGCGGGAGGACGTGCGTGGCCAGGTCATCCGTGCCGAGCGGATCGTCCTCTCGCTCCAAGAGCGGGAGGACGTCGTCCACCCACCGGCGGACATTCGCTTGCCCCATCCGGATCGTGACCTGGCGATCGAAGAGATCGCCGATGTTGAAGAGGCTCATGTAGCCCGCGTACACGCCCACGATCGAGAGCGTGCCGCCGCGGCGAACGGCGTCGTGGGAGCGGCGCAGCGCGTGGAAACGGTCTGCCTGCACCTTCGTCGCCTGGAGCACTCGCTCGAAGGCCGAGCCTTCGGCCTCCATCCCGACCGCGTCGATCACGGAGTCTGCGCCGCGGCCGTCGGTCATCTCGCGCACGATCTGGACGACATCGCCCACCGAGGCAAAGTCGAGCGTCTCGATCCCGTGGCGCTGCGCCATGGCGAGCCGCTCGGGCACCTGGTCGACGCCGATCACCCGGCCGGCTCCCCTGTCGAACGCAATCCGGGAACACATCTGGCCGATGGGACCGAGCCCCCAGACCGCGACCGTCCCGCCCGGGGGGATGTCCGCATACACGACCGCCTGCCAGGCCGTCGGGAGGACGTCGGAGAGATAGAGGAACCGCTCGTCAGGCGGCCCCTCGGCGACCTTGACCGGCCCGTAGTGCGCGTGCGGCACGCGCAGGAGCTCGGCCTGCCCGCCGGGAACGGCCCCGTACAGATGCGTGTAGCCGAAGAGGCTTGCGCCCTTGCCGTAGCGGCGGTTCTGGGTGGTCTCGCATTGGGACTGGAGGCCGCGGTCGCACATCCAGCACGATCCGCACGCGATGTTGAAGGGGACGACGACCCGGTCCCCGGGCTCGATCTGAGTAACGTCGCGCCCGACCTCCTCGACGATCCCCATCGGCTCGTGGCCGAGGATGTCGCCGGCGCGCATGACCGGGCGTGGGAACTTCGCGTAGAGGTGAAGATCGGAGCCGCAGATCGCCGTCGAGGTGATCCGGACGATCGCGTCCGTCGGCTCCTGGATGCGCGGATCGTCGACGGAATCGACCCGCACGTCCTGCTTGCCGTGCCAGACGACTGCTCTCACAGCTTTTCCCTCTCCCCCACGCCGGTGGTGATCTCGTCGATTCGCGCCGGACCGCCGGTTCCGGGGGCAAGGGGCGGCGTGTTCTCGCCCTCGCCCTTGCTGAGCCCCTCGAGCAGGTCGCGGAGCGCCTCGCCCGCGCTCCAGGACGGTCGCCAGCCGAGCTCCTCCCGCGCGCGGGTCGTGTCGAGGATCGGGACGCCGAGGGCGAGGTCTAGCCAGCCGGGCGGCGTCGGCTGAAGATGGAGCCGCCAGGTCGCCGCCGTCAATAGCCGCGCCAGGCCGGCGGGCACTGGCACCGGCCGAGCCCCGAGGATCTTCCCCAGCTCGCCCGCGTCGAGCACCGGCTCCGCGGCGATGTTGAAGGCCCCGCGCACATCGCTCGTCACCGCGAGCCGGTAGGCCTCGCCGATGTCATAGGAGTGAACAGCCTGGAAGCGCAGGCCCGGGATCTTGGGGACGACCAGGATCAGGCTGGGACGCAGGAGCGGGTTCACGAGGAACGGCCCCGCGAAGAGGCGGCGGACGCCGGACGCGGCCTCACGCTTGAAGATGAGCCCCGGCCGCAGGCGGACGACGCGGACCTCTGGCCACTCCTGCTCGAAGCAGTCGAGGCGCCGCTCGACCTCCGCCTTGTGCCGCGAGTAGAAGCTCGTCGGAATCCCGTTGATGGGCCAGCTTTCGTCGACGGCCTCGCGCTTCGGGCCGCGCGAGTAGGCGCCGACCGAGGAGGCGTACACGAGAGCCGGGACGCCCGCTTGGCCGACCGCGTGGAAGACTCGCGTCGACCCCTCGACGTTGACGCGCCAGAGGCGGGAGAGGTCGCGCGACGGCTGGATCAGCCAGGCGAGATGAACGACCGCGTCGGCGCCCCGGAAGAGCGGCTCGAGCTCGCCTGTCGCGATGTCCGCCTCCGCCCACTTGGTCTTCGGGAAATCGGCCTCAGGCTTGCGACGGGCGACCCCGAGGATCGACTCGACGCTCGGGTCATCCGCGAGCGACTTGAGGAGGCTCGTCCCCGAGTTCCCGCTGGCTCCGACGACGACTACGCGCATGCACGACCTATAACCGGGGTGCCTCCGGATCAACCCGCGCGCGGTGAGATACTCGGCGCGCTCCCAACCGAGAGGAGAGGCATGCCGCAGGCCTCCCGCGTCGATCCGTACGACGCCTTCAACTTCTTCGTCGAGCTCGACGGGATCGTTTCCGCATCGTTCAGCGAGGTGACCGGGCTCGACTCGGAGACCGACGTGATCGAGTACCGGACGGGCGACATGCGCCTGGCCGTGAAGATCCCCGGGCTCCACCGCTGGTCGAAGATCGTTCTGAAGCGAGGGCTCACCAAGAACCTTGACCTCTGGAACTGGCGCGAGCAGGTGATCGCCGGAAAGCCGGAGCGCCGAAACGGCTCGATCGTCCTGCTGAGCGCGGATCAGACCCCGATCCTCCGGATCAACTTCCGGAACGGCTGGCCGTGCAAGTGGGAAGGGCCGACCCTGAACGCGGGGACGAGCGAAGTGGCGATCGAAACGCTCGAGATCGCGCACGAGGGCTTCGACGTCGTCGGTGGCTGAGCCGGACGAGGGGCTTCGCCCCGACGTCATCCTCGACGTCGTCTTCGAGGACGGCCTGCTCTTCCTGGGCCTCGTGAACACCGGTACGCGCCCGGCGACCAAGGTCGTCTGCCGGTTCGACCGGCCGTTTCACGGGCTCGGCGGCCGGGTGGACATGTCGCGCCTACGACTCTTCCGCAAGGTCGAGTTCCTCCCGGCCGGGAAGGAGATCCGCACGCTCCTCGACACGAGCGCGGCCTACTTCTCGCGGCGCGAGCCGACGAAGCTGACCGCCGAGCTGACCTGGCGGGACGAGGAGGGCCGCCGGTACGAGCGGCGGATCGCGCACGATCTCGCGATCTACTCCGACCTCGCCTACGTCGTCGGCGGCCCGGCGGTGAATTAGGCGCTAGCCTCGGCCCATGGCCTACGACGAAGGGCTCGCCGAACGGCTCCGGGACACGCTCGACCAGCGTCCGGGCGTCACCGAGCGGAAGATGTTCGGCGGGCTCGCCTTCATGGTGCGCGGCAACCTGGCGTGCGGCGTGATCGGCGAGGAGCTGATCGTACGTCTGCCCGCGGAGGAGGGCGAAGCAGCGCTCGAGGACGAGGGCGTCCGCCCGTTCGGGATGCCCGGCAAGCGGCCGATGACCGGCTTCCTCCTCGTCGGCGGGGAGCAGTTGGCCGATCACGCCTCGCTAGAGCGCTGGGTGGAGCGGTCGGTCGCCTACGCCGGCTCTATGCGCCCTAAGTAGCCAAGCGCTCGCACCAGAGAACCTGCGTCTCGTAGGCGAGCTCGATCGGCCCGCTCGGCTCGGCGAGCGCGCGAACGCGCGGCGCGACCTGCCGGAGGGCGTCCTCCTGGAGCGCAGCGACGAAGCTGATCGACGCGACGCGGGCGACGAGGCCGTCGGCGTCGGTCACTTGCGTCCAGGCGAGTCGCCGCTCTTCCAGCGGAGAGAAGAGGTCGGTCTGCTCGAAGGCGTCCCGCCAGGCAAGGCTCGCGTGAGAGGGCGCGTCGCCGCGGTACGGCTCGACGAGCTCCGTGATCCGAAGCTGCAGCGGGTCCGACTGGTCGCGGACGTTCCAGACGAGCGCTAGGCGCCCGCCCGGCCGGAGCACACGGTGGAGCTCCGCGAACGCGCGCTCCGCGTCGAACCAGTGGAAGGCCTGCGCAACGGTGACCGCGTCCACCGAGTCGTCGGCGAGCGGGATCGCCTCGGCCGTCCCGTCCAGCACCCTCACGGACGGGAGGGCTGCCGCGAGCGCCTCGCGCATCGCGCGCACGGGCTCGACCGCAACGACGTCAGCGCTCGCCCCGACGAGCTCGCGGGTCAGCTTCCCCGTGCCGGCGGCGAGGTCGAGAACGCGAGTCCCCTCCCCCAGTGCGAGCGCGTCGAGGAGCCAGCCCACCGCCTCGCGCGGGTAGCCGGGCCGCCCGCGCTCGTAGTCGGCGACCCCGCGCTCGAACCCGCTCGCAGCCGCGCGATGAATGGGCGAAGCCATGGTCGGAACGTTACGGAGCCACCGCGCCGGGTAGGTGATCGAAGCACGGTCAATCAATGAGGGGGTTCCACAGATGTCCGAGATCACCACGCCACGCGATCTCTTCCTGCACGAGCTCGGCGACATCCTCTACGTCGAGGAGAAGCTCGAGCAGGAGGTCCTGCCGAAGCTGATGGACGAGGTGAAGAGCACCGAGTTCCGAAAGGGGCTCGAGAAGCACCTGCGCGAGACGCGCACGCATGTCGAGAACCTCGAGCAGGTCTTCGAGCTCCTCGGCGAAGAGATCCAGAAGGAGGAGTGCGTCGGCTTCGAAGGCCTGAAGAAGGAGCACGACCAGCTCGTCGAGGAGTCCTCCGAGGACCTCATCGACCTCGTTGACGCGGGCGCCGTCGCGCGCACAGAGCACTACGAGATCGCCGCGTACGAGGGCCTCATCACGATGGCGCGCGCCCTCGGCGAGCGCGACGTGATCGAGCTCTTCGAGAAGAACCTGAAGGACGAGAAGGAGACGCTCCGCGAGGTCGAGTCGCTCGCCAAGGAGCTCACGAAGGCGTCCGCGAAGGAGATGAGCGAGGCCTAGGCCGCGCTCGCGCTACGAATCCCCGAAGGGCCGCCCGTGAAGCGGCCCTTCGGCGTTCAGGGCGCGGGCTGTTCCGCTCGCGGCGTGGTTACGCGCTTCGCCCGGTGATGCCGAGTAAGGTCGGCTAGACCCGAGCAGGAGGATCGCATCATGAGCATCGTTGTCCGCTTTTCCCCCGCGTCCATGACCACCGAGAAGTACGACGACACCATCCGGCGGCATGAGGAGGCTGGAATCGATTTTCCTCCGGACGGCATGGACTACCACGTTTGCTTCGGGTCGGACGGAGACTTGCGCGTCAGCGAAATCTGGGACTCCCGGGAGCAGTTCGAGGCGTACGGTGAACGCTTGATGCCCCTCCTGGCCGACGCCGGAATCGAGTTTTCGAGCGAACCGGAGATCTTCGAGGTTCACAACATCCGCAAGCGCTAGACGCGGCGAGTTTCGCCGTCAGTTCCTTTTACTAAGCGGCGCGCTCGAGGAACCGCTCGAAGCGCACTGCGAGCCGCTCGCGATCAGGCTTCCACGCCTTCCGCTCGGGGACCTGGATCTCTCGACCCTGATGCCCCTTCAGAAGATCGAGCATCGGCCCATCTTCGTCATCGAGCAGCCGCCGCGAGATCTCCACCTTGTAGTCGGGCGAGATGCCGAGCAGATACTGGTCGAACGCCCGGTGATGGATGGAGCAAAGGCTCATCCCGTTGCTGACTACGGCCTCCCCCGTCCGCTCGAGATCCCCGACGATGTGAGCGGCGTCTAGTAAGCGAGCCTCCTTCAGCTGGCAGATCGCGCACCGATCGAGATACGCCGGAAGAATCCGCCCGCGAAACTGAGCCTGGTGCATCCGCACGCGCGTCTCGCGGACGAGATAGCGGCGCTCGATCGGGTCCTTGACCCGGGCGGGCTCGGGGTCATCAAGCGGGCCGACCATGCGCCCGGGGGTCACCATCACCACGCGGCCGGACGCATCGTCAGCGGTGACGTAGCACGGGAAGTTGGGCCTATACCAACCCGGCCTCGTCCCGACGAAATGAACTAGCGGGACCTGGAGCTCGAACGCCGCACGAAGAGCACGATTGTCGGACTGCTCGGGACTGCCGGCCCGATAGGCATAAACGACGCCCTCGTCGGTGACAGTGTCCCCGTACGGCGACTTGTATGACGTCTGGATCGAGAGAGCGGCCGGCCCGCGCTGCGCCGCGGCTCGGTAGATGCCCTTCTGGCGGTTGAGATAAGGAATGCGTTGCCCGCGGAACGCAAACTTCCGGTCGAGTCCGCCCAGATACGGAACGTCTTCGCCGAACTCCGCGCACAGGATCGAGAGCTGGGCGAAACACGAAGCGCGGACGTCCTCGTCTCGCACCGCTCGATTCTAGAACGGCGCTACTGAATGACGCCCGCGAGGGCTTCGTCGATCGCGGCTACGGTCGCGTCGTCGAGCTCTACCCCGCTCGCGGCGACGTTCTGATCGACCTGCTCGGGCCGCGTTGCTCCGATGATCGCCGAGGCGACGTTCGGCTCGCGGAGCACCCAGGCGAGCGCGAGCTGGGCGATCGAGATTCCGAGCCCCTCGGCGATCGGTTGCAGACGCTGCACCGCGTCGAGCGTCTCCTCCGTCAGGAAGCGATTGACCCCGCCCCAGTTCGAGGATTCGTCGGCCGCGCGCGAATCGGGCGGCGGCGCCTCACCCGGCTTGTACTTCCCGGTCAGCACGCCCTGCGCGAGAGGCGACCAGACGATCTGCGAGATCCCGTTCGCGGCACAAAGCGGGATCACCTCGCGCTCGGGCCCGCGCCAGAGCGCCGAGTACTGCGGCTGGCTCGAGACGAACCGCTCGACGTTCGGGAGGTCGAGCGAGGCCTGGATCTGCGGCGACGTCCACTCGCTGAAGCCCAGGTGGCGAGCCTTCCCGGCCCGCACGACCTCGGTCAGCGCCTCCATCGTCTCCTCCAGCGGCGTGTCCTCGTCGTAGCGGTGGCACTGGTAGAGGTCGACGTAGTCGGTGCGCAGGCGCTCGAGCGAGCCGTCGATCTGCTTCATGACCTGCTCGCGCGAGAGGCCGCGGTCGGTGTCGTTCATCGGGAAGTAGAGCTTCGTCGCGAGAACGTACGAGTCGCGCGGCCGTCCCGCCAGCGCCTCTCCGAGAAACGTCTCGGCGCGACCCTTCCCGTAGACGTTTGCCGTGTCGATGAAATTGATCTCGAGCTCGAATGCCCGCTTCAGGCAGGCCTCAGCGCGCTCGCGCTCGACGGCCGTGCCGTACGTGAGCCATGAGCCGAGGCTGATCTCCGAGACTTCGAGGTCGCTCGCGCCGAGCCGGCGATACTGCATGACGGAGTTCTAGCGGGCGAGACTGCGGCTGCGCGCAGCCGGCGTTCTCCGGCCGTTCTTGGCCTGGGGAAGCACCAGGTACGGCTCGTCTTTCTCCACCTGCCGAACGCCGCTGACCTGCGCGAAGAGCGCCATCACGAACGTCGAGGCACGACCCGGCTCCAGCACGTCGAGGCGGCGAATCCGCCCGAGGCGCTCGAATGTCGACCAGCACGCCTGCACGTGATCCACGCGAATCCAGCGCGAGCGGTCGCCAGACTCCAGCATCAAGCGACGGCCCGGCTCGTAGCTCGAGATCCAGTTCGAGCTCGCATTCGTCGTCGGGAAGACCGCGCGCGTCTCGGCCAGGCGCGCAAGGAGCGCTTCGACGGCCGGCCAGTCCGGGCTCGACCCGTCCTGGACCGTCTCCTCGACCTGCAGTCCCGGCCCGACTCGCGTCATCGTGTGGAACGCGCGGCTCCGTTTTGACACGGCGCTCTCCCTTCGGTACGAACGGGCAAGGAAGGCGCAGGCGCGCGAACCGCTACTCGCTCTGGTTGCGGACATTCTAGCCGCCCGTCGCCGGAATGCCTTACCGCTCTACCCTGACGCGATGCAGTCCGTCTCCCCTCCGGCGCCCGAGCTCGTTCTGACGCGGCCGCGGCTGCGCGGCGTCTGGCATACCTGGGCCTTCGTCGCCTCGATCCCCGTCGGCGTGCTGCTCGTCTTCCTCGCGGAGTCGACACGTGCGCGCGCCGCCGCCGCGATCTTCGCCGCGAGCGTGGCCGCGATGTTCGGCGCGAGCGCTCTCTACCATCGCGTCACCTGGACGCCGGCCCGCCGGCTCTGGATGCGACGGCTCGACCACATCGGGATCTACGGACTGATCGCCGGGACGTACACGCCCTTCGGCCTGCTCGTCCTGGCGGGTGCCTGGAGGAGCGTCGTCCTCGCGATCGTCTGGGGCGGCACCGCACTCGTCACCGCGCTGAAGCTCCTCAGGCCGTCCGGCCCGAAATGGGTCGCGGCGGTGATCAGCCTCGCCCTCGGCTGGGTCGCAGTCGTCGCCTTTCCGGAGCTCGTGGACGGTGCCGGGCTCGCGCCACCTCTTCTCGCCCTCGCCGGCGGGATCTTCTACACCGTCGGTGCGGTGGTCTACGTCCTCCGGCGGCCGAATCCCGTTCCCGGAGTGTTCGCCTACCACGAGGTATTCCACGCGCTCATCGTCGGGGCCGTCGTGCTCCAGTACCTGGCGGTCGCTCTGGTGGTCGTGGGGGCCTAGGCTGCTTCGCGTTACCCGCGAACCGAGTCGGCGGGTCACGGGCTCCACCTCGCGAGGCCACATGAGAGCACCGCCTCGGTTAGAGAGGCGCGAGATCGCGCAGAATCCAGGCATGCCAGGCAGGAAACGACCCAGCGTCAAGACCGAGAAGCAGTACGAGGCCCTCAAGGACAAGGGCATGTCGAAGGAGCGCGCGGCGAAGATCGCCAACTCGCCGGGTGCCTCGAGCCGGGGCGGCAAGGCCGCCGCGAAGAAGAGCTAGCGAAGCTGAGACGCCCCGCCAGGACGGATCTTCTCCGCTTCCTGGATAGCTACGCGAGCCTGCTCCTCCTGCTCCTCGCGAACTTCTTCCTCTTGGAGCTGGTCGACGATGCCCGCTGGGGGGCGATCGGGAGCACGTTCCTCTCGGCGCTCGCGCTCCTCGTCGCAATCAGCGACAGGGCAACCGGGCACCGCATCACGCGCCGGCAAACACTGCTCGTGCTCGCATGCGTCGCGCTCGCGCCGATCGTCCTCCTCGTCAACTCGGCCTCGGTGATCGGGCTGACGTACCTGCTCCCCGTCGGCCTGCTCGTGACCGCGACGCTGCCGGTGACGATCAGCCGCGTCCTCCACCACAAGCGCGTCACGCACGAGACCGTGCTCGGCGCGCTCTGCGCGTACGTCCTGGTCGGGCTCCTGTTCGCGTTTCTTTACCTGGCAGTGAGCGACCTTCGAAGCGGGCCGTTCTTCGCGCAGCCGGGCGCGCACCAGCAGTCGGAGTACGTGTACTAC
>JACCXC010000169.1 GCA_013697275.1 Actinomycetota bacterium | reverse complement strand
GGCCGTGCCTGGGGCCGAGACGTTCCGGGCCTCCGCGGAGGCGTACGACCGACTCGTCGGCCGCTATGGGCCGTCACTCGCTCTCGACCTGATCGAGTTCGCCCAGGTCGAGCCGGGCAGCCGAGCGCTCGACGTCGGTTGCGGACCTGGGGTACTCACGGCCGAGCTCGTCAAGCGCCTCGGCGCGGCCAACGTCGCCGCCGCGGAGCCGTCGGAGCCGTTCGCGCTCGCCTGCCGGGCCAGGCTGCCGGGAGTCGAGGTGGCGATCGCCCCGGCGGAGGCGCTGCCCTTCGCGGAGGACGCATTCGACGTCGCGCTCGCCCAGCTCGTCGTCAACTTCATGGGCGATGCGCCGGCCGGCGTGCGGGAGCTGACCCGCGTGACCCGGCCGGGCGGGACCGTCGCAGCGTGCGTGTGGGACTACGCGGGTGAGATGACGCTCCTGCGCGCCTTCTGGGACGCGGCCCGTGAGGTCGAGCCCGAACGCGGCGCCCTCGCCGACGAGGGAGCCGTGATGCGCTGGTGTGGCGAAGGCGAGCTGGCGGAGCTCTGGAGCTCGGCCGGCCTCGAGCACGTGCGCTCCGGATCGCTGCTCGCCCGGGCCGCCTACTCGGGCTTCGAGGACCTCTGGGCCCCTCTGCTCACGGGTGTCGCCCCCTCGGGCGCATTCTGCGTCTCACTCGACGAGGAGCGGCGGGCCGCGCTCCACGACGCCTACCGGAGCCGCCTCGGCGTCGGCGAAGCGCCCTTCGAGCTCACGGCGCGGGCGTGGGCGGTCGCCGGAACCGTCCCCGGCTGACGTGCGAAGGCGCCCTTTGCCTCGCCCCGGCCCCGTAAACGGGCTTTAAGGTATCCCCGGTGCTAGTCAAACGCCAGGAGGCTTTCCGAAGCTGTGCCGTCTGCAGCCGGACGCTCCTCCTCGGCGAGCGCGCATCGCGGTTCACGCCGGGCGGAGACCGGTGGCTGGACGTCTGCGCGCTCTGCGTCGACCAGGCGAACTCGCACGGCTGGATCAGGGAAGGATCGGCCATGACCCCGCTCGTCACCGAGTCGGCGCGCAGGCGTAAGCGCTTCGGCGCCCTCGGCGCCCTCTTCGAACCGAAGCAGCCGGAGCCCGAGCCCGTCGTCTCGGAGCCGGTCCTCAGGCGCCTCAACCCCGAGGAGCAGACGCTCGTGGAGGCGGCCGAGCTCTTCAACGAGAGCCCCTACAGCCGCACGATCGCGGGGATCGCGAAGAGCCTCGGCGAGGGCCGGATCAGCATGCTCCCCCTCTCCGGGACGAGCGCGGAGATCGTCCTGACGATTGCCTGGGACATCTCCTGGTACCAGTACCGGATCATCCCGGACTCTTCCCAGCCCGTGCGGCTGGCCGAGCGCGGATACGAGGCGAACGAGCTGCCGGACCGCTTCAAGGCCTGGAACGCGAGCCTCGACCGCCAAGGCCGGGTCATGCCCGAGATCCCGCGCTTCTAGCTGCTCCAGGCGTGGAAGCTGCCGGGGAGCGCACTACGATGCGAATCAAATGATCTATTGCGTCGTCCCCCCGGAGCTCAAGGACGAGCTCTTCGACCGCCTGGTCGAGCACTACAAGGACAACCCGAACGTCACCGTGATCGTCGACCGGCGGACAGGGCCCGATCGACGGTCGACGGGCGGTCAGTTCCAGGGCGGCAAGCGCCAGGTGCGCGACCGCCGCCGCGGCCGCATCCCGGGGACGTTCCCCGAAACCGAGCCACCCCCCGATTAAGGTCGGCCCCGCCTCCGTAGAATCGCGCCCAGGCGACGAAAGGGATGCGAGTGGCGGTCACTGGCGCGAAGACGTTCCGAAACTACATCGGCGGCGAGTGGGTCGAGGCGGGGGGCGGCGAGACCTTCGAGAGCCGCAATCCCGCGAACGGTGACGTCCTCGGTGTCTTCCCGTCGTCGACCGTCGAGGACATGGATCGCGCCGTCGGGGCCGCGAAGGACGCCTACGAGCGCTGGCGCCTCGTCCCAGCGCCGAAGCGCGCCGAGCTCCTCTTCCGCGTGGGCCAGATGTTCATCGACAGAAAGGACGAGCTGACCGAGGAGATGGTCAGGGAGATGGGCAAGGTGCGCGCCGAGGCGGGCGGCGACGTCCAGGAAGCGATCGACATGACCTTCTACATGGCCGGTGAGGGCCGCCGCCTCTTTGGCCACACGACGCCGTCCGAGATGCCGGACAAGTTCATGATGTCGATCCGCCAGCCCGTGGGTGTCGTCGGCGCGATCACGCCCTGGAACTTTCCGATCGCCATCCCGAGCTGGAAGATCGCACCTGCGCTCGTCTGCGGCGACACCGTCGTCTTCAAGCCCGCGGAGGACACGCCGCTTCTCGCCGAGCGCTTCGTCGAGATCTTCGAGGAGGCCGGCCTGCCGCCGGG
>JACCXC010000161.1 GCA_013697275.1 Actinomycetota bacterium | reverse complement strand
GCTCGTCCCCGGCGCCATCCCGACCCGGCTCGATCACTTCCTCTGTTACAAGGTGCACTCCTCGAGCCGGTTCGCGTGGCGCGGCGTCCCGCTGGAGGATCAGTTCATGGAGGAGCGGGCCACCGTTAAGAAGCCGCGGATGCTCTGCAACCCGGTCTCTAAGAACGGCGAAGGAATCCAGAGCCCGAGAGAGCACCTGGTCTGCTACGTGACCAGGGGCCACGGGCGGGCTTCGCGGCACGGCATCGTCGTCCGGAACCGGTTCGGCGTCACGTCGATGACCGCCTGGAAGACGCGGCACCTCTGCGTGCCGTCGACGACGACCGTGCTGTAGCGGGCAGAAACCGTCCGCAGGACCCGAGGGCCCGTCATGGCGGGCCCTCGGTCTTCTCAGCGGTCGCCGGGGAGACGGCGGCCGGCGGCGAGGGCGCGCAGGGCCGGGACGGGGTCAGCCTCGGGCCGCGCGACCAGAAGGAGCGCGCCGTACGTTCCCACGCCGAAGGCGTCGACAAGCGCCTGCAGTCCGAGAGCGAGCGCGAAGGCCTTGTGTGCCTGGTCGCCGCCGAAGGGAACGAGATCGCTCTCCTCCGCACGGCCCGCAAGCAGGTCACCGTAGGTCGCCTTGCCCATCGAGACGTCGGCGACGAGCGGCCTTCCGTCCGAGCTCGGCACCGCGATCGCGAGTGGGTTCGTGCCCGCGAGCGCCGGCCCGCCGTCGGGATGCGCGAGGCGGGCCGGCGACGTCGCCGTCAGCACGCCGACCAGGCCGGCCTCGGCAAGACGACGAACCCAATGGCCGAGCATCCCCGTGGGGAAGCAGTCGGCCGCGACCACGACGCGCGCCTGCTCCGGCGGATGGGCCAGCTGGGCGTCTACGATGGCCGCGAGCGTCAAGTAACCGAGCGCCCCACGTCCCTCCCAGCGCTCGAACCCGGGCTCGGACATGACCCGCGCCGGCTCGGCCGCGGGCTGAAGATCGGGGAGACCTTCCAGCCAGGCCACACGAGAGAGTCCGTGGCCCGGCTTGCCCCGCGCCTCCGCGTCGAGGAAGTGGTCGGCGAGCACGGTGGCCTGCGCCTCGCCGAACCCGAGACGGCGAATCCGTGCGAGCACGTCGCCCTCCACCCTCGGCGTAAGGTACAGCGGTGCTCGTCGTCGCGATCGTCGGGGTCTGCGTCCTCCTCTTCCTCCTCGGTTTGGTCGCCCCACGCCTCTCCTGGTGGCCGCAGAAGGGCGTCGCAAAGTCGATGACGAAGTGCGCTGAATGGGCGGGCAAGGCGCCCGGGCGAGCCGGCCGTTGGTGCGCGAAGCCGTTCCGCACGTCGCGAAAGGCGGCCGAAAAGAGCACCCAGGCCGGGCGCAAGAGCCGAAGCAAGCTTCCCTTCTGACGCCTGGTGGCGGCTGCGCTCCAGGCCCGCGGCCTCGCCAAGCGCTACGGCGCCCTGGAGGCACTGGCCGGCGTAGACCTCGAGGTGGGCGAGGGCGAGCTCGTCGGCCTCCTCGGGCCGAACGGTGCGGGTAAGTCGACGCTGGTCAAGATCGCCTGCGGGCTCGTGCGCCCGACGAGCGGTTCGGCCGAGGTGTGCGGCGCGCGGGCCGGGACGCGAGAGGCGCGCCGCTCACTCGGGTACCTGGCCGAGCTCTTCCGCTTCCCCGGCTGGCACACGGCAGACGAGGTGCTCGCGCTCCATCAGCGCCTCGCGGGCTCCCTGGGCGGGGCCGCTGAACGCGGCGAGCTCCTCGATCTCGTAGGGCTCGTGGAAGCACGGAAGCGGAGGGTCGACGCAATGTCCAAGGGGATGCAGCAGCGGCTCGGGATCGCGCAGGCGCTCGTCGGTCAGCCTCCGCTCCTCCTCCTGGACGAGCCGACGAGTGCACTCGATCCTGCCGGACGCCGGACGGTGCGCGGCCTGCTCGAGGAGCTCCGGCGGCGGCGCGTCTCCGTCCTCTTGAACTCCCATCTCCTGAGCGAGATCGAGCTCGTCTGCGACCGCGTGGTCATCCTTGCCCGTGGCCGTGTGGTGGCCGCCGGCCGGCCGGAGGAACTGGCCCGGCCGCGGGGTGTCGAGATCGATACCGACGCGGGGACACAGACCTTCCCGCGGGCGAGCCGCGACGATGCGCCGCGCCTCGTGGCCGATCTGATCGCGCGCGGCGAGCGGGTCTACGGAGTCCGTGTTCTCTCTACCACCCTCGAGGAGACGTACCTGAGTGCCGTTGGCGAGGACTCGGCGTGAGGGCCGTCCCGGTGATCGTCCGCTACGCGCTCGAAGAGAGCCTTCGCCGGCGCGTCTTTCTGATCGTGCTGATCCTGACCGCGGCCTTCCTGGGGCTCTTCGCGCTCGGCGCACGCGAGGCCTTCCAGGAGGTGGAGCGATTCGGGGCCGAGGGGCCGCTCTTCGACGCGGTGGACGAGCAGACGCTCACCGGCGCAACGCTGCTCGGGCTCGCGATGTTCGGGACGCTCTTCCTCGGGGCCGTCCTGGCGGTCTTCCTCACTCTGGCTGTCGTGCGGGGAGATGCGGAGCGCGGCCTCCTACAGCCGCTCGTCGTGCGACCGGTCGGTCGCGTGACGCTCCTCGGCAGCCGCTTCCTCGCGGCAGCGGCCGTCTGCAGCGTGTACGTCGCCGGGGTGTTCGCGGCAGCGGCCGGGATCACCTACTGGGCCGGAGGTTGGTGGCCCGACCGCTTCGCGCAGCCCACCGCCGAGCTGGCTGCCGCAGCGGTCGTGATCGCTGCCCTCTCGCTCCTCGGGTCGGTCTTCCTTTCGGCCACGGCGAACGGGATCGCGATCTTCATGCTCTTCGGCGCCGGGCTCGTGTCGGGGTTGCTCGGGCAGATCGGCGAGGCCCTGGCCTCCGAGCGCCTGATCGACGTCTCGCGAGCCGCCTCGTGGGCCCTCCCTTTCGAGGCGCTCTACCAGGACGGCCTGAGCGCGATCAGCTCGGAGAGCTTCGGCCTGACGAGTGAGGCGCTCCAGCTGGGACCGTTCGGCGGTGCACAGGCGGGGGGGCCCGCCCTCGTGCCGTGGACTCTTACCTACCTCGCAGTGGTGGGCCTGCTCGGCGCACTCGCATTCAGCCGGCGAGACCTCTAGGGGAAGACGTCGGTGCCCGCCCGCGCGTCGAGCTTGCCGCCGTTTCGGCACTCCGGAGAGCGGTACTTCCGCTCGATGAGCGGATAGACCTCACGCCAGTAACGGTCTGCAAGCTCGTCGGCGTAGGAGCCCTCCACCCCGAGAGCACGCGCCGCCTGGCGAACGAACTGCATGCCCCAGCACTCCGCGGCGGCCTCCTCGCGCGTGAAGAAGCGATCACCCTCGGCAAGGTGCGCCGTTTCGTGCATGAGGACGACCACGGCGAAGGCTGCGTCGAGCTGGGCGACGCCCGTCGGCCGCTCATCCGTGTACGCAAGCAGGGAGAGCGAGTCGCACATCCTCGGCGCCAGGTTCAGGTTCGCGTAGCTGTCCGTGGCGAAGCCGGCGAGGTCGACCTTGCGACCGAACTCCTCCCGCTCGATCCGCCCCCAGTCCTCCTCCGACCAGCAGCGGGCGGCGAACTTCGCGTCCTTGCTCATAAGGCGCGTGACGCGGGTGAGGAGCGGCTCTACACGGCTGATCTCGGTCCGTCCGTCCTCGACCGGGAGCGGAAGGGCCTCGACACGCTCGGGCATCCGGAGCTTGCCGTTTGCGTCTTCCACGAGATCCGCGGCCGTCCGCCATTCCGCTACCGCGCGGCGGAAGAGCGCTCCACCCTCCCCCGCGATCCCGCGCTCAGCCAGCTCGGCGCCTCGTGCGAGAGGCCCGCACGAGCGCCGCAGAAGCGCGACCGTGCCCTCCGCGCGACCCGGAGGCGGCGTCAGCGTCTCCTCGAGGCGGGCGCACTCGCGCAGGCTGGCGACATGATGGGAGAGGGCGCCGTCGCGGAACTCCTCGAGCCCGTCCGAGCGCAGGCTGCGAAGCGCCCGCGGGTCGTGAACAGCGAGGCCGATCTCGCGCAGGTCGGCTCGCACTGCCTCGAGCCAGACTCCGTAGCCGCCCCGCCACTCGGAGAGAGACATCGGCGCGCCCGAGGGCGGCGAAGGAGGCGAAGCTGTGGTCTCCCGGGCCTTGGCGGTCGATGGCGTCTCGCGCGCCTCCGACTCGCTCCCCGAGCCGCTGCACCCGGCGAGCCCGAGGACGGCAGCGGCGGCCGCGAGAGCTAGAGCTCGCCGGCGAGTTCGAGGCCCGCCGCCGAGCGCGAGGTGCGTGCAATGTGCCATGAGCGTGTGCGTGAGCGTACTCGCGCGCGGGTTCCCATTCGCAGGATCCCGCAGTACCATCGAAGGCAGTGCTGAAAGTGCACGTTTGATGCTCCGAGGACGCGTGGCGCTCGCAGGGGCCGTCGCGTACGTGCTCGTCCAGGGGTCTGCGACGGCCTACGCCCAATCGACGCCGCCCTCCTTGCGGCTGCACGCCGGCTCTCTCTCGACGACGATCCACCGCTACGCCCGAGAGGTTCCACTCGACCTTCCGGTCTTCGTTGCCTCGACCGGGGGGGACTTCCAGTTGAACGTCACTCGGCCCGACTACGACTCGCCCAAGATGGTCAACCAGGTCGAATCGGCGTCCGGGGCCGTAGTCCGGCCGCTTCCGCGGGAGATCCTGCGGGGCTGGGGTGGGCTCAGGGACTTCCTGCGAGTTGGCCTCCGAACACGTGCGGGGAAGCTCGTCGCGTGGCGCACGTTCGACTTCTGCCCCAACGCCGGCGGCGGGGGACAGCGCGTGAACGACGACGGGCCCCCGTTCTCCCGTTACCCGGCCTTCTGCGGGGCGGGCTCTCCCTTCGTGCGCGGGATGGTCTGGGGGATCGACGAGGGCTGGGCCGTCAGCGCGCTCGGCTCAGGCGAGTCCGGCAAGTCCGACGGGAAGGAGATCGTCTACGAGGGGAAGCCCGACGGCAGCGGCGACGAGCGCTTCGTGCGCGTCCCGAACGGCCGGTACGTCGCGACCGTCCGGATCCTCCCTCCGTACGCGCAGCTCTTCGGGATTGCGCCCGAGTCCGCCCAGGTCTCGGTCGCCGTCCGGATCACCGGGCGAATACCGAAGTCCTCGCCCGAAGCTGGGAAACGCGCCAGCGGCATGGCCCGCGCAGCGGCCGAACAAGCACCCGACGAGGCAGTACCCACGGTCGAGAATCCCGACCCGGCGACGCTCCCCGATCTGATCGCGACACCCGCCTGGCAGGTACGTCTCATGCGCCAGCGAAACGGCCGTGAGTTCCTCGGATTCGCCGCGACCCCCTGGAACGCGGGACCGGCCCCGCTGGTCGTCGAAGGCTTCCGCAAGCCGACCGAGGACCTGATGGACGCCTACCAGTACTTCTTCGACGCGAGCGGCGCAGTAGTGGGCCGAACGCACGTCGGCTCGATGGATTACGACCACCGGCGCGGGCATGAGCACTGGCACTTCCTGCAGTTCTCCTCGTACACGCTGCTGGACGCGAGTTACCAGGAAGTCGTGCGCAGCCGCAAACAAGCCTTCTGCCTCGCGCCCACCGACGCGATCGACCTAACGCTCGGCCGGACGAACTGGACGCCTCCGTTCATCGGGTTCGGCGGAAGCGTCTGCGGGGCGCTGAACGCGATCTGGGTGCGCGAGCAGCTCGACGTCGGCTGGGGCGACACCTACTACCAGGGCGTGCCGGGCCAGTCGTTCGAGGTGACGAGCCTCCCGAACGGGCACTACTACATCAGGATCGACGTGAATCCGCAGGGCGTCCTCAGGGAAGCCTCGACCGCGAACAACACGGAGCTGCGCACGGTCGACATCGTCGGCCCGAAGGGCAAGCGCCGCGCGGTCGTGCACCCGTGGCACTCGATCCGTAACTAGCGCGGGAAATGGGCCGCGCAGGACTCGAACCCCGCAACGTCGTCACTCTGTTGGCACCTCCGAATCCGCTCCTGATGAGCTAGAACGCCGTCGGGTCGACGCGGAACACGCGCCTCTGGTCGACGGTCGAGACCCAGAGCGCTCCGTCGAGGATCCCGATTCCGTAGTAGAAGCCGGCACCCAGGTCGAGGTTGCCAGCGATCGTGTTCGTCTTCGGATCGATCCGCGCGATTCCCGTCCCGGAAGCCACCCAGATCGACCCCATTCCCGCGGCGATGCCGACCCCGCTACCCACGTCCTCGATCGTCGCGACGACCTTGTTCTTCTCGGGGCTGATCCGGGACACGGTGTCGCCCTGGTAGTTCGTAACCCAGACGGACCCTGTAGCGATCGCGATACCGTGAGGGCCATCACCGGTCCGGATCGTCGCGGCCACCTCGTTCGTGCGCGCGTCGATGCGGACGACCGTTCCGGATCTCTTGCACGCAACCCATGCGCTTCCCAGTCCGACCTCCACATCCGCGTTCTCGACGCACATCGGAAGCTGGATCCGAGCGACCGCCTTGTTCGTGCGAGGATCGATTCGCGTGAGCCCGGCTCCGCTCGCCCAGACGGCGCCGTCTCCGACGGCGAGGTAGCTGGCCGCCACCGGGATGGTCGCGACGATCTTCCCGGAGTCGTCATCGAGGCGGACGAGCTCATGTCCTCGCGCAA
>JACCXC010000159.1 GCA_013697275.1 Actinomycetota bacterium | reverse complement strand
CCCGTACTGCGGGCCGGGCCTGGCAACGACGGAGCGCCGGGCGCGGGGGCCGGCGCTCCGTTCCGAGCCGCCGCGGCCGGCGCGCGTGTCGCCTCACTTGGCAGTGGAGACCCCCAGGTCCCGCTCGATCTTGGCCACCGAGCCCGTGTCGGGATCGAAGAACTCCTCGTTGACCTTGTCCCAGCCGCCGAACTCGTCGATCTTGAACAGCGCCTTCGGCTGCGGGTAGGTCTCCTCGTCGGCCAGCTCCTCGCGGACGGTCCGGTAGCCCTTGGACGCGAAGATCCTCTGGGCCTCCGGCTCGCGCAGCCAGGACACGAACGCCTCCGCCTGCTCGGGCGAATCGGACTCCTGGCCCACCGCGACGGGGTTCTGGATCAGGATCGTCTCGTCCGGCATGACGTAGTCCAGCTCCACCTCGGCGTTCTGGGCGGTGATCGCCTCGTTCTCGTAGGCGAGCAGCACGTCGCCCTTGCCCTGCGAGAAGGTCGCCAGCGCCTCGCGCGCCGACTTGTCCTGCACGGGCGTGTTCTGCAGCAGGCGCTTCAGGTAGTCGAGCGCCTCCTGCGGCGAGGAGCCCTGCTCCAGCTGGGCGCCGTAGGCGGCCATCAGGTTCCACTTGGCGCCGCCCGAGGTGAACGGGTTCGGCGTGATCACCTCGACGCCCTCCTCGACGAGGTCATCCCAGGTCCGGATGTCCTTCGGGTTGCCCTTGCGGACGGCGAACACCACGACCGAGTTCGTGACGAAGCCGTCGAACTCATCGCTCGCCCAGTCGGCGGACACGATCCCGGGCTCGACCAGCCGGTCGACGTCGGGCGCCAGCGACAGCGCGATGACGTCGGCGGGAAGCCCCGACTCGATCGCCCGCGACTGATCGCCGGAGGAGCCGTAGGACTGCGTGAACTTCACGCCCTGGCCACCGGAGGTCTTGTTGAAGGCGGGGATCAGCTCCTCGTAGGCCTCCTTCGGCGTCGAGTAGGCCACGAGCGCGAGCTCACCGCCGCTCCCGTCGCCACCGGCGGCCTCGCCCTCACCGGCCGGCCCGCCGCAGCCGGCGAGCACCGCGAGGCCGAGCACGGCGAGCAGCAGCCCCGAGGCGGTGGATCGAAGTCGGGACACGAGTTTCTCCATCTATTCGGTCGACATAGTGGCAGGGCTCCGGCGGAGCATTATGCACTAAGTCGATCGAGAAAGAGCACCACCCTGGCCAAGGTCGTGGGGAATGCATTAGCCGCGATGCACCGGCATCCGGTCGCGATCCACCGGCATCCGGTCGCGCCGCCGTCAGCCACGCGCGGGTGGCGAGCGAACCAGACGAGGCGCCCGAAGGCGCCTCGGGGTCACGGTGGGGCGGTCGTCAAGCCCAGACGCGGCGCCCGAAGGCCGCCCTCACGGGTCATGGTGGGCGGTTGTCGATCCGCCTGCGAAGCTCGGGGGGTGGGACTCGAACCCACAACGACTCGGTTAACAGCCGAGCATTCTGCCGATTGAATTACCCCCGACCGGTGTAACGACTTACGGCTATCTGGTGTCTGCCGTGCCCTGCCGCTCAGGACGATCATCGGCAGGGTCCGGTCGGGGCAATAGTAGCGAGCCCCGCCTCGATCTCGGCATGGCAGTTGGCGCACACGAGCACGCACTTCGCCGCCTCGCTGCGCGCGCGTTGCAGCGACCTCGCCAACCCGCCGTCGGCGAGCGCGAACGCCTTGGCCTCCGGGTCGACGTGGTGGAACTGAAGCGCTCCGGCGTAGCGGTTGTATCCGCACAAGGCGCAAGCTCCACCGGCCTCCTCGAGGAGGATCTGCTTGACGCGACGCCTGCGATCGCTGACCGCCTGGACACGGCAGCGCTTGCAGCGCCAGTGGCCGTCGCGCGTCTTGACGAACGCCGAATAGCCGTGACGCCGGCAGAACCGGAGCGCCCCGTCGCCTGGCAGCCCTCTGGTCAACTCACGGGCGCGCACCGTGACGAGGCCGTGGCGCTTGAGCCAGTACCGGACCGTTGCGTGCCCACGATCGAGCGCCGCGGCGAGTTGCTCGACGGTCAACCCGTCCTCGACGAGCCGTTCGAGCTGGTCGCGTTCGATCGGCTCCCGCGACCTGTGCCGTTCGGCATGGGACGAGACGAGCCCGTGCTTCCTCACCCAGTGTCCGACCGTCGACGGATGCTTGCCGACCTCGCGCGCGATGGCCTCGATGGAGCGGCCGCTCTCGAGCTGTGATCTGAGCCAGGCTTCCTCCATGACACGAACACTAGTTCGTGTTCCGGACGGAACACGGCGGCCCGGTCAGGTCAGGCGGTGGCGGATCTGGTCGAGGACGGTCTGGCGGCGGGTGGCGAGGTCGTGGACTCCCTCTCCGCCCGAGACCCGGGCTCCGGCGATCAGGCGGTCGAGCCGGGAGAGGTCGAGCTGGAGGGCCTCGAGCTCGAGCTTGGCCGGGGTGGCCTCGAGCTGGCCGGCGCGGATGACGAGCTCGGCGACGAGGCGGGCGAGCGGCTCGTCGCCCGGTGGCAGGTCGGCGGCCGGGGTGCGGACGCGGCCGCGCAGGTACTCGGCGGCGCGGCGGCTCTCCGGCGAGCCGAACAGCTCCTCGAGGTCGGCCTCCGCGAGGCGGCGCTCGCCTTCGTCGGGGAGCGCGAGGCAGTATGCGAGGAACGCCCGCTCGGTCTGCTCGCGGCGATCGAGCGCGTGGCGGGCGCCGTTGGTGGCGCCGCGGCCGCGTTGCTCCGGCCCCGGGTCCTCGTACCCGACGCCGCCTCCGGCACCGGCTCGTTCGAAACGGCCGCCGGAGGTCCCCCCGGACCCGGGCCAGTCGGGCCGGCTGCCGCGCCCGGTGGAGCCGGCTCCGGAGCCC
>JACCXC010000158.1 GCA_013697275.1 Actinomycetota bacterium | reverse complement strand
GACATCGACCTCATGCCCTGCCCCGACCAGGGCCTCGGCGGCGCCGGCCTCGACGAGCGCCTCCGGGCCGGCTCCCATGCCGACCGCCTCGTGGCCGAGGTGGTACGGCGTCTGGACGAGGGTGATCCTCACTTCAGCCTCGGAGCATCCGGAGCTTGTCGACGTCCAGGTCGACGGTGAAGCGCGACATCGCGACGATCAGCCCGAGCCCGACGACCGCCTCGGACGCGGCCACGACCATCACGGCGAGCGCGAAGATCTGGCCGTCCTCGCCGCCTACGTGGCGCGAGAAGGCGATCAGCGTCAGGTTCGCCGAGTTCAGCATCAGCTCGAGTGAGAGCAGGACGATCAACGGGCTCCGCCGCACGAGCACCCCGAGCGACCCGATCCCGAAGAGGACGACCGAGACGATCAGGTACGAAGCGATCCCAGGGCCCAACATCAGTGTCGGCCCTCCGCCCGCTGCTCGCGCGGGACGGTGCTCCCGAGGATGACGCCCCCGATCGCCGCGACGAGCAGGATGATCGAGGTCACCTCGAAGGCGATCAGGTGGTCCGAGAGGAAGAGCTCGCCGATCGACTGAGGCGAGCCGAAGGCATCGCTGATCCGGGCGGAGTTGCTGAGGCCGTCGTTGGCCCGCATGACGATCACGACGAGCACCTCGACCGCGATCGCAGCGGCCGCGATCACCGACGCGAACGTCTGGAGCGACGTCTCGCCCGCCCAGGGCGCATCGACGCGTCCTCCCAGATAGGCGATCACGAACAGGAACATGACGATCACGGCGCCCGCGTACACGAGCACCTGTGCGGCAGCGACAAACTCGGCCTCGAGCAGCAGGTAGAGGACGGCCAGCGCGGCCAGGTTCACGATCAGCGCAAGCGCGCTGAAGAACGGGTTGGAGAACGAGATGACGGCGAGGCCCGAGGCGAAGAGCGCCGTGGCCGCGCCGACCCAGACGACCCAGACGAGAATCTCGCTCGCGGTCTCCATCTAGCGGTCTGCGAGGATGCGGGCTGCCACTAAGACTCCGACTTCCAGACCGGGTCGGGCGTGTCGTAGAGCTCGGGGTTCGCGTAGGGGACCTGCTTGATCGGCGGTGCGAGCAGCATGTCCTTCGTGTAGATCTGGTCGTCCCGGTTGTACTCCGCGAGCTCGTACTCGTTCCCGAGGGTGATCGCGTCGAAGGGGCAGGCGATCTCGCAGTAGCCGCAGAAGATGCAGCGGCTCATGTTGATCTCGTAGATGCGCGCGTAGCGCTCACCCGGCGACACACGGTTCTCGGGCGTGTTCTCGTCCGCGACTACGCGGATGCAATCGGCCGGGCACGCCGCCGCGCAGAGCGAGCAGCCCACGCACTTCTCCAGGCCGTTCTCGTGGCGGTTCAGCCGGTGGCGGCCGCGCCAGCGCGGGTAGACAGGCCGCTTGTACTCGGGGTACTGCTGCGTGATCGGCTTCCGGAAGATCTGCCGGAACGTGACGGCGAAGCCCTTGAACGAGTCGAACGGCTGCGGGCTCATCGCGCGCCCATCAATCCACCAGGGTGATTGCGACCGCCGTCGCGACCGCGTTCAGGGTTGCCACGGGCAGGAGCACCTTCCAGCCGAACTTCATCAGCTGGTCGTAGCGCAGGCGCGGCAGCGTCGCGCGGATCCACATGAAGATGAAGATGAAGAAGCCGAGCTTGAGGAGGAACCAGATCGGGCCCGGGAGGACGGGGCCGTGCCAGCCGCCCATGAAGAGCGTCACTGCGAGCGCCGAGAACGTGATCATGTTGATGTACTCGGCCATCTGGAAGAGGCCGAAGCGCATGCCGCTGTACTCCGTGTGGTAGCCGCCCACGAGCTCCGACTCGGCCTCCGGCAGGTCGAACGGCGTGCGGTTCGTCTCGGCAAGGCCGGCGACGAAGAAGCAGAGGAAGCCGATGAACTGCGGGACGACGAACCACACGTACTCGTGCTGGCGCTCGACGATCTCGACGACCGAGAGCGAGTGGCTCATCAGGACGACGCCGAGCACGGCGAGCCCGAGTGAGACCTCGTACGACACGAGCTGCGCCGACGTCCGCATTGCGCCGAGGAGTGAGTACTTCGACTCGCTCGCCCACCCGCCGACGAGAAAGGCGTACGTCCCGATTGCTCCGAGCGCGAAGAGGAGGATGAGCGAGATCGGCACGTCGACCACGCGGCCCGTGATGTCGTAGTCGCCGATGTGCCAGACGCCGCCGAAGGGGATGATGCTGAAGGCGGCGAGCGCGGTGAAGGCGGCGACGGCCGGGGCGACGATGTAGAGGATGTCGACCGCGGCGGCCGGGAAGAAGCTCGACTTCCGGAGCAGCTTGATCAGGTCGGCGATCGGCTGGAGCAGTCCGAACGGGCCCGTCCGGTTCGGTCCGTATCTGAGCTGCATGCGGCCCAGGAGCTTCCGCTCGACCAGGGTCAGGTAGGCGAACGTGCCGAGCACGAGGTTCGGGACGATCAGCGCCTTGATCACGTCGATCCACCAGGGCTCGTTCAGCGCCTGAGCGACTGGGGTCACGCCTTCGCCACCTCGACGTTGGCCTGGAGGCCGCGCGCGTTCTCGTCGGCGATCCGGACCACTCCCGGCCGCAAGCGGCGGTTGATCCGCGCCCGCAGCTCGTGGCTCGTCCCGTTGGAGCGGACGGCGACGACGTCACCGGCTGCGATGCTGCGTGAGCCCGCGTCGTGGGCGGAGAGCTCGACCTCGAGCGCTGGCCGCTGGAAGGCGAGCGCCTCGACGCGCTCGACGCCGGGGCCGCTGAACGCCGAGCGGTAGGTGAGGAGCTGGAGGCCTTGGGCGCGTGCCGGCGGCTGCGCGGGGGCCGGAGCCGAGGGGTTGCCGTCGAGCCGCGCTCGTTCGGGCAGCGGGGCGCGCTCAGCGGGGAGGGCCTCGCTCGGCCACGGGGCGATCGGAATCGCGAGCTGCGCGCCGACGCGCGCGAAGAACTCGAGCTCGTCCGGGAAGGCCGGGTCGACGGCGCGGCGCTGGCGCTGCGGGCGCCCCTCCAGGTTCACGGTCGTCCCGTCGCGCTCGAGGTAGCTCGAGCCCGGGATGACGAGGTGCGCGGCGAGGGTGTGCTCGCCCATGAACATCGCCGAGGCGAGGACGAAGCGAGCGCGTTCCGCGAGCTCGGCGACGCGCGGATCGTAGAGGGCCTCGTCGCCGGAGATGACGAGCGCGCCGACCTCGCCCTCGCTCGGCGGCTCGCCCGGGTCGCCGCCGCCTGCGTTCCGCCACGCCTGCGCCACACCGCGCCCGTTCGGCGTCCGCGGCAGCACGTAGAGGCCGGAGCCT
>JACCXC010000155.1 GCA_013697275.1 Actinomycetota bacterium | reverse complement strand
ACGGGGGAGCCGTTGATCCGCACCTCGAAGTGGAGGTGGTTCCCCGTCGAGCTCCCGGTCGTTCCGACCGCGCCGATCGACTGGCCCTGCGCGACCGAGCCGCCGCTGACCCAGATCGACGACTGGTGCGCGTACGCAGTCGTGAGTCCGCCGCCGTGGTCGATCACGGTCAGGTTGCCGTAGCCGCCCATATAGCCGGCGATGATCACGCGCCCGGCGGCGGCGGCGTGGATCGGCGTCCCGGCGGGGGCCGCGATGTCGATGCCCTCGTGCATGCGGCCCCAGCGGGGGCCGAAGCCGCTCGTCAGCGTCCCGCTCACGGGCCAGATGAACCCGCTCGACGAGGGCGTCGAGTCTCCGCCGCTCGAGGAGCCGCTCGAACTCGAAACCGAGGGGGACGAGGACGACGACGCGGACTGGATCTGCCCGGCGAGCGAGGCGCTCGCCGCGAGCATCGCGTCCAGGTCCTCCTCCGCCTCGTCACGCTCCACCCGAACGCCGGCAAGGAGCTCGCGCTTGTCGCTGCGCGCCGCGGCAAGCGCTTGCTGCTGGGCGATGAGCTCGGCGCGGGCGTCGCGGGCCTCCTCGGTCCGGTCTGCAACGACCGCCGTCGTCGCCTCGACCTCGCCCTTGATCGCTGCCGTCTGCTTCCGAGCCGCGCGCATCTCGAGCTTGAGCCGCCGCAGCGTCGCTGCGATGCGCTGATCCTGCTTGCCGATCTCGTTCATGAAGTCGATCTGGTCGATCAGGTCGCTCAGGCTCCGGACCTGGAGGAGCAGTGCGACCGAATCGGACTGGCCGCTCTCATACAGGCGGACGAGCCGCAGGTCGAGCTGTTTCTGGGCGCGCGTGTGCTCGCCGCGCAAACGGTTTAGATGGTGCGTCTGGTACTCGTAGCGCGCCTGGAGCGCCGCGAGGCGGTCGCGCAGGCGGGCGAGCTCGGCCTCGAGGCCCTCGAGCCGCGAAGACAGCGAGCCGATGTCGCCCTGGAGCGAATCGATGTCCTGGCTCGCATTGGCGATCTGGTGCGAGAGGACGCCCTCTTGCTCCTTCGCGCCGGAGATCTTCCCCCGCAGAGCGGAGATGCGGCTGTCGACCTGCGACTTGCGGTCGTAGAGCGACTGGCCGCTCGCGGCGGGGACGGCGACCAGCACGGCGATGCCGAGCGCGGCCATGAGGCTTGTTGTGCGACGGGGGGTCGACACCAGTACGAGGTTCGCTGAACGAGCGGACGTCCCTGCGCCCGCCCGTAGGCATGTTCTCGACGGGGAGGTTGTATACCAAAGCGCCCGGTCGGGCAACACGCAACCGGCGCTTTACGGGGGCTTCTACAGCGTCCGGGGGCCGCCGGTCTGCGGCATCGGCGGGTGCTGCGGAGAGCCTGGGTCGTTCGGGCCGGGCGTCGGCTCGCCGGGCGCCGGGGTTGGCGCGGGATCCGGGAGGTCGCCCTCGTCCGGGGGAGGCCAGGGCTCTGGGACGCGCGGCTCTTCGGGCGGCATCGACATTGTCGGGCGCATCATGCCATCAAGACGGGAGAGCGCGTCGGCGGCCTGTCGCCGCAGCGGCCCGACGGCGTCGCGGTAGTCGGCGTCGGACACCTTGCCCGTGCGGTGGTCGAACTCGAGCTCCTTGAGCGCACCCAGTGCGCGATCGCGCTCCTCCTCGACGCGCACTCGCTCCCGTTCCAGCGGTCCCGGCTCGCGCAAACGGTCGCTCGCCGAGCCGGGCTCACGCAGGAACGGCCGGGCCGCGAGAAGGACGCAGGCGACCGCCAGGGCAGCCCCGAGGGCGAGCGCAAGGCTTTCGATCACGCCCGCGCGAGCGCGCTGTCGCGCTCGGCGAACCGGCGGGCGAGGCGCTGCTGCTCGCGCGCGTCAGGCCAGAGCGTCACGAGCGACCCGGCGAGAAAAACGAGGCCGGCGAGCCAGATCAGGTTCACGAGCGGGTTCACGATCACCTGGAGGAAAACGGTCTGCCCACGGAACTGGTCGGCGATCACGAACAGATCCTCCCCGCGCAGCGGGTCGGACCGGATCGCGACCTCGTTGGACGTCTGCTCCTCGGCGAAGTAGCGGTTCTTGCCAGGCGAGATCGTGCCGAGCCGCTCGCCGTCGCGCTCGACTGCGAGGCGGGCACGCAGCTCCTGCGAGTTGGCCGCACGCCGCTGGTCGCTCCCGAGCAGGGTCAGCGTGTAGCCGGCGACCGTCACTGACTCGCCCGGCTCGAGGCGAGTCTCGCGGCTGGACGAGAACCCGCCGATCCCGACCGCGCCGACCAGGAGCAGGACGATCGCGGCGTGGACGACGTACCCGCCGTAGCGGCGGCGGTTGCGGCCTACGAGACTCGTGAAGGCGCCTAGCCAGGTGGCCGAGCCGGTCGCCCTGCGGGCGCGGGTGCCGCGCGCGAACTCGTGCACGATCGCAGCGAGGACGAACGCTGCGAACGTGTAGCCGATCAATCCGGCCCGGCTCGACCCAGCACCGAGGGCGAGCAGGCCGACTCCCGCGACGAGGGCTGCGAGTGCCGGCCAGAGGACGGAGGCACCCAGCGCCCTGAGCGACGCACGACGCCAGGCGATGAGCGGACCGAGGCCCATCAGAAGGACGATCGGAAGCCCGAAGGCGATCGCGAAGAAGTCGTAGTACGGGGCGCCGACCGTGACCGTGACGCCGCGCACGGCCTCGGAGACGATCGGGTACAGGACGCCCCAGAGGATCGTCAACGCGAAGGCGATGAGGAAGAGGTTGTTGTAGAGAAACGCCGCCTCGCGGGAGACGAGCGACTCGAGCCGCGTGCGAGACCGGAGCAAGGGGAGGCGCCAGAGGATGAGCGCCGTCGACGCGGCGATGACGAGGGTGATGAAGCCGAGGAACCAGGGGCCGATCGACGACTGCGTGAACGAGTGGATCGAGCTCAGGATCCCGCTCCGCGTGAGGAACGTCCCGAAGAGCGAGAGCACGAACGCGCCCGCCACGAGGATGGCGTTCCAGACGCGCAGCATGTCCTTCTTCTCCTGCACCATCACCGAGTGGAGATAGGCGGTGGCGACGAGCCACGGCATGAGCGCCGCGTTCTCCACCGGGTCCCACGCGTACCAGCCGCCCCAGCCAACCTCCTCGTAGGCCCACTTCGCGCCGACCAGGATGGCGATCCCGAGGAAGGCCCAGGCCGCGAGCGTCCAGCGGCGCGTAGCGACGATCCAGCGCTCGTCCGTCCGGCGCGACGCGAGCGCGGCCATCGCGAAGGCGAACGGCACGGTCAGCCCGACGTAGCCGAGGTAGAGGAGCGGCGGGTGGGCGAGCATGTACGGGTTCTGCAGGCTCGGGTTGAGCCCGAGGCCGTCGAGCGGCGCGGCCTGGGTGGCGAACGGCGTCGCGACGAAGACGAGGAGGACGGCAAAGAAGGTCGCGACCCCGGCGAGGATGGGCACCACCCAGGGCAGGACGTCTCGGGTCAGGCGGCCGTTCAGGAGCACGGCCGAGACGCCCAGTCCGAGCAGGATCAGAAGCCAGAGGAGGAGCGACCCCTCCTGGCCGGACCAGAAAGCTGCGAGCGTGTAGCCGAGGGGCAGCTCGCGACTCGTGTGCTCCGCGACGTACGTGAAGGTGAAGTCCTTGGCCGCGAGCGCCCCGAGCAGGACGAGCGAAGCGACCGCCGTCGCGCCCAGGGCGGCGACGAGGGCGTTCCGCGCCGACTCGGCGAGGCGCCTCCGACCCCGGAAGGCGGCAAGCGCCCCGGCGAGCGCCGCGTAGGCCAGAAGCCCGAGGGCGACGATCAGCGCGGCCCGGCCGAGGAGCGCCACGAAGGCCCTAGGAGTCGCTCTTCGGCGAGTACTTCGACGGACACTTGGTGACCATCGAGTCCGGCTCGGCCACGAAGGCGCCCTGCTTCAGCTCACCGCGGATCATCAGCTCCCGGCCCTCGCCGAAGAGGTCGGGGACGGAGCCCGTGTAGACGACGGGAACTGTCTCGGAGCCGTTGACGTCCCGGAGCTCGAAGCGGAGGCCGTCGCCCCGTGCATCACCTGAGACCGGCCCGACGACCTTCCCGCCCAGCTGGACGACACCCGGGTGGTCGGCGAGCTCACTCGGCTGGATGGACGGCGTCGAGCCGCCGGCAAAGCTCGTGTAAACAAGGAAGACCGCGAGAACCGCCGCGATCGAGAGGGCGATGACGAGGCGCGCGGGATTCCTTCGGCGGGCCACGACCCGAGTCTAGCGGGGCGATTTGCGGCTGAGCGCCGCTAGTCGGGCAGCGGAGCGGGCCGCTTCAGCGGGATCTTGTAGCCGTGCTCGCGGCAAAGGCTGCCGGGGTCGTCCTCGGTCAGCGCATCGCAGTAGCCCTTGCCGTAGGCGGCGCGCATGAAAGCCGCGACGACCTCGAGGTTCCACTCGCCGACCTCGCTCGCCTCAGCCCAGAGGTCGGCCAGGCGGACGTCGATGTCCAGCTCGAGCAGCTCGATCCGTGTGGGTCGCTTTCCCATGCGAGAAAACGGTAGAAAGCCCGTCGGACGGCGCGGCGCCTAGCCGGCCGGTGCGTCGTCCGCCCACGGGCGACGGACGTCCAAGTCAGGAACCCACTCGTCCCAGACCGCCCGGATGCGCTCGATGTTGCCCTCCGACGCCTGAGGGCGCGCACCGGGGACGAGCATCGACATCGCCTCCCGCAGAGGGCCGATGTTGACGGATCCCTCCGAGACGATCAGCTCGAACTCGACACCGGCGTACCGGTGGGAGTTGAGGATGAGATGCATGGCGAGGACGGCGCCGGCGCGCAGGTGCTCTCTGTCGTCCGCTTTCCGGATCGCGTCGAACTGAACGAGGAACGCATTCGTGCACCCCCGCGGCCAGTCCGTCGGGGCGGCCGACACGAGGGCGCCGATCAGGGCCTCGAGCAGGCCCTCCCTCGCGTAGACGTGCAGGTCTGTCGTCCACCTGAGCGAGACGCTCTCGGGGAAGTCCCAGCAGGCCCGCTCGTCCCGCAGGCGAGGCGCGTTCGCCGCGACGATCCACGCACCGTTGCGCTGCAGGGCCTCGTCACCCGAGCGAAGCGCCTCGTCGACGACGCTCACCGCGGCGCTGGAAGAGATCTCGCCGCGCGGCCAGATCTCACGCAGGAGTGGAAGGGCGAGATCGAGCTGGCCCAGGCGGACGAGAGTGAAGAGGGCCCCGGCCTGCTGCGTGGGCGGCGCCGTCCGCCCGTCGGAGGTGGCGAGGAGCTGCACGGCGCGAATCGAGGTCTCGAGCCGCAGGCGCGCCTCGGTCTCCCAGGTCAGCCGCAGCGTCCGCACGTCCACCGAATGCTTGAGCAGCGCGCCTACGAAGGTGAGCGAGGCAGCGAACAGGCCGCCCAGGAGGCCGAGCACCGCTGCGAGCACCTCGGTGTCGGTCTTCCCGTCGAGGTCGAGGACCCCGAGCCGCCAGAGAAGGACGACGAAGCCGCCGTACAGGACGAGAAGAAACGCGCCTACGCCCAGGATCAGTGTCCGCGGGCTTTCTGGCAGCTTGGGCGGGGGCTCCGGCACGACGGGGAACTACTCCTTTGCCGCGGGTCGTGTCAAGCCGGGGACAGCGTAGGCTCCGGGCATGGGCGAGATCTGCTTCGGGCCCTCGCGCCTCCCGAGCCGCGAGAGTCCGGAGGCCGCTGTCGAGATCCTCGTGGGACACGGCTACACCGCCTGCGAGGTCGACTTCGAGGGCGGCTTCTGGATGAAGGACGAGTATCGCTGGGCAACCCGCCTCGGAGAAGTCGCGCGCGAGGCCGGGATCGC
>JACCXC010000144.1 GCA_013697275.1 Actinomycetota bacterium | reverse complement strand
ACCGCGGGCTCCGTCCGACCAGGCGTTCGAGCCTAGGGGTTCGCGCGCTCTTGCTTGGCGCGCTCCTCGGCTGCGCGGTCGCGCATCTCGCTCGCCTGCTCCTCGTGCGATGCGGCGGCGTCCGAAGCGTGCCCCGCCGTCTCCTGATGTCGTCCTTCGTCACGAAGCGACGGGGAATCCGTCGCGTCGCCCGCCGCCTGCTTGCCCTTTCCCATCAGCTTGTCCAACCAGCCCATTCCGTCTCCTCCTGTTTGGCTGGTGGCGATTATCCGCTAGAACCGTCTCATGCGCGAGCGCATCATGGTGGCGTGCGTCCAGGTCGAGCCAATCGTCCTCGACCGGGAGCGGACGATCGACCGCCTGGCCGAGCGCACCGCAGAGGCGGCAGAGGCCGGCGCGGCGCTCGTCGTCTTCCCGGAGGCGTTCGTCCCGGCCTACCCGTCTTCCGTGTGGGCGAAAGCGCTCGCCGGCTGGGGGGACCCTCGCGCGAAGGCGGCGTTCGCGTGGCTCGCACGGGAATCCGTGGAGGTTCCGGGCCCCGCGGCTGACCGCCTCGCCGAGGCCGCCCGCTCGTCCGGCACGTGGCTCGTCGTCGGCGTCACCGAGGTCGATCCACGCCGACCCGGGACGCTCTTCAACACCCTCCTCGGGTTCTCGCCCGAGGGATCCCTCGACCTGCACCATCGAAAGCTCGTCCCGACGAATCACGAGCGCCTTGTCTGGGGGCCGGGCGACGGCTCCGGCCTACGAGCCGTCGAGACGCCGATCGGGCGCATTGGAGGGCTGATCTGCTGGGAGAACTACATGCCGCTCGCCCGCTTTGCGCTCTACGAGTCGGGCGTCGAGATCTACATCGCCTCGACTGCCGACGACGCCGACGAGTGGCAGGCAACGCTCGTCCACATCGCTCGCGAGTCACGCGCCTTCGTCATCAGCCCGTCCCACTTCCAGCGGGCCGCGAGCTACCCGGACGACTTTCCTCTGCGGGCAGAGCTCGAGGGCCTCGACGTGATCGGCCGGGGCGGGAGCGCCATCCTCGGCCCTGATGGGGCGTACCTCGCGGGGCCGCTCTACGGCGAGGAGGGCATTTTGCTCGCCGAGCTGGATCCTGACCGCCTGTACGAGGAGCGCCAGCGATTCGACGCGGCCGGCCACTACCACCGGCCGGACATCCTCGGGCTCACGGTGCGCGCGCCGGACGCCTGAACGGGCTCGGCACGGACGCTGGTACCGTTTTCGCGTGGCCAAGAAGAGCCGGACTCCGGCGCCCCCGCGCGCCGTCCAGGCGCCCAAGAGGCGCACCGAGCCGCGCAAGCCGGGCCGCGGCCGCCTCTGGCTCGCCGTCGGCCTCGGCTCGCTGCTGCTTTCGGGCGCAATCGGCGCGGGCGCCTACTTCGCGCTCGGCGGGGACGACGCCAAGGCCGGCGCCAACGACGTTTGCCAGGTGCAGACCGTAAAGGCGCAGGGCCAGGGGCACGTCGACAAGCTGCCGAAAGACTTCAAGCCGGCGTCGTTCCCGCGCGTGACCGGGCCGCACGATCCGCAGACGATCATCTACGGGGAGTACGACGAGTCCGTCACCCAGCTCCAGCTCGTGCACAACCTGGAGCACGGCGCCGTCGTCGTCCAGTGGGGCGCCGGGGTCTCGGAGGAGACGATCAACGCCATTCGTGCTTGGTATCGAACCGATCCTCGAGGAATGGTGATTGCCCCGCTGCCGGAGAACGACGAGGCCGAGAAGCTGCGCGACAAGATCATGCTCGCCGCTTGGGTGGTCGAGCGCGACGGCAGCTCGCCCGACGCCAGGATCACCAAGCAGGAGGGCAAGCTCGCTTCCTGCTCGCGTTTCGACGAGGACGCGTTCAACGGCTTCCTCGACGACTATCGCGGCCGCGGGCCCGAAGGCTTCACGCTCGATCAAATGGCGCCTGGCTCTGGATAATCACTCGAGCCGGGGTGGCGGAATGGTAGACGCGGGGGACTTAAAATCCCCTGTCCGAAAGGGCGTGAGGGTTCGATTCCCTCCCCCGGCACTTAGCGCCTAGTGCTCTTGGTCGGCGCCGTCCTCCTTGCGTTCTTCGTCGTCCCGAGCCCGTGGGGCATCGTTCTCGTCGCGCTCGCTGCGGTCTTCGAGGTCGCCGAGACCTGGTTTCTCATTCGCCTTTCGCGCCGGCGGAAGATCCAAGTCGGGGCGGAGGCGATGGTCGGGGCCCGTGGAGTCGCGCTCTCCAACTGCCGGCCGAACGGCCAGGTTCGCGTGGCGGGAGAGATCTGGGAGGCGCGCTGCGACGAGGGCGCAGACCAGGGCGATCCGGTGCGCGTGACCGCGCTGGAGAGCCTGGTGCTGGTAGTCGAGCCCGTTCGTTAGAGGTCGAGCTCGCTCGGATCGAGCTCGCCGCTTCGCCCGAACACGTAGCGGTTCAGGAACCAGAGCCCCACGCCGACGGCGAGCAGGACGCCGAGGATCATGAAGACCGTGCCGTCCTCGTCCGTCGCGCGCTTCACCAGCAGCACGAGCGAGATCGCGAGGCCGAGCACCGGGAAGATCCGCGGCGCACGGAAGTGGCGGTGCTCGACCGGGTCGCGCCGCAAGACGAGGACGGCCACGTTCACCGCGGCGAAGACGAGCAGAAGCAGGAGGACGGTCACGACCGCGAGCTCGTCCAGCTTGCCGATCGCGATCAGGATCATCGCGAGGAGAGTGGTGAAGATGATCGCGACCCAGGGCGTCCGGCGACCTTCGTGCACGCGCGCGAAGGGCGCCGGGAGGATCCGCTCGTTCGCCATCCCGTAGAGGAGGCGCGAGGCCATGATCATGTTGATGAGCGCGCCGTTCGCGACCGCGAGGAGGGCGATCGCCGCGAAGACGCGCGGCGGGATGGACGACCCCTCGCGCACGACGTCGAGGAGCGGGGCGTCGGAGCCGGCCAGCTGATCGGTCTCGACGACCAGCGAGGCGGTGAAGGTGACGAGGAAGTAGATGCCGGATTCCCGCGAAGAGCGCGAGCGGGAAGGCGCGGACGGGATCCTCCGCCTCCTCCGCGACGTTGGGCCGAGTCATCGAAGCCGATCAGGGCATAGAAAGCGAGCGTCGTTCCGGCGAGAATCCCTCGCCGACGAGCGCATACATCCCGGCGCCGAGAATGTCGCCGAGGATGAAGAAGAAGAGCATCCGGCGGCTGATCGCCCGCCGGAGCGGCCCTTCGCGCTTCGGGTCGAGAACGTCTCCCGCGGCGGTCGCCGAAGCTTCCATCCCGCGTTGCCTTCCCTGCAGGCCGGGGAGCGGAAACGCCCCCGACCGGCCAAAAGTAGACTCGCGCCCGTGTCGAGCGCCCCCGCGACCGCTCCCAGACCCGACCTTCCGCCCGAGCTCGACGACCCACTCTTTCGAACGGCG
>JACCXC010000139.1 GCA_013697275.1 Actinomycetota bacterium | reverse complement strand
CCCCCCCCCCCCCGACCGCCTAGAGAAGGCCGCAGTAGCGCGCGGTGTTCGGCCACGGCCTGAAGCCCAGGCCGCTTCGGTATGCGCGCTCGGCCACCCAGATCTGCTCGATCGGCAGCCACCGGTTCGCGGCGCCCTTGCGCCGGAGCAGGTCGGCCCCCCAGGCGCGCTGGAACGCCCGATCCATCTGCAGGCCGCCGTAATAGCCGTTGCCCGTGTTCGCCTTCCAGGGTCCCTCGTGCCGGTGGATGCAAAGCCATGAGCCAAGCCGCGGGGGGTTCAGCCCGGCGTGGCGGGCGTTCCGGGCCTCCTCGCGCCAGTGCTCGAGCACCCAAGCCCGGAACGATGCGCTCGGTGACGCCTCGGCGCGGTAGTTCGCGGGCGTCAGGGAAACGCGCATGAGGCGCTGCCAGCGCCAGGTTGCTTTCCGTAGAGCCTGGATCCGCTCGATGGTCGGATCTTCGGCGGTGACGGGCGCTGCGGGAGCCTCGGCCGCGAAAGCGGCGAAGAGCGAAAGGACGGCGGCGACCCGGATGAACGAACGACGTGGCGAGCTCATAGACCCCCTCTGGTCGACAGCAAGACACACTCGCCCGACTGGGCTACGGGCGAGTGGTGGCCAGGGCCGAAGACCGCAGTGGCGCCTAACCAAAAACGCCCTCGAGGAGGGCGCGCCCGACCCTAGCGAAAACCCGGACAGCGTCAACGGCTGCTAACGATTCCGTTACAGGTGGCTGAGAGCGAGAAAGAGCGGCTCGACCGCGAGCTGATCGAGCTCCTGAACGAGCTCCGCGTCGCGCTCCCCGGAGTGCAGGTCCTGTTCGCTTTCCTCCTGATCGTCCCCTTCTCGCAGCGCTTCCCGCAGATGACGGGCGTGCAGCGAGACGTCTACTTCGCCGCGGTGGTTTGCACGACGATCGCGACGATCCTCCTGATCGCGCCCACCTCCATGCATCGCATCCAGTGGCGCCAGCAGGACAAGGAGCACCTGCTCGCGACGTCCAACAAGCTGGCGATCCTCGGTACCGCCTTCCTCGCGCTCGGGATGACGGCGGTCCTCTTTCTCGTCACCGACGTGCTCTTCGAGGCGCGCTGGGCGGCGCTCGTCTGCGGGGTCGCCGCAGGTTTCTTCGCCGTACTCTGGTTCGTAGTCCCCTTCATCCGGCGGCTGCGAGCACCCTGAGCTCCGCCCGCACGAGGGCGAGCGCACCTTCGAGCTGCGCGCGGTTCGCCGCGTCGTTCAACCAGCTGCTCGCACCGGAGGGATGGGGAAGCGGGATCGCTACGGCGCCGTCGAGCTCGTACGTGCGCCCGACGAAGTCGCTGACGCTGCGCACACCGAGGAGCTCGCGCGCCGCCAAGCCGCCGACCGGCACGAGGAGCCGCGGCCTGAGCAGCGAGAGCTCCCACTCGCGCCAGAAACGGCAGAGCGCGATCTCCCGTGGCGTGGGCGTGCGGTCGCCGCGGCCGGCCGCGCCGCGGCCCGGGTAGCAGCGCGTAACCGAGGCGCAGTAGAAGATCTCGTAGAACGCGTCCTCCTCGAGCTCGAGCCAGCGGCGAAGCGTCCGGCCCGCCCGGCCCCGCCACGGACGGCGCTCCTCTCCCTCGACCACACCGGGCGCCTGCCCGAAGATCATCGCCTTCTGACGGGGCCGTCCCTCGAAGACGGGCAGCGACTCGAGCGGGTAGCCCGCCTCGACGCACGCCCGGCAGACGCGGTTGTCCCGCTGAAGGGAGACGAGCGACCGATAGGAGGCTTTTCGGCGAGTCATGACCTATACGGTGCCCGCGTGCCACGGGCCGCGATCCTCGACGTCGACGGCACGCTCGTCGACACGAACTACCACCATGCGCTCGCCTGGTCACGCGCTTTCCGCGAGCACGGGATCGTCCTCCCTCTCTGGCGGCTGCACCGCCACGTCGGAATGGGCGGGGACAAGTACGTGGCGGCACTCGCCGGCGACGAGGTAGAGGAGCGCCTGGGAGACCGCGTCCGCGACCGCTGGAAGGAGCTCTTCGACGGTCTCCTCGACGAGGTCTCGCCCCTGGAGGGCGCGCGCGAGCTCATGACCGACCTGAAAGGACGTGGTCGGACCGTCGTCCTGGCGAGCTCGGCGATCGAGAGCCACCTCGAGGCGTTTCTCGACCTCCTCGACGCGCGAGACGTGGCCGACGGCTGGACGGGCAAGGACGACGTCGAGCGCTCGAAGCCCGACCCCGATCTCGTCGCGGCCGCGCTCGAGCAGGCCGGCACGCGCGAGGCGGTCATGGTGGGCGACACGCCGTGGGACGTCGAGTCCGCGCGCCGGGCCGGCGTCGAGACGGTCTGCGTCCTGACGGGCGGCTTCTCCGCGGACGAGCTGCGCGCGGCCGGCGCCGTCGCGGTCTTCGAGTCGGTCTCCGAGCTGCGCGAGCGGCTGGACGAGACCCCGCTCGCCTGAGCTGACCGTGGACACGGGCCTCGCAGGCAAGCGCATTCTCGTCACCGGCGCTTCGGGCGGGATCGGGGCGGCAGCGGCTCGGGCGTTCGCCGACGAGGGTGCCCGCGTGGCCGTCCACTTCAACCGCGGCAAGGAACGGGCGGAGACGCTGGCGGCGGAGCTCGACGACGCGCTGCTCGTCCAGGCGGACCTCACCCAGGAGGCCGACGTCGACCGGATGTTCGCCGAGGTCGTCGAGGCCCTCGGCGGAGTCGACGTCTGCGCCGCGGTCGCCGGCGTCTGGCCCCGCGCGGACGAGCCCGTCTGGGAGCTCCCGCTCGAGCGCTGGCGAGCGACCCTCGACGCGAATCTGACCGCGACCTTCCTCACGGCCCGCGGCTTCGGGCGCGAAGTCGCTCGCTCCGGCCACGGAACCCTCGTCCTGATCGGCTCGACGGCCGGCCTTGTCGGAGAGGCGGGCCACGCCGATTACGCCGCCGCGAAGTCCGCGGTCGTCCACGGACTCCTCCTCAGCCTGAAGAACGAGCTCGTGCGGGTCGCGCCGCGAGCGCGCGTCAACGCGGTCTGCCCGGGCTGGACGGAGTCGCCGATGACCCGGGGCGAGCTGGAGCCCGAGCAGCTCGCCCGGGTGACGCGGACGATGGCCCTGCGAAAGGTCGCGCAGCCCGAGGACATCGCGCGCCAGATCGTCGTCCTCGCCTCCGACGAGCTCTCCGGCCACGTGACGGGCCAGATCGTGACCGTCGCCGGCGGGATGGAAGGGCGAGTCATCCACGAAGAGGATCGGCCTTCGGCCTAGGTCCCGAAGAAGTCGGCCTTCGGCCTCGACCTCCTTCGGATCTCTCCACCCGCCCACGCAGCGAGCGAGGACGGGCCGAGCCCGCCCTCGCGGCGCGGTGATGCTGAGGCGGAGAGGGCGGGATTCGAACCCGCGACCCAGCTTTCACCGAGTACGCGATTTCCAGTCGCGCTCCTTAGGCCAGCTCGGACACCTCTCCGGGCGCCCGACATGGTGCCAGAGCCCTGGGCCTAGCCGCCCGCTGATTCCGTCACAAAGGCGGCGACGTCGGCGATCTCCTCCGGGCTCAACTGGTCGCCGTAGGCCGGCATTCCGTTGCCGCCTCTCGTCACCTGCTCGGCTGCCGATTCGGCGCTCGGCTTGGCCTCGTCGAGATTCGGCCCGATCGTGCCGGAGGCGCCGGCCGCCTCCAGGGTGTGGCAGTTCGCGCAGCCCGCCGAGGCGAAGATCTCCTTGCCGGCCGCTGCGTCGCCGGCCGCGGTCTCGCCCGTCTCGCCGGCCTCGGTCTCGCCGCCCGTCTCGGAGCCCTGCTCGGCGTCCGGCTCCCCCGAGTCCTGCACCTCGGTGGCGACGTTCTCCTCATCCGAGGCCCCGTGGCCCTCCTCGGCACCGAAGAGCTCGACGGCGGTGAGCATGGCCGCGATCAGGAGCACGCAGGCCAGGGCGAAGAGCTTGAGGTGGCGTCCTGGGAAATCCGGATTCCGGCGCGGGAGCACCATGGAGACGAACAGGCTGAAGAGGACGAGCACAAGCGCGAATGCGCCGAGAATGAGCTCGTTCCGGGACATCGGCCTTGCGTACGATACTGGGCTTGCCACGCAGCTTCGGCATCTACGCGGGCGCCGGAGCGGCCCTTCTCCTGTGTCTCGGACTGGCCGCCGCCCGGGTCGGCGAGGAGCCAGGGGCGCTCTCCAACTGGCAGGCGCTCGCGCTCGGGCTCGTCCAGGGGCTGACCGAACTCCTGCCCATCTCCTCGTCAGGGCACCTGATCCTCGTCCCCTGGCTCGCCGACTGGCGCTACCTCGAGGCGGACGACGAGTTCAACCAGACTTTCGACGTCGCGCTCCACCTCGGGACGCTCGTCGCGGTCGCGATGTACTTCCGGCGCGACGTCGCCCTGCTCGTGCGCGCCGCCCTCACCAGCCTGCGGCGGCGGAGCATCGACGAGCCGAGTGAGCGGATCGCCTGGTACATCGCGATCGCCACGGTTCCCGCCGCCGTCGTCGGTGCCCTCGGGGAGGAGGTGATCGCCAACCGGCTCGGCGAGCCGTGGCAGATCGCAATTCTGCTCGCCGTCTTCGCCGTCGTCCTCTGGCTGGCGGACCGCTCCCGCAGCGATCGCGGGCTCGAGGACATCCGGCTCAAGGGAGCCGTCACGATCGGCCTCGTGCAGGCGCTTGCGCTCGCCCCGGGTGTCTCACGCTCGGGCGTTACGATCTCGGCTGCGCGCTTCCTCGGGCTCGACCGCGACTCGGCGGCGCGTTTCTCCTTCTTGCTCGTGCTCCCGACGACGCTCGGCGCCGTCCTCTACAAGGGGGTCAGCGACGTCCTCCTGGCCGACCTGCCGCCCGGCTCGACCGGCCCTTTCGTCGTCGGGACGATCGCTGCGGGGGTGAGCGGGCTCTTCGCGATCTGGGCCCTCCTCGGCTACGTGCGCCGGCACACCTACTCCGTCTTCGTCCTCTACCGGCTGATCGCTGCGGCGATCGTGCTCCTCCTCATCGCGACCGGTGTGCGCGAGGCCGGGTTCTAGGACAGCGTTGCGGGGAACGAGGATGTGATGCGAGACACCGCCCGCCGAGCCTTCATCGCCACCGTGGTCGTCGGCGGGATCGTCGTCGCGGCTCTCGCCCTCTGGAAGCTGAAGCTCCTGATCGCAATCCTCTTCTTCGCGTTCATCATCGCCGCGGCGATGCGGCCCGGCGTCGACGCGCTCCGCCGGCGAAAGGTGCCACGCGGCCTCGGAATCGCCATCCACTACCTGGGCCTCGTCGCGGTGCTCGGGCTGCTCCTCTACTTCGTCGTCCCGACCGCGAGCGAGCAGGTGCAGGAGG
>JACCXC010000132.1 GCA_013697275.1 Actinomycetota bacterium | reverse complement strand
CGCTGGAACGGCGTGCACCACTCGAGGTCGAGCTCGACGTCCGCGAACGCGTCTCGCTCGCCAGCGAAGAACGCACGGAACCGCCCCGCGAGCCCGTCTGCCGCCGGTCGCCCGCGGGACGAGCGGGCCCTTGGCAGCTCGTGGTTCAAGAGCACGTCGTCCTGGAGCCAGACCTCCCCCACGCCCCAGCCGTCGGCCTCGTACGAGAGCACTCGCACGGGTCATACAATGCCGCGCGATGAGCGCCCCCGGGATCTTTCGCCCACCCGCGGCGGTCAATGAGCCGGTGCGCGGCTACGAGCCCGGGTCGCCGCACCGAGAGAGCCTCCGCGGCCGCGTTCAGGAGATGGAAGGCGAGCGCCTCGACCTCCCGAGCGTGATCGGCGGCGAGGACGTTCGCACGGGCAAGACCAGCGAGGCTGTCATGCCGCACCGCAAGGTGCACGTGCTCGCCGACGTGCATCAGGGCGGGGCCGCGGAGGTGGAGCGCGCGATCGACGCGGCCGGGGAAGCCTGGCACGACTGGCACCGCCTGCCCTGGGAGGAGCGCGCGGCCATCTTCCTGCGCGCGGCCGAGCTCCTGGCCGGCCCCTGGCGCGACACCCTGAACGCGGCGACTATGCTCGGCCAGTCGAAGACGGCGCACCAGGCCGAGATCGACGCCGCCTGCGAGCTGACCGACTTCCTCCGCTTCAACGTGCAGTTCATGCACCGGATCTACGAGGAGCAGCCCATCTCGTCGCCCGGCGTCTGGAACCGCCTGGAGTACCGACCGCTCGAGGGGTTCGTCTTCGCCGTCACGCCCTTCAACTTCACGGCCATCGCCGGCAACCTGCCGAGCTCGGCAGCGCTCATGGGCAATACCGTCGTCTGGAAGCCGGCCGGGACGGCGAGCCTTTCCGCTCACTACCTGATGCGCCTCTTCGAAGAAGCGGGCCTCCCACCCGGCGTGATCAACCTCGTCTACGGACCGGGCGCCGAGATCGGGAATGCAGCCCTCTCGAGCCCGCAGCTCGCCGGCGTCCACTTCACGGGCTCGACGCCGGTCTTCCAGAGCATGTGGAAGACGATCGGCAATTCGATTGACGGCTACCGCAACTACCCGCGAATCGTCGGGGAAACGGGCGGCAAGGACTTCATCGTCGCGCACCCCTCCGCCGACGCCGACGCTGTCGCCACCGCGATCCTACGCGGCTCCTTCGAGTATCAGGGCCAGAAGTGCTCGGCGGCCTCCCGCGTCTATGCGCCCTCGAACCTCTGGCCGGCGCTCCGCGAGCGACTCGCGGAGGAGGTCGCGACCATCCGCATGGGCGACGTGAGCGACTTCGGGAACTTCATGGGCGCCGTGATCGACGGTAAGGCGTTGGCGGGGCACAGGGAAGCGATCGAGGAGGCCCAAGCTCACGGCGAGACCGAGATCGTCGCCGGCGGCGGTGTCGACGACAGCGAAGGGTTCTTCGTCGAGCCGACGGTGATCGAGACACGCGACCCAGGATTCCGGCTCATGCGCGACGAGCTCTTCGGGCCGATCGTGACGACGTACGTCTACCCCGAGGGTAAGTGGGAGGAGACGCTGGAGCTGATCGACGAGTCCGCGCCGTACGCCTTGACCGGCGCCGTCTTCTCAGACGATCGCGAGGCGGTGATCGAAGCCGAGGAGGCCCTTCGCTACACGGCCGGGAACTTCTACGTGAACGACAAGCCGACGGGCGCGGTCGTCGGCCAGCAGCCGTTCGGCGGCGCGCGCGCCTCGGGGACGAACGACAAGGCCGGCTCGATGTGGAACCTGATCCGCTGGGTCAGCCCGCGTACGATCAAGGAGACCTTCGTGCCGCCCGAGGACTACCGCTACCCGTTCATGCAGCCTGAGGACGGCGCGCCCGCGGACGGCTCCGCCCCGCCCGATCGACCTTAGCCTCGAGCCGTTTAGGCGGGACCCGAGGGGGCATCTCCCATCCCGACCAGCGGCCAGTGGTCGACGAAGGGGGAATCCATGGGTCAGATCGTCCGACGGCCACGCGCCCGGAGATTCGGCGTTCTGGGTTTCGCGCTCGCCCTCCTAGCGAGCGTTCCGATCATCGGAAGCTCCGTCGCGCAAGGGCAAGCGGAGCATCCGCTCGACCCTGCGCGAAACACTCCGCTCGCCTGCGACCTCTTCACGGTTCCAGGGGCACCGCTCCTGACTCGATCGGCGAAGAACATCGAGCACCTCGCTCAGAAATGTGGCGTCGTCGGAGTTGAAGTGGAATTTCAGTCCCGACGCGACGCGCGGGGCGGGACGCACGACTACGCGTTCCTCAGCACGATGGGAGCGGGCCTGCGGATCTACGACATCACGAATCCACGCCAGCCCTATTACGCGGGCGGCTTCCTGAACGCGGGCTGGCAGAACGACATCCAGGTGCGCGGGAACGTGGTCGCCACTTCCTTCGACGGTCTGGCCGGCGAGCCGTCCACCTCCTCGACGTGCCTGAAGCAGCGGTACCCCGGGTCGAACGACCAGGGCGTCGACCTCTACCAGCTTCGCTTCAACCCGACCGCCGCTGCCCAGCCCGGGCTCGCGGAGCCCCCGCCCCCTAACCCGTTCCCGCTCGCGGGCACGGCCGGGCCGATCGTCGACACGGTCGAGGGGCAGCGCCCCTTCGTCGTGACGAACCCGACCTGCATCGCCGTGCCGCCCGGCGGCGCCCACAATTCCACCTACAACCCGAAGGGGACGTGGCTCGCGATCTCGAACCCGTCGTCGGACTGGGCGGTCGACGTGGTCGACATGCGTCCCGCGACGACCGGCGGCGACCGGATCGACCTCCGCGGCCCCGGCAACGACCCGGTGCACCGCTACCGGCTGATCGACGCGACCCGGCGGACGCCTGCGCGCTGCGAGGCTCGAGTGCAGCCGCCTGGACCCGTCGTCTGCATCGTGATGACGGGCCCAACCGCCCCGGGTGTGAAGGCGCCGGCCGGCACGTGGCGGCCGCACGATGCGTTCTTCTCGCGCGACGGGAACCGGATGTACGTCGCCGCGCTCAACGGGACGTTCATCGTCGACGTCACGAACGCCCTCTCGGGGCAGGTTCGCGTGCTCGCTTTCATCCCGAACGTGAGCGGCCAGGAGCAGAGCACCTCGGAGCAGATCCAGCTCTCCCACCAGGCCGACATCACGCCCGACGAGAAGATCCTCGTGATCGCGGACGAGAAGGGCGGCGGGACCTCGAACACCGACTGCAACAGCGAGCCGAACACCACCACGTCCGGCGAGTTGGGCGGACTACACTTCTACGCCCTCGGCGAGATCTCCGGCGTCTCGCGGTCGCGCGGGGCGTCGCTCTCGAGCCCGAAGAAGATCGGCTTCTACGTGTACCCGAACCCGACCGTCGGGCCCGACCCTGTGCAGGAGGCGATTGACGCGCTGAATACCCGCCGGGAACTGAGCGGTCTCCAGAGGTTCGAGCGTGGCTGCACCGTGCACGTGTTCCGGATCGGCGGGAACGGCACCTCCTCGCCGGGCCCAGCTGCGCCCGGCTTCGACGGCGTTTCCCGGCTCCCGAGCCGGCAGCTCGTGACCGCCTACTACGGGGCCGGCACGTGGCACGTCGACTTCTCGCGCGCCCCCAGCGACACGGACGGGACGGAAGAGGACAGCCGCACTACGTGGGGCAACACGCTCGGCTGGAACATCATGCCGGGGGCCGACACGTGGTCGGCCAAGGAGTACAAGGGCAAGATCGCCACGGGCGACATGGTCTGCGCCTTCGACCTCTTCGGATTCCAGAACCCGCCGCCTCGCGACAACGACGGCGACGGTGACGACGACGTCGACGACGACGGGGACGGGGACGAGGACGACGACGGGGACGGCCGCGACGACGACGACGACGGGGACGACGACGACTCGGACGAGAACCGGATCTTCGGTCTCCTCGGCTGGTAGACACACTCGCTGAAGGCGGGGCGGAGGTTCTCGGAGCCGCCGCCCCGCGCCGTGTTCTCGATAATCAGGCCGTGGGCTACGGTGGGCGTCTTCTCGTGGTGCTCGGGGCAGTAGCGCTGGCGATCGCGCTCTTCTTCGTAGTACGGGCGGGCGGCGACGATGGCGCCGAAACGGGCGCCCGGCAGACGACGATGGCTGAGAACACGACCACCGCGGCCGAGACAGAGAGGGGCGAGGGCACGACGGCTCCTCCGGCACCTCCTCCCCTTCCGCCCCCGGGGCCGCAGCGGGTCAGATTCGTCATCCCGGCCGGTGGGCCGACCGGCGTCCAGCGGGTGAGGATCACGTTGGGCGACCGCGTCGTCCTCGTCATCCGGTCGGCGGTTTCCGACCACGCGCACCTGCACGGTTACGACCTGCTCACCGACGTGGGGCCCACGCAGCCGGCCCGCATAACGTTTCGCGCTGACATCCCCGGGCGTTTCGAGATCGAGCTCGAAGACGCTGGACGGCCATTCGGTGAACTAACCGTCGCACCGTGACGCCCGTCCTCGGCCACGGGGTCGGCAGCGTCCGCGACCTGCCGGTTCCCCAGTGGCTCTTCTACTACGGCGCGGGCGTGGTGCTCATCGCCTCGTTCCTCGCGCTCGTTGTGCTCTGGCGCAGGCCGTTGCTCGACCGCCACCGCCGGGGTCGCCCGCTCCCGGCCTGGACTCAGCGGGTCGTCCTCTCGGGCGCGCTTCGGGCCCTCCTCGGCCTCCTCGCGTTCGGGCTCTTGGTTCGTCATGGCCACCGCGCTCGTCGGCGACCGCTCGGCGGTGACGAACATCGCCCCGACCTTCGTCTACATCGCCTTCTGGCTCGGGCTCGTCCCCGTCGTCGTCCTCCTCGGGAACGTCTGGCCCGCGCTGAACCCCTGGAGGGCTGCGGCGGAC
>JACCXC010000121.1 GCA_013697275.1 Actinomycetota bacterium | reverse complement strand
CTGCCCGCATGGCCGTTCGCCGCCGCCGGCGTGGCTCTCGTCCTCCTGCTCGCGGCCGCCGCGCTCGCGGTCAGGAACCGCCGCCTTCAGCCGACGGCCTAGGGCCTGTCAGTCGATGCGCGAGGGCGGCTTCGGCCGCCCTCGCTGCGTCAGCGGGTCCCGATGCGGGCCGACGCGCCGTCGAGCGAGTCGAGAATGGGGCGGATCTCAGCCGCCTCGCCGACGAAGATGGGCGTGTCGCGCGCGGTGTAGCGGCTTGCCTCGGTCTCGCGCAGGGCCATCATCAGCTCGAGGAAGTCGGCGGGGCTCTCGCACTCGAAGGCGGTCATGAACTCCTGGTCGTCGATCCCGAAGGAATAGGTCGTGTGGTTCGTGATCGTCACGAACCGGCTCCCGACCTCGGCGTGCTCGCGCATCGCCCGGGCACGCTCCTCCATGGGCAGCGAGTACCACGCTCGCTTCTTCTCGAACGGATAGACCACGAGAAAGGGCGCGCCGCGCGGGATCACGCGGCGAGGCGGCCGGCGGGAGTCGCGTTCGAAGTACTTCGACGGACGGGCCGCCGCGAGGTACGAGTAGGGCGTGATGAGGTAGCCCGCGAGCGGCGTTGCGTTCAGGTCGGTCGCAAGCTCGCGCAGGTCCTCGTAGCGCTCGGTCAGCTTCCAGAACATGAAGTCGACCTCGGGCCGGACGCCGACGAGGCTGTACGCACGGAGGTCGATCCTCTCCGCCCAGTCCTCGACCACCTCGACGAAGGCCTCCTTGCCGGCCATGCGCTCCTCGACCGGCAGGCGGCGCCAGGCAGGATCGACGTGGTAGAGCGTGTAGGCGACGTACTGGTCGGGCTGGCTCTCGGCGGCCACGGGGAAATCGTAACCGCCGCGTCTCACCCTTCTGACGATCCGTGCGCCTCTCGCGCGCGCAAGGCCCGTACGCTCGGGTGTGCCGGGCGCGGACGCTGGGCGGGCGAGCCTCCGCGCCCGGCTCCCTATCGTTCGACGGATGCCGACGCCGCCCGAAGACCTGGCCGAGCTCATCCGGACGAACCAGCCCTGCGTCGTGCTGACCGGCGCAGGCGTCTCGACCGAGAGCGGCATCCCGGACTTCCGCTCCCCGACTGGGATCTGGGCGGACTTCGACCCGCGCGACCTGGCGACGCTCGGCGCGTTCCGCCGCGACCCCGAAAAGGTCTGGCGCTTCTACGCGCCGCGGTTCTCGATCCTCGCGAGCGCCGAGCCGAACCGGGCCCACCGCGCCCTCGTGGATCTCGAGGAGCTCGGCCTACTCCGCGCCGTGATCACGCAGAACATCGACCTCCTGCACGGGAGGGCGGGGAGCCGCGAGGTGGTCGAAGTGCACGGCTCCATCAGAACGTCGTCGTGCCCCGGTTGCGCGTCGGCCTATCCGCTCGCCGAAGTTGTCGCGTTGATCGAGACGGGCCGGGGCGCGCCGCGCTGCCCGGACTGCGGGAGCGTCCTCAAGCCGGACGTCGTCTTCTTCGACGAGCTTCTGTCGGCGAACGCGATCGACCAGGCGTTCGCCTTCGCCCGTGAGGCTCGCCTGCTCCTTGTCGTCGGCTCGTCGCTCGAGGTCCATCCCGTTGCCGAACTGCCAGAGGAGACGCTCGATGCGGGCGGCCGCGTCGCCGTCGTGAACGAGGGGCCGACTCGGGTGGACGGGCGGGCCACCCTCCGGATCGAGGGGCGCGCGGGTCCGGTCTTGGCCGAAGCGGTGGCCCAGCTGACGCCGGCGCGCCTCGTCGACTACGACCCCGGCTGGCCGGCCGCGTTCGAGTCCGAGCGCGCTCACGTCGCGGAGGCGCTCGGAGACCTCGCGCTCGAGATTCAGCACATGGGCTCCACCGCGGTCCCGGGCCTCGCGGCCAAACCGGTGCTCGATCTCCTTGCCGGCCTGCGGACGCTCGGCCTTCCGCCGGAGCGAATCGCCGCGGTCGAGCGGCTGGGGTACGAGTACAAGGGCGAGTACGGCCTGCCGGGCCGGCTCTTCTTCCGAAAGGGCGGCGGGCGGCGGACGCATCACCTCCACGCGGTCAAGCACGGCAGCAAGCTCTGGCATCGGCATCTCGCGTTCCGCGACTATCTGCGCGCGCACCCCGATGAGGCCGAGCGCTACGCGGCGGAAAAGCGCCGAGCTGCAGCCCGCGACCTCACCGCACCCGAGTACTGGGAGGTGAAGAAGCCCCACGTGGACGCCCTCCTCCACCGCGCCTGGGCCTGGTACGGAACCCGCGAGCGCCCGCCGGGCATCTGACCTTGTGGGCGCAGGGTGCGCGATGGGACATGCGGCCCGAGGCGCGCGAGGGTGCGCGGGCTAGGCTGAGTCGACATGGCGACGGCGGCCGCACGGTTGCGCGACGAGCGCATCGAGGAACAGCTCAAGGGTCTTCCGGCGAAGCCGGGCGTTTACCTCTTCCGCGGCGCCGGGGACGCCGTTCTCTACGTCGGGAAAGCGAAGTCACTGCGGCCGCGCGTCCGCTCCTACTTCCGTGGCGGGGACTCCCGCCAGGGGCTCGATCGGATGGTTACACGCGTCGCGCGGATCGAGGTGATCGTGACGACCTCCGAGGTCGAAGCGCTCCATCTGGAGCAGAACCTCATCCGCCGGCACCGCCCGCCCTTCAACGTCCGCCTGCGCGACGACAAGTCGTACCCGTACATCGCCGTCACGGTCGAGGACGACTTCCCGCGCGTCATGTTCACCCGCGAACGCCACCGCCGTGGGGTCGTCTATTTTGGCCCGTACGCGAACGCGAAGAAGGTGCGCGAGACCCTCGACGTCCTGAACCGCGTCTTCCCCTACCGGCCCTGTGAGGGTCCGCAACCCGGCCGCCACAGCGGGATCCCTTGCCTCGACTACCACATCGAGCGCTGTCTGGCTCCGTGCGTCGGTTACGTCTCGGAGGGGGATTACCGGACGATCGTCGACAGCGTGATCGGCTTTCTCTCGGGCGACACGAGCCCGATCATCCGGGAACTCGAGCACAAGATGCAGGCGGCGGCCGAGGGGCAGCGCTTCGAAGAGGCGGCGCGTTACCGCAACCGGCTTTTCTCGGTGCGACACCTGGCCGAGCGGCAGGCGGCGGACAAGCGCGCGATCGGGACGATCGACGTCGTCGGGATCGCGGCCGAGGGCGACCGCGCGGCCGTCCAGGTCTTCCCGCTTCGCGGCGGGCGCCTCGTCGACCGCCACTCCTTCCACCTGGAGAACGTCGAAGGCCAGGGCGTTCCGGAGCTCCTCGAGGCGTTCTGCCTCGAGTACTACGGGAGCGCACCCGCCATCCCGCCACAGGTGGTCATCCCGCCTGACGCAGGGCCGACCGAGGCGCTCGAGGAGTACCTCTCCGAGCTGCGCGGCTCCAGAGTCGAGGTCCGGACGGCGCAGCGGGGCGAGAAGCGGCGCCTCCAGGAGCTAGCCCGCCAGAACGCGGAGCTGGCGCTCGTCCAAGATGCCGCCGAGACCGAGCGGGAGCGGACGCGCCGGGTCGAAGCGCTCGAGGAGCTCCGCGAGTCGCTGAACCTCGAGAGCCTCCCGATCCGGATCGAGTGCTTCGACATCTCGAACATCCAGGAGCGCGCCCCCGTCGGCTCGCTGGTCGTCTTCCAGGATGCACTGCCGAAGAAGGCGCACTACCGGAAGTTCGGCGTTCGGCATGCGGGCGGCCAGGACGACTTCGCGATGATGGCCGAGGTCGTTTCCCGCCGGTTCGCGCGAGCCCGCTCGGTCACGGCCGACGAGTGGGACGAGAGCTTCGCCTCTGTGCCAAACCTGGTGGTGATCGACGGCGGCAAGGGTCAGCTCGCGGCTGCGCTCACCGCCATGCAGGCCTACGACCTCCCGCGGGTTGCCGTGATCGCGCTCGCCAAGCGCGCCGAGGAGGTCTTCCTCCCGGGCCGCGCCGACCCGATCGTGCTGGACTCAGCGTCGTCGGGCCTCCATCTGCTCCAGCGAATCAGGGACGAGGCGCACCGCTTCGCGCTCGGCTTCCACCGGCAGCGACGGGACGCCCAGGCGCGCGAGTCGATCCTCGATGCCCTTCCGGGGGTCGGACCGGCGCGCAAGCGTGCACTGCTTCGCCATTTCGGCTCGCCCGAGCGTCTCCTTGCTGCTCCATCCGAGGAGCTCGAGGGCGTTCCCGGCGTGCCGGCCAAGACGGGCCGCGAGATCTACGCCGCGCTCCACAAGGCAGGCGGCGCCTAGCCGCCTAGCCCTGCGAGAGGAGCCAGAGCCCGCCCACCGTGTAGAGCACCATCTGCACGAGGAGCGGGATCTGCGACTTGAGGGCGCGCCGCGTGTCCCCGAAGAGCTCGAGCGCGCGGTCGTCCGCGAGGGCGAGACCGAGCACGTGGCCCCCTACGAGCGTGCCGACCTGGACGTACCAGATCGTGTTCGGCGAGAACGGCGCGAGGTTCGGTCGGTAGTCGAGCGTCCCGAAGAGGTCCCAGCCCCAGCCGAAGGGGTCGGAGGCGAGCGGGATGAGGAACTGCCCCTGGATGACGAGGAGCGAGAAGTAGTGCGAGACCGCGTAGACGAGCGCGATCGGCACGAGGCTCGCGACGAAGGCCTTCGCGAGGTGGCGCTCCGCACCGGCAAGGCGGCGGGCTGACTCGACGGCGAGGTGATACGCGGCGGCGACCAGGAGGACGGCGGCGACAAGCCCGCCCAGGCTGAAGAGCGTCGTTCCTGCGTCGCCCATCCCGACCAGGCGGTCCTGCCACCACGAGATGCGGCTGAACCCGTCGAACCCGACCGAGCCGAGCATCACTGCGACGAAGGCGATCGTGCCGGGCCGCGGGTCGCGCAGGCCGGCCAGCCCCGTCGCGGGTACGCGCACAATCGCCTCGCGCCGCCCCTCCTCGCTCGCGCGCACGCCGAGCGGCGCGATCCGCGACAGGAGCTCGAAGTAGACGGTGAATGCGTCGGCGTTCGGGAACCAGCGCTCGCTTCCGAAGACGAGGGCGCCCAGCCACATGGCGCCGCTGTAGAGGAAGATCGCCACGGCCAGCATGCGGGGGTCGGCCGGGTCGAAGTACGCGAGCTCGAGCGCGGCGAAGAGCAGGAGAAGCACCGCAGCCGGCCAGCGGCCCACGCGCTCGGGGTAGGCGGACGGCTCGGAACGCACCCCGGCCCGCGCGAGCACCCACTCGACGGCGTCCGCCGCAGCCCTCCAGGGGTTCAGCGCGGGCCAGACGTTCCCGAGGAGGACGACGACGGGGACGAGCCCGAGCCAGAAGGCGATGTAGACGAAGGTCGGGGCGATGTTCGTCACGGCCGAGCGGTCGCCGACGAGTGCGGTGGCCATGACGAGAACCAAGAGCCCGAACGCGAGGAGGCCGAGGAGGGCACGAAGCGCGCCCGAGAGGACGACCCGCTGAGTCGAGGCCGGAAGCGGGCGACCCCGGCGGTGGCGGTCGAGCAACGGCCTGCGCCAGAGCACGACGAGCCACTGGGGAACCGGCAGGTCGCGGACGCTGCCGACCCCGTGGCCGAGGACGGGCGTCACGGTGCGACGGTTAGTTCACCGAATGGCCGTCCAGCGTCTTCGAG
>JACCXC010000109.1 GCA_013697275.1 Actinomycetota bacterium | reverse complement strand
GCGATCGAGGACATGGGGCTCGAGTTCTCCCGGCCGTGGGAGCGCGTTTCCGAACCCCTCGCTGCGCGGGGCCATGTCGAAGATCGCCCCCAGGGTCGCCTCGGCGCCGTCCGCCAGGTCGTACTCGTGCTCACCGACGAACTTGTCCGAGATCGCGAGGAGCTCGGGCGTCGTGTAGTCGGGGAAGGTGATCTCGCGCGCGAAGCGCGAGCGCAGGCCGGGGTTCGACGCGAGGAAGCGGTGCATGAGCCGCGGGTAGCCGGCCACGATCACGACGAGCCGCTCGCGGAAGTCCTCCATCCGCTTGAGGAGCGTCTCGACCGCCTCTGCCCCGAAGTCGAGTCGCTCGTCGCCCGGGGTCAGCGAATACGCCTCGTCGACGAAGAGCACACCGTCGAGCGCCTGGCGGACGACGCGGTCGGTCTTGATCGCCGTCGACCCCACCCACTGCCCGACGAGGCCGGCGCGGTCGACCTCGACCAGGTGACCCCGGCGCAGCAGGCCCATCGAGCGGTACATCTCGGCAAGGAGGCGTGCGATCGTCGTCTTGCCGGTCCCCGGGTTGCCGAGGAAGACGAGGTGCTGGCTCGTCGCCACCTCCGGGAGCCCGCTCTGCTTGCGCAGTGCCTGCACCTGGAGGAACGCTACGAGGGCGCGCACCTGCTCCTTGACGGTCTCGAGGCCGACGAGCGCATCGAGCTCCGCCTGCAGCTCCTCGAGCGAGCGCTCCTCCTCGGGCCGAGGGCGCGCCTGCGGCTGAAGGCGGTCGAGCTGCTCGGCCAGCCATTCCCCTTCGGGGCCGCCACTCTCCCGCAGTCGCTCGCCGAGGCCCCGCAGGGCGCGGCCCGCGTCTTCGAGAGGATTGCGTGGCATGCAGGGACCGTACCCCGCGCGCTAACATAGCGATCACTAACATGAGGGCGCGCATCCTGGACGAGGCGAACCGCAAATGGCTCACTCTGGCCGCGGTCTCGTTCGGCCTCTTCATGATCATGCTCGACAACACCGTGGTGAACGTCGCGCTCCCCTCGATTCAGCGCGACCTCCAGATCGGCCTCTCGGAGCTCGAATGGATCGTGACCGGCTACGCCCTCACGTTCGCTGCTCTGATGCTGATCGGCGGCAAGCTCGCCGACCTGTTCGGGCGCCGGCTCGTCTTCGTGGCCGGCCTGGCGATCTTCACGCTCGCGTCGCTCGCCTGCGGCCTCGCCGGGAGCGGCGACGTCCTGATCGGAGCGCGGATCGCCCAGGGAGTCGGAGCCGCGCTCATGAACCCGGCGACCCTCTCGATCATCGCCGCCACCTTTCCGTCCCACCAGCGTGGGACGGCCATCGGAATCTGGGCCGGGGTCTCGGCGCTTGCGCTTGCGATCGGCCCGCTCGTCGGCGGGCTGATCACCGAGCACATCGACTGGAGCTGGATCTTCTTCGTGAACGTCCCGGTCGGCATCCTCGCGATCGTCGCGAGCTTCCTCTTCATCCGTGAGTCGCGCGACGAGTCGGAGGAGCAGCGGCTCGACCTTCCCGGCCTTCTCACGTCGAGCATCGGTCTCTTCGCGCTCACCTACGGTCTGATCGAGGCGAACGCCTATGGGTGGACGTCAGGCCGGATCGTCGGCTCGTTCGCCGTCGCAATTGTGGCGCTGGTCGCCTTCGTCCTCCTCGAGCGCCACCAGCGGATCCCGATGCTCGACCTGACGCTCTTCCGGAGCGGGACGTTCTCCGGCGCGAACCTGGTCATCCTCCTCGTCGCGCTGGCGATGTTCGGCGTCTTCTTCTTCGTGTCGCTCTACATGCAGAACATCCTCGGCTACTCGGCGATCCAGGCCGGAGCCGCCTTCCTGCCGATGACGATCCTGATCATCCTGATCGCCCCGATCGCCGGACGGGCGTCGGACCGGATCGGCTCGCGCTCGCTACTCGTCGCGGGGATGTCGCTGATCGCCCTCCACCTCCTGTACTTCTCGCAGCTCACGCTCGACGCGAGCTTCTGGAATCTGCTGCCGGGCTTCCTGCTCGGAGGGGTCGGGATGGCGCTGACCATGACGCCGAGCGCGGCGGCGGCGGTCCGCTCGGTTCCCGTCGACAAGTCCGGCGTCGGCTCCGCCGTCCTCAACGCGTCGCGCCAGGTCGGAGGCTCGATCGGGATCGCCTTGATCGGCGCGATCATGGCTCAGCAGATCGGGGACGAGCGCACGCCGCAGGCCTTCATGAACGGCTTCTCGACCGCGCTCGAGGTCGCTGCCGGGATTGCCCTCGTGGGCGCGGTCGTGGCGGGCGTCCTGATCCGTCCGCACGCGATTCCGCCGCGCGCCGGCCAGCCCGTCCCCGAGGTCGCCTGATGCCGGCACGCCTTCCGGCGCCCGAGCGTCGCGCGGCCGTCCTCGACTGCGCTTGCCGTGTCTTTTCGCGCGGGAGCTACCACGGGACGACCACGGCTGAGATCGCGCGGGCGGCCGGGGTGACCGAGCCGATCCTGTACCGCCACTTCGAGTCGAAGCGGGACCTCTACCTGGCGTGCCTCGACGAGACCTGGGCGGAGCTTCGCGCCCTCTGGGACGACGCTGTCGCCGCCGAGCCGGACGCGGCGAACTGGGTGCGCGCGATGGCCCAGGCGTTCTTCCGCTCGGAGAAGAATCGCGCGGTCATCTCGAACCTCTGGGTGCAGGCGCTCTCGGAGGCGGGGCTCGACGACGAGCTGCGGCGCTACATGCGCCGCCACATGCGCGAGGTGCACGCGTACGTGGCCGCCGTGATCGAGCGGGCCCAGGCGGAGGGAGGCGTCCTCGCTGACCGCGACCCGCGTGCCGAGGCCTGGCTCTTCATCTCGGTCGGGCTCCTGAAGATGATCAGCGCGCGGCTCGGCGGGCTCGTCGAGGACGACTTTCCCGCGATCATCGCCTCGCGGCGCCGGTGGCTCACCGGGCGCGACCCCGCCGAGTCCTAGTCGTGGGGGCGGGACTTGTCCCGCCCGGGCCTACCGAATGAGGGATCGCCGCTCGCACGCGATCCGCCGACCTATTCCCCATGCCGCTGCCGCAGGCATTTAACGGCGACAACCCGGAGACTTCGGCTCTGCGGCCAAGCCGCGCCTCCGGGTTCGGTGTCGCCTCGATGTCTGGCGTGTCCCTCGCACCTGCCTGGCGTCGGCGTAGGTACGAGCAAGTCGCACTCTACGGAACCGGATACAAAAGTCAAGTGAGATTGTCAAGTCATGGTTCACTCGTATAGTTCAGAGGAGAGACGCATGACCGACTCTCCGCTCGCACTCGCCGCGCGCACGCGCACCAACCCTCGGCCTTCGGTCGGCGAACGCGTCCGCCTGCTCCGGATCAACAGCGGGCTGACGCAGACCGACCTCGCCGACGAGCGCTTCTCCAAGGAGTACGTCAGCCAGATCGAGCGCGGCAAGACGCGCCCGACGCGTGAGACGGTCGCCTGGCTCGCGGAGCGGCTCGGGGTCGACGAGAACTATCTGCTCCACGGCGTCTCCTCCAGCGAGCGGGACCGCCTCGACAGCGTGGTCGCTCGGGCGGAGGCGAAGCTCGAGGCACATGAGCACGAAGAAGTGCTTCCGATCCTCGCGAGCGTCCCGGGGGCGCTTCGGGGCATCCAGGCGCCCGACCTCGAGCTCCGTGCCCTGCGCACGGAAGCATGGGCTCGCATGTACCTCGGCGAGGTGCGCGACGCAATCCGTCTGCTCGAGCGGGCCCGCGCTCTCGCTGAGGAGCCGCTCTTCACCGAGGTCGACCGGGCCGACGTCCTCTTCCGCCTCGGTGCGTGCCGGTTCAACCTCTCCTCGATCGCCACCTCGGTCAGTCTCCTCACGCAGGCGTTGCAGCTTGCGGACGGCTCGGCCCTCCCGTGCGATCGGCTTCGCGCCCTCATCCTCGAGTGGCGTTCCCGCTGCTACCAGCGCCAACGTGACTGGGAAGCCGCCCGCGAGGACGTCGAGCGCTCGCTCGAGCTCGCCAGGGGCATCGACGATCGCTACGCGCTCGCCCAGGCGAACTTCCAGGCCTCGCTCGTTGCCGAGCGCCAGGGGCGCTGGGTGCTGGCCCGCTCGCACGCCGAGCAGGCAAAGGGGCTGTACGAGGAGATCGCCTACCAGGCGAACGTCGGCAAGCTCCTGAACAACCTCGGAGGCCTCAACTTCCTCCTCGGCAAGCCCGAGGAGGCCAAGACGTACCTGAAGGACGCCTTCCGCGTCGCGCTCGAAGTGGGCAGCGATGTTGACGCGGGCTATGCCGTCTCCTCGCTCGCGCAGGTTCACCTGCGCACGGGGGAGCTCGACCTCGCCGAGCAGCAGGGCCGACACGCGCTCGAGCTTCTCGGCGGACGTGAGGATCTCCTCGACGAGATCGGCAACGTCCAGCTCGTCCTCGGCCGCGCGATGCTCGAGCAGAGCCGCCTCGACGAGGCGGAGGACATGTTTGCCCGCGCGGAATCAAGTTTCGACCAACTCTCCTCGGCCAGTCACCGGGCCGCCGCGTGGATCGCCCAGGGCGATCTCTCGGCGCGCCGCGGCGACGATCGCAAGGCGGCAGACCTATACCGGCGCGCCGCAGAAGCTCTCCAGGACTTCAACTTCTAGGAAGGGGGTGACCAAACAGTGAAGATGCGTTCGCTCATCGCGCTCGTGGTGCTCGTCCAGGCAGCGCTCTTCCTCGCCGCGGCTGGGCCCGACAGGTCGGTCGAGGCTACGAAGGGTTCTTCGGATCCGGCTTCCTACCTAGTTTCGCCAGGCTTCCATCGGGGCGGCTAGGGAGGAGGGACGGCGGCCGGGGCGAATCCCGTCGCCGATGGACTCCCGTCCTTCCCTTCGACCACTCGCTCCCGTGCTCGCATCGCTGCTTGCGGTGTGGAGCGCCGCGGCAATCATGATCGCCGCACAGCTCTTCTAAGGGGTCTAGCGCCAGCAACGCCGGCGCTAGACCCTTGCTCGGCTGCGCCGGGCTGCTGTAGGCTCCGTTACTTCACTCTGTAAAGCGAGGGTGCGGAGGTCACAGTGGGAGCGAATGGATATGCGAAGCCGGTGCTCGTCTCGACCGAGTGGCTCGCCGAGCACCTGCCGGACGACGTGATCGTCGTGGCGGAGGTCGACGAGTCGCCCGACCTCTACGACGAGGGCCACATTCCGGGCGCCGTCAAGCTCCACTGGCGGGACGATCTCCAGGATTCGATCGAGCGGGACCTCGTGGATCGCGAGACCTTCGAGCGCCTGCTCGGCGAGCGCGGGATCGCGAACGACACGACCGTCGTCCTCTACGGCGACAAGAACAACTGGTTCGCGGCCTACGCGTACTGGTACCTGAAGACCTACGGCCACGAGGACGTGCGGATTCTCGACGGCGGGCGCCAGAAGTGGATCGACGAGGGTCGCGAGCAGACCGCGGATGTGCCCTCGCCGGCCTCCGCGTCCTACGCGGCCCACGAGCGGGACGAGTCGATCCGCGCCTACCGGGACGAGGTGCGGGAGTGGCTTGGCGCCTCCGAGCGCGCACTCGTCGACGTCCGCTCCCCCGGCGAGTTCGCGGGCGACCTCGTGGCGCCCCCCGGATACGAGCAGGAGGGCGCCCAGCGCGCGGGCCACATTCCGACGGCCGTCTCGATCCCGTGGGCGAGCGCGGTCGCCGACGACGGGACGTTCAGGTCAGCCGAGGAGCTGCGTGAGCTCTACGGCGGGAAGGGCGTGACCTCCGACAAGGAGATCACCGCGTACTGCCGGATCGGCGAGCGGAGCGCGCATACCTGGTTCGTGCTGCGGGAGCTGCTCGGCTTCGAGCGCGTGCGGAACTACGACGGCTCGTGGACCGAATGGGGGAACCTCGTCGACGTTCCGATCGAGAAAGGCGCCTGACCCTAGGCCGCGCGGAGGATCGGGCGGGTGAGGCACGTCGGCCCGCCGTCGCCGAGGCGCGAGAGCTGGTCGCCCGCGTAGACGCGCACCTCGACTCCCGCCTCCTCCATGCGCCGGCGGGTCTCCGCGTTCCCGTCGAGCGCCAAGGCGACGCGCGGGGCGAGGGCGAGGACGTTTGGCCCCATCGACCAGAACTCCTCCTCGGGTACCTCGACGAGCTGGACACCCCGCTTCTCGAGGAGCTCGACCAAGCGGACGGGCAGGAGCGGGAGATAGACGAGCGCGAGATCCCGGTCGAGCGGGGAGATCAACGACATCAGGTGCAGGACGTCGGCGGGCCCGGTCAGGTACGGCAGGTCGAACCAGACGACCTCCACGTCCGGAAGGAACCTCCGGAGGGCTTCGATTCCCGCCTCGTTCGTCCGGTAGCCGCGTCCGGCGAGCAGCGTCCGCTCGTCGAGCCAGACCGTGTCGCCGCCCTCGGCGGTGGCGGGCGCCTCGAGCCTCGCGAGCAGCGGGACGCCTGCTTCAACGAGGTCGGCGCCCATCGCGTCGACCTCGACCTGGCGGCCTTCCTTGCCCGGCCGCAGGAGAATCGCCCCCCGGTCGGTAACGATCGCCGGGTCGTACGTGTAGATCGAGTCAGGCGAGAGGGGAACGGGCGTCTCGCCGACGATTACCTCTGCCCCTGCCTCCGCGAGCAGCGCGCGGAAGGCCTCATGCTCGGCGGCGAGCTGGACCGGGTCGGGCTCGTCGCGCCAGCCGAAGGCGCGCCAGGCGGCAGAGGCCTCGGCGTCAGGCGGGCGGACGAGCACGCGCCGAAGCGGCGCCCACATGCTTTGCGAGCCGTAGGTGCGCTGGGTGGTGACGGTCTCGCTCACGGCGCCATGGTAGGGCAGGAGGCACGGGGCCAGGCCCCAGGTAAGCTCGAAATCCCTGGAGACCCGGTGAGAGACGTCCTTCCAGAACTCGAGCGCTGGGCGGCCGAGGGGCTCGCGGCGGCTACGGCGACCGTCGTGCGCACCGAGCGCTCGGCTCCGCGCGCGCCAGGAGCCGTCCTAGGCGTCTCCGAGCGCGGGGAGGTCGTCGGCTCCGTCACGGGCGGCTGCGTCGAGCCCGCGGTCTACGAGGAGGCTCGCGAGGTGCTCTCTGGCGCCCCGCCCCGCCTGGTGACGTACGGGATCGCTGACGAGGAGGCCTTCGAGGTCGGCCTTCCGTGCGGCGGCACGGTTCACATCTTCGTCGACGCCCTCGACCCGGGGCTGCTGCCGGCGCTGAGTGAGGCCCTGGCGGCGGAGCGGCCGGTCGCGCTCGTCGTGCCCGTGAGCGGGCCGGAGGCAGGGCGCAAGCGCCTCGTCTTCGCCGACCAGCCGGCGGCCGACGGAAAGCTCGAGGAGGCCGCTCGGACGACACTCGCGCGAGGCGAAAGCACGCTGGTCACGGCCGAGGGGGTGGACGTCTTCGTCCAGTCGTTTGCCCCGAGGCCGCAGCTCTACGTCTTCGGCGCCGTCGACCACGCGGCGGCGATCGCGCGCCAGGGGCGCTTCCTCGGCTATCGCGTCACCGTCTGCGACGCTCGGGCGAAGTTCGCGACCCCGGAGCGCTTCCCAGAGGCGGACGAGCTCGTGGTCGAATGGCCGGACCGCTTTCTTGCCGACGCGCCGGTGGACGTGCGCACGGCGATCTGCGTCCTCACGCACGAGGAGCGCTTCGACGTGCCCCTCCTGCAGATCGCGCTCCGAACCCCGGCCGGCTACATCGGCGCGATGGGCGCGCGGCGGACGAACGAGCGGCGCGCCGAGCGACTCCGCGAGGCGGGCGTGTCCGACGAGGCGATTGCCAGGATCCATGCTCCCATCGGGCTCGACATCGGCTCGCGGACGCCGGAGGAAGTAGCGGTGTCCGTGGCTGCGGAGATCGTGGCCGTCATGCGCGGGAAAGCGGCCGCGCTCCGGCCCGCGCAGGTCGCGTCGTGAAGCTCGCCGGACTCGAGGCGGGCGGCGGGTGCGCGGCCAAGTACCCGGCGGCGCGGCTGCAGGAAGTCCTCTCCGGCTTCGTGCCTGCCACGAGCGAGGAGCTCCTGGTCGGGCTTTCCCCGGCCGACGACGCGGCCGTCTACCGGCTGGACGACGAACGCGCGCTCGTCTTCACGATCGACTTCTTTCCGCCGATGCTCGACGACCCGGCTGCTTTCGGCGCGATCGCAGCCGCGAATGCCCTGAACGACGTCTTCGCCATGGGTGGGCGCCCGCTGCTCGCCCTGTCGGTGGCCGCCTTCCCCGCTGACCTGCACGTGGAGTTGGTGCGGGCCATCCTGGTCGGTGCTGCGGCCAAGGTGGCGGAGGCGGGCGCGCTCCTCGCGGGCGGCCACACGATCCGGGACGACGAGCCGAAGTACGGGCTGGCCGTCGTGGGCACGGTCCACCCGGACGCCGTGTGGCGAAAGAGCACGGCCCGCCCCGGCGATGCGCTCTTCCTGACGAAGCCGCTGGGGACAGGACTAGTCCTGACCGGCGTCCGGAAGGGTCTGCTCGGCGAGCCGGAGCTGGCCGCGGCCGTCGAGTCCATGACCCGGCTGAACGCGGAGGCGGCAGACGCGATCCGACCGTTCGAGCCGGGCGCGGTCACGGACGTGACGGGCTTCGGCCTCTTCGGGCACACGCACGAGCTTGCCGAGCGAAGCGGGGTTCGCGTCGTCCTCGAGGGTTCGAGCTTCCCTGCACTCCCCGGCGCCCTCGCCGTGGCCGAGCAGGGCATGAGGACGGCGGGCGACCCGCGCAATCGTGAGTTCGTTGCCGGCGCGCTCTCCCTGAACGGGCTGCCCGACACCGCGGCGCTGCTCGGGTTCGACCCGCAAACCTCGGGCGGCCTTCTGATCGCGCTGCCCGCGGAGAAGGCGGCCGTGGTCGAAGCCTCCTTCGCCGCCGCGGGGCAGTTCCTCGCGCGACTCGGGCGAGTCGAGGCCGGGGCCGGGGTCGTCGTCTACTCGTGATCGCGGCGGTCAGGAGACCGGGGCTGCGCGACCCGGCTGTCTCGGCGCGGGCGTTTCGCTTTGCCGCGGCCCTCGCGCTCGGCGCGCTCTTTCTCGTGGTCGTCACGGGAGCGACAGTTCGTCTGACCGGCTCGGGGCTCGGCTGCGAGAACTGGCCGCGTTGCGGAGACACCGTCCTCCCCGCGAAGGACTTCAACGCCTACGTCGAGTTCGGCAATCGCGTCGTCGGTTTCGGAGTCGGGCTCACTACGCTCCTCGCCGCTCTGGCTGCCTGGCGCGCCGGTGTGCGCGGCCGCCTCTTGGCCGCCGCGCTCGGGCTTCCATTCCTCGTGCTCGCCCAGGGGATCCTCGGAGGGATCACGGTGGTCTACGAGCTCCATCCGCTGATCGTGATGGGCCACTTCCTTCTCTCGCTCGCGGCGATCGCGCTGGCGGTCGTCGTCTTCCTCGGAGCCGACGGTCTGGTGGAGAGTCGTCCTTACGCCGACCTCCCCGGGTGGCTGCGGCTGCTCGGCGTCGTCCTCGTGCCGGTCGCGCTCGTCCTCGTCGTCACGGGGACGCTTGTGACGGCCGCCGGCCCCCATTCCGGCGGGGAGGACATTCAGCGCTTCGGCAGTCTGGAGGACGCGATCTACGTGCACGTCAGGGCGACGGCGGTCTTCGGGGTCGGCTTCATCGTCGTTCTCGCGGCGCTCTTTCGCCGGCGTGCGCGCGCAGGGCGCGAGAGTGCCGCCGCCGCCGCGCTCTTCCTCCTCCTCGTCCTGCAGATGGTCGTGGGCGAGGTGCAGTGGCGAAACCAGCTGCCTTGGTGGCTCGTGCTCCTCCATGTCGTGCTCGCGACAGCGGTCTGGGCGGCGGTCGTAGTGCTGGCGGTGCTTCTCGGCCAACGAGCTTCGCCGGTGGGGCAAGCCCCGCCCCTGCGGGCCTAGACTCCAAGGATGGCTGGGCACCTGCGCATCGAGCGGCGGCCGACGCTGCGGCGACCTGTCCTGGTCGCGGCCTTTCGGGGCTGGAACGACGGCGCCCAGGGCGCTTCGCTCGCCGCGAGCTTCCTAGCGCAGTCGTGGTCGGCGCGGCGCTTCGGCGACGTCGATCCCGAGGAGTTCTACGACTTCCAGGCCACCCGCCCGCACGTGGCGCTCGTCGACGGCTACACGCGGCGGATCGACTGGCCGGAGAACGTCCTTTACCACGCGGAGCTGCCCGGAGCCGAACGCGACGCGGTGCTCGTGATCGGGGTCGAGCCGAGCACACGGTGGCGCACGTTCGCGAGCGAGATCGTCGGCCTTGCGCAGGAGCTCGGCGTCGAGCTCGTGATCACCCTGGGCGCGCTCTTGGCCGATGTCCCGCACACGCGGCCGGCGCCCGTGACCGGCTCGGCCACGGATCCCGAGTTGGTTCGCGAGCTCGGCCTCGCCGCCTCTCGCTACGAGGGGCCGACGGGAATCGTGGGCGTCCTTCACGACGCGTGCCGGGAGGCGGGCGTCCCCTCGGCGAGCCTCTGGGCCGCAGTGCCGCACTACGCCTCGCTCGCGGCCAGTCCGAAGGCGGCGCTCGCTCTCTGCCGCCGGCTCGGCGATCTCGTCGGCGCGTCCACCGACCTGGCCGATCTCGAACAGGCCTCCGACGCGTACGAGCGCCAGGTCTCCGAGGCCGTCGGCCAGGACGAAGAGACCGAGGCCTATGTGCAGGAGCTCGAGCGGCGCCGCGACACGCTCGGCGAGGAGCTCGACGTGCCCTCAGGAGACACGCTGGCCGCCGAGCTGACGCGCTTCCTACGGGAGCACGAGGCCCGACGCCAGGATGAGGCGGAGGACAGCTAGGAGGGCTCGGCTGCGATCGGCTGCGGGACGCTGCCGTCGTCCGGCTTGCCGTTGGGCGACGGCCCGGGTGTCGTGGCCCTCGGTGCTTCGCCGCCGCGCTTCTTGCGCCGCCTGCGGCGACGCGACTTGCCGCTCGGCTGCTTGGCAGCGGGCAGGTTGTCGGCCAGGGCAGTCGCGACGTCCTCGATCGACCCGAGGCGATCCCGCGCGCCTTCGACCAGCTTCTGAGCGGTCGGTGTGTAGGCCTCGGCCGAGGCGAGGAGCGCGGCGCCGACGTGGATCGGCTGCTCGAGCGCGACGTTTACGAGCCGGGCCGCGTTCTCTTCGTGCCTGTGGCCGCGCGAGTTCGTCAGGGCGCCCAGGAGCCGCTTCGCATCAGGGAGGTCGGCGCTTGCCCGGCGGTCCTGCAGCTTTCGTGTGGCCCGAGCGAGGCGCCACGTCCAGCGCGCCAGGATGTCCGGCGGCGCCTCGACCGTCCCCTCGCCAGCCGCCCGCAGGAGGATCCGCACGCCGTGGACGCGATCCTTCTCCCAGGTGGGAGCTGAGGTGACCATCGAGACCAGGTCGTCGAAGCTCGCGCGGTCGACGACGATCGCAACCCTGTCGCCGAGCGCCGAGACGCGCAGACGGCGGTTCGGGTTCTCCGCCGCGCAGCTCGTGAGGAAGGCCTCCCGGCACTCGCGGCTGGCCTTGGCCAGCTTTTCGGCGAACTGCTGCCGCTCGTCGAAACGGACTTGCCGTCCGGCGATGGTCGCCCACAGGAGCTGCTCGTCGGTCGCGAGGCGCACCGGGTCGACCCGCTCCCATTCCCGCTGGATGACCGCGACTCGCCGGCGAGGGTCCGGCGTCACGGGCACGAGCCACGGCGCGGGCGAGAGCTTCCGCCGAGCGCGCCGCTGGATGCGCCTCCGCGGCGCCGGGGTGACCCGCGCGCCGGGCCGGTAGAAGTCCGAATCGAGGAGCGAGTGGAGGGTGATCGTCCGGTCGTTGTGGGTCGCGGCCGGGTCGATGAAGTCGACGACGACTCCCGCCTCCTTGCGTGCGTGAATGCGCATGATCCGCCCGATCCGCTGCTGGTAGACGCGCCGGGAGGCGGTCGGAGCCAGGTGCACGCAGACCGACGCCCGGGGCGAGTTCCAGCCTTCGGCCAGGAGCTGGGCGTTGATGAGGACGTTGATCTCTCCCCGCTCGTAGGCGGCCAGAGTCTCGGCCAGGCGAAGCGGCGCCGTCCGCCCGCTGACCGCTTCCGCCTTGATTCCGGCCGCGCGGAACTCGCGCGCCAGGTTGTAGGCGTGCTCGACGCCGGCCGCGTACACGATCCCCGGGGTCGCGTCGAAGCGGTCTCGGTAGAGGCTGGCGGCTGCCTGGTTGATGAGCGCGTGATCGAGAACCTTGGCCAGCGCCTCCTGGTCATAGTCGCCGCCCACGACCGGCACGGACGAGATCGCCGCAGCGGGCGGCACGCGGAGGCAGCGAAGCGGTGCGATCAGTCCCCGGCGCGCGGCGTCCCCGAGCGGAAGGTCGTCCACCGAGGCCGGAAAAACGTCCGAGACCTGCTTGGCGATCAGCTGCTCGGTCGCGGTCATGCCGATGTAGAGCGGCTCGGTGAAGCTCCGGATCGCCGTGCTCGTCTTCTCGCCGAGGGCGGTGTGCGCCTCGTCACAGATGACGAGCTGATACGCCGTGCGCGAGATTGACCCGACGTGCCGCGCGAACCAGGCGTACGTCTGGATCGTGATCGGATTCGGGAGGAGCGATTCGTCCCCGGCCTCGATCGCCGGCCGGAACCGGTCTCCGTACCCCTCGGTCGTCAAGTCGCGGTCGAACTGGCTGACGAGAAGGCGCCGGTGGGTGAGGATGAGGACGCCCATCGTGCGGGCCGCCTCCACGAACCCGCCCGCGGCGATCGTCTTTCCGGAGGCGGTCGGGTGGCGGAAGCGGAATCGTCTGACCGCACCGGGGTCGTCGGGAACGGCTAACTCTTCGTCCTCGGCGTCGAGCTCCTCGACCTCCTCTTCCTCGTCGAGCGGCGGCTCGACGTCAGCAACTGCGCCGTTGCCGCTTCCATTGCCGTTCGCGTGGCCGTTCTCATCGCGCCCCTCGGCCTTGGCGATCAACTCCGTGAGCATCCCCGCAAGCGCGTCGATCTGGTGCCTGCGAAGTTCCGTCCCGGACGCAAGGCGGGGCGGGTGGTCAGTGATCACGCGTTCGAGGCCGAGCATGAGGGCATAGCGGACGCGCCAGTGCGCGGACGGGCCGCGCAGGCCAGAGTCCATCTCCGCTTGCGCGTCGTCGAGTGCCCGGCGGCGCGCGTGATCCGGAGCGAGAACCTCGTCGGGGTCCTCGCCGGGGCGCATGAAGGGTTCGCCTGCCCACGCCTCGGCTCGGAGGGCGGCGGCGGTGAGCCCGTCCGTCGCCTCCGACGGATCGGTCGGATCGCGAATCGTTTCTGGCATGGCGCGCAGCGGCCCGAGCGCTGCGAGTTCCCCTCAAGGAGCCAGCGCGACAAGCGCGCGGCTACCCAACACTATACAAGATCGTCCGGGCGAAACTCCCGCGCGGGACCTGCCCGCCTGGTCGCTGCGCTAGACGGCGGACTTCGGTGAAACGGCCTGCTGCATGCCGACCGCCTTCTTCATGTACCCGTATGCCGCATCTGGTCGGCCCTCCGCCTCGAGGAGGTCGGCGAGCTTCGCGTAGACGTCGACGAGGTAGCGGTTCGGCGTGTTGCGCTCGAGGAAGTCGGCGGCGCGCTCGTAGAGCTCGCGGGCACGCTGGGGATCGCCGACGTCCGTGGCGACCTCACCGAGCACGGCGTAGACCCGGCCGGCGTCGATCGGCTCGGCCTCGTGCAGGAGGCCATGAATCTCGCGGGCGATCTCGGTGGCCTGCTCGCTCTCGCCGATCCGAGCAAGCGCTCGAGCCTCCTCGACCCGGAACTGCGCCCGCTCGATCGGGCTCCCGGTCTGCGCGAGGAGCGGCCAGCCCTCCTGGAGATGGGCGAGCGCCTCCTGGGGACGGTCGCGCTCCAGCTCGATGTGGGCGACGAGCTGGTGAGCGAGGCCCGTGTAGTGGAGATCCTCGGTCAGCTCGAGCGCACCGAGCGCCTGGTAGGCGTAGCGCGAGGCGCCGTCGGCGTCGCCCTGCTCCATCCGGAGCTTCGCCTTCGACCAGTAGACCCGAGCGCGCATGTACGGGTCGAAGCTCTCGCGACCCTCCGCGAGCGCCTTGCTGACAACCTGCTCGGCTCGAGCGAAGTCCCCCGAGTCCGAGAGCGCGTAGCCGAGCAGGCAGGCGAAGCGGATTGCCTGCACACGGTCGTCCAGACGCTCGAACGAGGCGAGGCAGCGCTCGAAGATGGAGATCGCGGGCGCGAGCTCGCCGAGGAGCGCGTAGGCGCGGCCGAGGCTCTCGGCGAGCGCGGGGCGCTCCCATTCCTCGGAGCCCGAGGTGACGAGCGCCTGCTCGAAGAGCGTGACGGCCTCTTGCAGCTCGCTCTCGCGAAAGGCGAGGTGGCCGAGGCCCTCCTCCGCCTGCGCTCGCTCGCGGGGCGCGACGGCGCTTGCGAGCGCCACGGTGTAGAGGTCGCGTGCGCGCTCGACGTCATCCAGCCGGAGGGCGATCTCGGCCTCGAGCAGCGAGAAGTTGTGCGCGGTCGTAGCCGTACCCGTGGCGAGGTAGTCCTCGGTAACGTCGAGCCGGCGGCCAAGCTCCCGGAGGAGCTGGAGGGACGGGATGCGGTCGCCGGCCTCGATGCGCGAGATGTACGCGGGCGAGCAGCCCTGGAAGGCGAGCTGCCGCTGACTGAGATTCGCGGCCTCCCGCGCGGCGCGGAGGCGCTCACCGACGGCGCGCGGATCGTCGACGTGATTTGACTTTTGTCTTGGCATGGCTTCCTTTCTCGAGGCTCCCGTTATATACTCGTGCGCGCCAGTACCCGGGCCCGGGGCTGTTCCGCTAGAAAACGAGAAAAGGACGGTCCCGCAATGAAGGTTCGTTTCATCATGCTCGCAATCTCCTCTGCGGCTGCGGCTTCGATGCTCGGGTTCTTCGGTCTACCATGGGGTCCCTAAGCTCCTCGGGGGCGCCGCGGCCCATCCGGGCACCGTGGGGTCCGTAGTCTGACAGGTCGATAACGCCGCGGGAAGAGGGGGGCGACATTTGTTGCTCTCCATCTTCCCGCGACGCATCCTGCCGTAGCGACGGCCGTCATGCAAGCCTCCGTCGAGGGAGGACCGTCGCGGACGGGAGCCCGTCTGCGGCAACGGGCCCCCGTCTGACGGGATGGAAGACGCGAGATCCACACGGGCGGCGAGAGGGAGGAACCGCCTCCTGGATGCGCGGAATCATCGTCGTTACGACAAAAGTAAACACTTTCCACCTGCTTGCGTCCCCCATTCGGGGGGTCGAAGCGGCAACTAGGCTGCGACCGTGGACTGGGACGCACGTGCCGTAGCCGAGGAACTCCGCTACCGGGACGGTGCTGCTCGTCTGCCGGGCGAGGCCGATTCGCGCCAGCGGCAGCTCGTCCGGATGGCCATGGCGGCGGGCGGCGCCGGGCTCTGCCGCCTCATGCAGTGCCGCGAGGCGGAGGCGCGCGGCTGGTTCGCCCGTTCTGGAGAGCGCTACCGTGAGAGCTACGAGGGTGCGCCGCCGGGGAGCTGGGGGCGTCTCATCGGCGCGCTTAAGGCCAGGATCCTCGCGGGCGACTGGGAGGGCGCGGCGCAAGATGCTGCCTGGGCCCGGGAGACCGGCTCCGCGACCGACGCCTCGCCTATCGCACGCTACGCGGCCGCGCTCGCTGCCCACATCCTCGAGGACGACGCAGAGGCCGCGCGCCTTGCGGCCTCCCTTCGCACCGGCGACGCCGGGTCCTTTCCCGCCGGGGTGGCGGCCGCGCTCGCAGCCCTCGCCGTCGGCGACGGGGAAGCCTACGGCGACGCCGTCGGCCTTGTTCTGCGCTCGTTCGAGGAGCGCGACGAGTACTTGGAGGATGTGCCCGTGGCCGACACCGTGCTCGTGCTCGAGGCGCTCGCTGCCCGGCGCGGCTTTGCCGCGGGCCTGCGCTCGCCGCTCCTTCCCTAGACGAGCAGGCCGGTCGCGTACATGACCGCGAGCCCCGCCAGGAACCCGCCGATGACGTGAGGCGAGGTCAACCCCCCGGGCGCCTTCCGCGCGACGAAGCGCACGACCTCGAGGACGACCTCCGCCGCCGCGCCCGCGGCGGCGGCGAAGAAGACGACGGCGAGGATGTCGCTCGTGAAGAACCCGCCGAGCCACGCTCCGAGGATCGCCGGGGCCCCGGCGACGAGGGCGAGGACAGCGAGCCGGGAAAAGCGAACCGCCTCTCCGTCCTCGGCCGCAGGGGCGGCGATGCCGAGGCCCTCGGTGACGTTGTGGAGCATGAAGCCGACGATGAAGAACGTGCCGAGGGCGAGTTCACCGAGCGCGAAGGACGAGCCGATCGCCAGGCCCTCGCCGAAGTTGTGCAGCCCGATCCCGATCGCGACCAGGGTCGCGAGCGCGAGTCCGCGAAGCGGCCCCGCGCTTCCGGCGCTCCCACGGCCCAGCCGGTGCGAGAGGAGGGTGAGGGTGAGGTAGCTCAGCGCAAAGCCGAGCAGCACGACGCCGGCGCCGCCGACCGCCGAGGGCAGCGCGGCCTGGAGCGTGAGCGCCTCGGAGAGCGCCTCGACGGCGAGGAAGCTCAGCAGGCCTGCAGTCAGCGCCATGAAGGCTGCGAGCCATTCGGGCGCGGTCTGGCGCAGGGTCGGGAGCCAGAGGAGCCCGAGCGCCACGGGGACGACGCCGACGAGGAGCCCGATCAGGCCGTAGCCGAGGATGCTTCCACCCGAGACGCCCGGCGTCTCGACCGCGGCGGGGATCGCCTCCGTCGTCTGGATGCCCGAAGAGCTCGTCACGCCGACCGTGATCGGATCGTCCTGAACCCAGTCGAACGGGACGACGATCGTCGCGGACCGGAGGCGCCCCAGCGTCCCCGGGCCGTCCAGTTCATATGGGACGACCGCGTCGTCCACGGTGACGGTGGCGATCGTCAAGTCGGCTTGCTGGGGGTTCGTGACCCGGATCCGGATCTCGCCCGGCTCGAAGGTGACCCGCCGAATCGCGAACTCGTCGGCCGGCGGCGGGTTGGAGCGGACGAGCTCGGTGACCGGAGCGCCCGTGCCCCCCGCGAGCGCGACCGCGCCGACGAGCAGCACGAGCGGCACGAAGGCCCAGAGCCGCCAGCGTGCGGTCGTCGGGCGGCGCGCTGCTCCCGATTCGGCGCTCATCAGTCCACGACGTCGAAGAAGCCCATCCAGCCGAGCTCCGTGAACTCGGACTGGTGCGCGTGGAACATGAACTTGCCCGTGTGGTGGAAGTCGATCTCGATGATCCCCCGCTGCCCCTGGGTGAGCATCACGGTGTCGGTGTACTCGAAGAAGTCCGTCGAGCCCGTGGGGTAGTAGCGGAAGAACTCTCCGTGGAGGTGGAAGGAGTTGATCAGGTCGAACTCCGTCAGGTTCGCCAGGTAGATGCGCACCGTTTCGGAGCGCCGCACCTCGATCGGATACTTGGCGTAGTAGAACGCCTTGCCGTTCACCGAGTAGAAGTTGTTCTCGCCGTCCCCGTCGGTGTCGAAGCCGTTCATGACCATGACGAGCTCCTTGGCGGGCTTCCGCGGCTCGGGCGGGTCGATTATGAAGGCGCCGTAGAGGCCCTTGTGGATGTGCTTCTTGAGCGGGGTGGTGTGGCAGTGATAGAGGTGCATCCCGTACGGGCGGGCCGGGAACTCGTAGGTGAACTCGTCGCCCGAGTCGACCACTTCGAATACGCCGTCCATGTTGGCCGGGTGGATCCCGTGGAAGTGGATCGTGTGCGGATGCGCGCCCCCGTTCACGAATCGAACGCGCAGGAGGTCGTCCTCCGTCGCGCGGATCACCGGCCCGGGAACGGTGCCGTTGTAGGTCCACGCGGCGAAGTGCACGCCCTGCGCCACTTCGATCTCGCGGTCGATCGCCTGGAGCCGGTATTCGCGCACACGGCCCGGCTCGTGCGGCAGCGGGGGGGTCGGCAGCAGGAGGCTGTCGAGGGCCCCCGGTGCGCCGGGCGCGGGCACTTGGTCGCCGATCATCGACGCGTGGCCGAGCGCCGCCTGGTCGTGCACCGCGAAACGCTCGACTCCCCCCTCCGCTCCGGCCGCGAAGCGGATTAGCGGAACCCCGGCCACGACAGGCGCCGCGCCCGCCAGGAGCTGTCTCCGGGTGACTCGAGATTTAGACACGTCTAAATCTGAGTGTAGCCCACGCGCTCGCAGGTGGGTGCCCTCGGTTAGAGTCCGGCCGCGTGGGACGTGGTTCTCGCCCGATCAGGCGCTGGCGCAGCGACCGGCAGCGCAAGAAGAAAGAACGCGACAAACGCGCAGACCGCCGGCGGCGGCCTGCCTAAGCGGTCGACGTGAGCCTCGTCAGCGCGATCCACCTCTACGTCACCGACCTCGACGTCGCGATGGACTTTTACACGCGGCTGCTGGGCAAAGGCCCACAGGCGGCCTATGACGAGGGCGAGAACGCCCAGAGCGCTTTCTTCGTCCTCGAGGAGCGAACGTACCTCGTCCTCACCTGTGACCCAGACCGGGGACGGGAGGTCGGGGGCAGTGTCCGCCTCGAGCTCGCCGCTGAGTATCTCGACGCCGAGATCGAGGCGCTCCGCGCGCGCGGCGTCGAGGGCGTCCTGACGGGGACGCGATTCGGCACCGAGGTCTACGATCTGGCCGACCCGGACGGGCACCTGATCCGCCTCGGCCCTGCCTGGACGCTGCACGCCATCGAAGGCGCCGTCTGACCCTCGCGAGCACGCGGCCCTTTCTCCTCGTCAATCCGCGCTCGGGGCGAGCCGTTCCCTCGTAGCCGACCTCGCGGCCGAGGCGGAGCGGCTGCGCGCCTCGAAGGTGCGCACGGCTGGACGGAGTACGTGGCGCCCCGCTTCCGGGTCGACTCGTCGAGGCGCGGATTCACGCTGCGCTCGACGGCCAGCCGGTCATCCTCGAGCCGCCGCTCGACTTCGAGCTTCGGCCACGCGCTCTCCGTGTGCTGATCCTCGCGCGAGTTGGCGAAGACGGCGCGGATCACTCACGATAAGTCCGGCAAGAAAGCGGCAACTGAAAGGCGGCACCATGACTGCGGGCCAGATGAAGCGGAGGTTCCGCAACTTCCCCGAGGCCGAGCTGCGCCGCCGCATCGCGGCAACGCAGACGGCCTAGGAAGTCAAGCCCCGATCGCAGACGACTCGGTCGCCCGGTCGGACCCCGCGTCGTTCGGACTCACCAGCAGAGAGCTCGAGAACGGCGCGGGCTCCGCGGCAACCGGCCGCTCGCCAGGGGTTCAGGTGCGCCGCCACCCGCAGGACGCGCCCGTCCACGTCGAGAAAGACGGCGTCGATCGGGAAGCGCATGAAGGCGGTGTGCACCGACGAGGCGGGTCGCAAGAGGATCCCCTCGCCGGCTGGAAGGGCCTTGCGCCCGAGGAGACCCCTCATCCGTGCGAGCGGGCTCCCCGCAACGACGCACCGCTCGCACACAGTTCGCCCGTCGACCTGTAGCTGGATCTCGCGCATGAGCTCGTAACGACGTAGGGGCGAGGCCTTTGGCCCCGCCCCTACGTCGTTCGTCGCGGTCGCCTAGAACCCCACGTGGATGTGGTCGGCGTGGTTCGACATCGGGAATGACGGGCCCCCCAGCCCCAGCAGCGAGATGACCTGCTGGGGGCGGATCTCGGCCGGAAGGAGGAGGACGTCTCGGACGCCCTTCTCCGTCACGCCACCGGGCGCCGAGTTGCCCATGATCGACTGATTTCCGAGCGTGGCGATGTCGGCTGCGAGCCCGTAGATGTGGGCCGAGACGACTCCGGGCCGCGCGTAGAGGCGGTGGCCCGACTGCAGGCTCGAGACGGTTACCTGTCCGTGCGACTCTGCGAGGTAGCGGAGCAGGATGAGCACGCGGACGTCGATCCGGCCGGCGGCGATGTCGGCCCGGCCGCTCGCGTAGACGTCGATCCGATCGTCAGCGAGCGTCCGCTCGGCCAGCGCCTTCTTGGAGGAGTCGAGGCCGCGAACGAGCGCCCGCAGTCCGACTGCGCGGTTGTAGCGGGTCAGCGCGTGTGCTCGGTCGGCGTACGAAGTCCGGCCCCGCAGTGCGAGGAACGCCTGCCACTCGCCGGCCTGCATGCGGTCCTCGATCGCCTCGGCGAACCAGCGGACGTACGCGCGCGTGGCCGGGATGCGGCCGGTGCGACCCTCGGCTCGCAGGCCGCCGAGCAGGATTGCCCAGTCGACACCCGTCCTCCGTGCCTCGGCGCGGAGCGTCCTCGCGAACGCGGGTGCCAGGCGCCTGGCGGGCGGCGTCGGATCGGGGAGCGCCCGGTGGAGCCAGACCGTGGCGAAAGTGCCAATCGTCTCGGCCTCCGGGTCGACGGTTCGCGTCTCGCCGTCCTCAGCATGCGAGTGCGGCTCGATCACGGGCGGTCCCGGAGGTGGAGCGGGAGCAGGAGTGCTCTCGTCCGGCCCAGCGCTGCCATCGCTCGGGGTTTCATCCTGCGTCGGCTCAGTAGCCGGCGCGGGCTCGGTCGGGTCGGGTGCAGGCGTGCCCTCGATCGGGGCCTCGGGCGCGGGCTCGGGCTCGGTGCCCGGGTCGGTACCCGGCGCGGGCTGCTCGCTCTCCGCCGGAGGCGTCTCCCCGTCAGGTGGGATCGTCCCCTCCGCCGGCGGCGACTCGCTCTCGGGCGGGGCCGGCGCGGGGGCTTCCTCAGACGGCGCGCTCTCGGGCGGAATCGACTCGTCAGTGGACTCGGCCGGCGGCGGGGCCGCCGTTGTCGTGTCCGTCGTGGTCGTATCGGACTCGATCGCCTGGACCAGCGCGTCACCGGCGCCGGCTGAGAGCGCCGCCCCTGCGAAGAAGAGCGTCGCAAAGGCGAGGCTCGTCGCGAAGCGACGCCTGCGGCCGCGCCCTCGCTCGGGCGTCGGAACCGACGGTGCGCTCTCCTGCGCCCAGGACGTCGTCTCGAAGTCGATCGGATCGTTCGCCGCCCGGACGTCTGGCGCGGTGCGGCGAAGGCTGCAGAGCGCCCAGCCCAGTAGTGCGAGGAGGACGAGGCGCACGAGTGTCGTGCGCGAAGGTGGTCTCGATTGCGGCATTGCCCTAGCTCCTGCTTTGGGCGCCGAGGCCGCCACTTCGGCGCGGTTCACGAGTTCGTGTCCGCGGCCGCGACGGGACGGTCTCTGTATCGAGCCCCCGGGAGGGTCGGGCATCCCTCGTTGTGAGGAACGCCGCTGCGAATCAACAATGTGAGGGATTTGAGCCAAGGCTTCTGAGAGCGATGATCGAGCCAGCCAAAGCGAAAACGGCGGAGCGGTCACGCCGGATAGCTCGGAGGTTGTTTCCGACGTGACCACCATATTTGCTCACCGTTTTCATCGGCTCTCTCGTTCCACAAAGGGCTCAGCTTCGTCGCGGATCTGTGACAGGCGTGAGCGCCCCATTTCGGGACTTCGAGACACGCAAGGGAGGTGAATTACTTGACGAGCATCTTCACCAACTGGATCGAGGCGCTCCGCACCCGCGAGGAGGGGCAGACGATGGCCGAGTACGGCGTCGTTCTTGCCGTCATCGCGCTGGGTGTCGTCGTCGCGCTCACGGCGCTTTCCGGCGCCATCAGCAACGCGATCGACAGCGTCGTCGGCTTCCTCTAAGCCGGTAAGCGTAGGCACATGGCCAGGGCGGGCCCTTCGAGTCGCATGAAGGGTCCGCCCACTCCCTAACACAGCACCGCCGCACATGACACACCGCCGCAAGCAAAACCTTCAGAACGACGAGTCGGGTCAGACCATGACGGAATTCGCTCTGGTCTTGCCGATTCTCGCGCTGCTGCTCTTCGCCGTTCTTCAGTTCGGGATCGTCTTCAACAACTATCTGACGATCACGGACGCAGCCCGGGCCGGTGCTCGGAAGGGTGCCGTCGGACTCGCCACGCAGAATGGAGCCGGCGAGGCCGAGACGGCCGCACGCGCCTCCGCCGAGAATCTCGACCAGGGGGAGCTCGAGGTCTCGGTGAGCGCCTCGCCCGCGTGGGAGAAGGGCGCCGACGTGACGGTGACGGCCGAATATCCCTACCAGGTCTCGCTCCTCGGCTTTGTGGTCGAGTCGGGGACGCTTTCGAGCACGACTACGGAGCGGATTGAATGAGACGCCCACGCGGAGAGGCGGGTCAGGCCGCAGTGATCACGGTGCTCACCCTGGTCGTTCTCATCGGGATGGCTGCGGCCGTTCTGGACGTCGGATCCTGGTTCCGGGCCGATCGCAAGCTGCAGGCCGACACAGATGCCGCTGCGCTCGCCGGGGCCCAGGCGCTTCCTGGGGATACCGGCTTTGCCACCAGTCTCGCGCTGGAGTACGGCGCGAAAAACGGCGACGACATTGAGGCCGCGGACATCACCTTCACGACCACCGTCGATCCATACGACACAATCGTGGTGGCATCGGACAAGACGACTCCCGGGTTCTTCTCGGGCGTCTTCGCGATCGAGAGCGTGGAAGTACACGCCAACGCCGCCGCCCGCACAGGCACCCTCTCTAGTGCGCTGTGGGTGGCACCGATTGTCGTGAATCACCTACACCCGAAGCTCACGTGCAAGCCGCTTCCATGCTTCGGCGAGCCGACTGAGCTCGAGTACCACCACCTCAAGGCCAACGGGCCCTCTGGCCCCGCTGGGCCAGGGTCCTTCGGGTTCATCAACTTGACCGGGAACGGAAACCCCGGGACGAGCGACCTGCGCGATCAGATCCTCCGAGGCTTTGACGACTACATGGAGCTCGGAAACTACGAGGCGCGCACCGGCAACCCGTTCAGCGCCATCAAGGATGCTCTTCAGATGCGCATTGGCGAAGAGATGCTGTTTCCGGTCTACAAGAAGCTCACCGGCACGGGGTCTGGCGCGAAATACGACATCATCGGCTGGGTTGGCTTCGTGATCAGCGATATGGATCTGGCTGGAAATCGAGAGAAGCTCTACGGGCATTTCACGCGGGTCATCTGGCAGGGAATCCCCAGCTCATCGGCGGGATCACTGTCTTTCGGCGCCTACGCAGTGGAATTGATCGAATAAACGCGCGAAAGCGCAAGGAGAAAGCGGGTTCACAATGACATACCGGCTGAGAAACATCGGAATTGCAATCGCCCTTGCGCTCGTCGCAGGCCTCCTAACCATCTTCTACGTCACGAACTACAAGCGAAGCGTCGTCGACGCCGAGTCTGACGCGACGGTCTGGGTGGCCGCCCGCGACGTCGAGGAGGGCACGCCGGGCGAGGACATCGCGGGCGGCGGGTTCCTGAAGGAGCTCGAGGTCGCGAAGAAGAGCGTCGCACCCGGCGCGATCACCTCGCCCGAGCAGCTCGAAGGGAAGATCGCTTCGACACCCATCTACGCGGGCGAGCAGCTGACCACGCTTCGCTTCACCTCCACGGAGAAGCAGGGCATCCGCGCCCAGCTGACCGGGAACAAGCGCGCGGTTCAGCTCTCCGGCACGCAGCACCAGCTGCTGGCCGGGACGCTTCGCGAGGGTGACTACGTCGATGTCCTGGGCTCCTGGAACGTGCCGGAGTCGGACACGCGGCACTTCAGCCGGGTCGTCCTGCGGGAGATCCTCGTGCTGAAGGCACCCGATCGGCCAGACTCGACGCAAAAGCTGACGAACGGCCCGAACGGGTCGGCGCTCGCAGCCATGCTCGCTCTCACCGACGCGCAGTCCCAGAAGCTCTTCTGGCTGACGCAGAACGGCGAGTGGACGCTCGAGCTCAGGCCGGCCGAGGACGCCGCCAACAGCCCGGAGAGCGCGGAGACGGCTTGGTCGCTCCTCCTCGACGGCTTCTCGATGACCCAGATCCAGGCGCTCGCGAATGCCGAGCGAACCCTGACCGGAAAGGAATAGGACGATGAGGCTGGATACGGACACGCGCACGCTGACGCGCGAGAAGGTGCGGCTCTTCGTCACGGGCGACTGCGAAGGGCTCTCCGAGCTCCGGCAGGCGCTCGAGCGCCACGGCGAGATCGAGCTCGTCGGTGCGAGCGAGAGCGCCGCCGAGTCGGTCGCCGCCCTGCGGGGCGGGCATCTGAGCGTCGTCCTGCACGGGACGCGCGATTCGCGCCTGCCGCAGAACGAGCTCGCCACCATCCGCGAGCACACGGCCGCTCCGGTCATCCTGCTCGCCTCGGGCGAGTCCTCCGCTCTGCTCGAGGAGGCGCTTGCGGCCGACGTGGCCGACGTTCTCCTCCTTCCGCAGATGACGGAGAACGTCGTCTTCGCGATCCGAAAGGCGGGCCAGGGCGGGCGCCGCCCGCCGGGCGGCCACGCCAGCCGGGGCCGAATCGTCACGGTCTTCTCGCCCAAGGGCGGGACGGGCAAGACGGTCATCGCTACGAACACGGCTGCCTCGATCGCCAAGAACGAAGGCAAGCGGGCGTTGCTCGTCGACCTCGATCTCCAGTTTGGGGACGCGGCGATCATGCTCGGGATCGAGCCCGAGAAGACGATCTACGACCTGGTCGTCGCCCCGGGCGAGCTCGACAACGAAAAAGTCGCGGGTTACGTCACGCGCCATGCCTGCGGGCTCGACATCCTTCCGGCGCCGCTTCGGCCGGAGGATGCTGAGCTCGTCACGGAGGCGAAGCTGGCTCAGCTCCTGGAGGTGGCGCGGGACTCCTACGACGTGATCGTCGTGGACACATCGCCCTTCTTCCACGGGCCGATGCTGGCGACGCTCGACCGGACCGACGAGCTCTTGCTCATCTGCTCTCTCGACGTGCCGACACTGAAGAACGTCCGGCTGGCTCTCCAGACGCTCGACCTGCTTTCCTTCCCGTCCGAGCGGATCCGGCTCGTCCTGAACCGCGCGAACTCGAAGGTGGGCATGAAGCCGGGCGAGGTCGAGGGGGCGCTCGAGCGGAAGGTGCGCTTCGAGATCCCGAGCGACCGGGCCGTCCCGATCTCGGTGAACCGCGGCACGCCGGCCGTCCTCTCCGATGCCCGGGCCGAGTTCTCCCGCGCGGTGCGCGAGATGGCGAAGGCCGTCGTCCCGGCGGAGGCTGACGCCGCCAAGGGCGGCCGGCGCTGGTTCGGGAGGTAGGAATGGGCCTCCACGACCGCATCAAGAGCTCGAACGGGAACGGCAACGGGAACGGGCAGGGCGCCTCGGCGACGCACGAGGCGCACTCGATCAGCGGGGTGCAGGAAGCCCCCCGCGATCCCGGGTCGATCGATCCGTACGCGGAGCTCAAGACCCGCGTCCACCACGCCTGCATCGCGAAGCTCGGCCCGCAGCTCTTCTCGAGCGACGCCGCCGGGGACCTGACCGAGCAGGTGATGCGGGTCGTGACCGAGCAGCTCGCGCTCGACCGGACGCCGCTGACGCGCGAGGAGCGCCGCCAGATCACGCGCGAGATCGCCGACGACATCCTTGGCTACGGGCCGCTCGAGCCACTCCTCCGCGACGACACCGTCACGGAAGTGATGGTCAACAACTACGACCGGATCTTCGTCGAGCGAGCAGGGAAGATCGAGCGCACGACGGCGGGGTTCGCCGACAACGCGCACCTCCTCCGCATCATCGACAAGATCGTCTCGCAGGTCGGCCGGCGGGTGGACGAGTCCTCGCCGATGGTCGACGCGCGCCTCCCGGACGGAAGCCGTGTCAACGCGATCATCCCTCCGCTCTCGCTCAGGGGGCCGACGCTCACGATCCGGAAGTTCGCGCGCGACCCGTACACGGCCGACGACCTGATCAACTTCGGGTCGATCACGCCGAAGGCGGCTCACTTCATCTCCGCCTGCGTGCGCGGAAAGCTCAACATCCTGATCGCCGGCGGAACCGGCACCGGCAAGACGACCCTGCTGAACGCGGTCTCGGCCTTCGTCCCCGGCGACGAGCGCATCGTCACGATCGAGGACGCGGCGGAGCTCCAGCTCCAGCAGGAGCACATCATCACGCTCGAGTCGCGCCCCGCGAACATCGAGGGCAAGGGCGAGGTGCGCATCCGCGAGCTCGTCCGGAACGCCCTGCGCATGCGGCCCGACCGGATCATCGTCGGTGAGGTCCGCGGCCCTGAGACCCTGGACATGCTCCAGGCGATGAACACGGGCCACGAGGGCTCGCTCACGACGATCCATGCGAACTCGCCGCGGGACGCGCTCTCGCGAGTCGAGACCCTCGTTCTGACCGCCGGCGTCGACCTGCCGCTCCGCGCGATCCGCGAGCAGATTGCGAGCGCCTTCGACCTGCTCGTGCAGATCACGCGCCTCGTGGACGGCTCGCGCCGCGTAACCCACGTTTCCGAGGTGCTCGGGATGGAGTCCGACGTGATCACGCTGCAGGACATCTTCCTGGCCCGCCCGCCGGACGAGGAGGAGCTGGCCTCGGGCCACTCCAAGCTGATCGGACCGCTGGACTGCACCGGTCTCAAGCCTCACTTCCTGGAGAAGATGGCGACAAACGGCGTTGCCGTGCCGCCGAACTTCTTCGAACAGGCCGCCGGCGGGGCGACGTTCTCGGCCGCGGGCTACGGGAGCTTCCGCTGATGCGGGCCTCGCTCCGGTTCGTTCTCGCCCTGCTTGCGCTCGTCCTCGCGGCGCCCGGGTCCGCGGCGCTGGAGCTACGAGGTGTGGACGCGAGCGACCATCCGACGATCCGCCTGACCGCGGTCACCTCGACTCCGACCGCCGGCGCGCCCTCGCTTCGCGAGAACGGCGGGCCGGTCGCCGCCCTCCGCGCCGAGAATCTGGGCCGGGCGAAGAGCATCGTGCTCGCGATCGACCGCTCACAGTCGATGAAGGGAGCTCCGCTGGCGGACGCGATCGCGGCCGCCCGGACGTTCATCGCCGCGAAGCCGGCGCAGGATCGGATCGCCGTTGCGACGTTCGCGACGGAGCCAGTGCTTCTGACCGGCTTCTCTACCGCGACCACCGACGCCGACGGGGCCCTGCGCTCGATCGCCGTCGACGCCGTCCAGGGCACGACCTTCTTCGACGCGCTCGTCCTCGCTTCCGGCGCCCTGGCCGAGGAGTCGATGCCCGGCCGCGTGATCCTGGCGGTCACGGACGGCAACGAGACTCGAAGCGAAGCGACTCTCGAGCGGGCGATCCGCTCCGCGCGCGACGCCGGAGCCGCTGTCTACGTCGTCGGGATCGAGAGCTCGCGCTTCACGCCCGAGCCGCTCGTCAGGCTCGCGGAGGAAACGGGCGGCGCGTACTACGGGGCTGCCTCGAGCGAGGCGCTCACCGAGGTCTACACGTCGATCGCCCGCGAGCTCCAGCGGACATGGCGGCTCGAGTACGTGACCGCTGCGCGCCCGGGCGACCGGATCGAGCTTACGGCGAAGGCCGTCGGCGATGAGGCAGCGCGAACGGAGATCCGCCTGCCCGGAGCGGCCCCCGCAGGGTCTTCCGAAGCGCGCTCGCCCGTCCTGCCCGAGGCGTTTCTGCAGAGCACCTGGGGAGCGCTTGCGATCGGCGGCGGTGTGGCTTTCCTCGTACTCCTCGCCACCTGGTTCGCGTTCGCCTCGGCCAGGGGCAACTGGCTGAAGGCGCGCCTCTCGCCACACATCGCGGGCGGGGAGCAGAAGGCGAAGCGGGAGCGGGAGAAGAACCGTCTCGCTCTGGCCGCGGGGGTCTTCACGGCGACGGAGAAGACGTTCGGGCACTTCAACCTCTGGAAGCGCCTCGCGAGCCTGCTCGAGCGGGCCGACCTTCCGTTTCGGACCGTCGAGTTGGTCTATGTGATGTGCGCGTCGGCGATGATCGTGGGGCTGATGGCAGCGGCCTTCGGGCCGCCTGCGCTCGTCGTGCTCTGCGCTCTCGGCGCGGGTGCGCTGCTTCCGTACGGGCTCGTCTCCTTCAGGGCGCGTCGGCGGCTCAAGGCCTTCGAATCGCAGCTCCCTGACCTCCTCACCACGATCGCGGGGTCGCTCAAGGCCGGCCACAGCTTCCGACAGGGCATCCAGGCGGTGGTGGACGAGGGCCAGGAGCCGTCGTCGAAGGAGTTCAAGCGAGTGCTCGCAGAGACGCGCCTCGGCCGGCCGATGGACTCCGCCCTCGCGGAGATGTCCCGCCGCGTCGGCTCGCCGAACCTCGAGTTCGTCCTGACTGCGGTGACCATCCAGCGGAAGGTCGGAGGCAGCCTCGCCGGGATCTTCGACATGGTCGCCGAGACCGTCCGAAACCGACATCAGTTCGCCCGCAAGGTCAAGGGTCTGACGGCTATGGGCCGCGCGTCGGCCTATGTGCTGATCGGGCTGCCCTTCTTCATCGCGCTCCTTCTGACCTTCGTGAACGGCGAGTACATGCAGCCGCTCTGGCACACGTCCACGGGTCACAAGCTGCTCCTCCTCATGCTCGTGATGATGGGGATCGGCACTCTCATCCTCCGCAAGATCGTCTCGTTCAGGAGCTAGCCGCCATGTTTCTACTCGTCCTCGCACTCACGTCTCTCGGGCTCGCCGTCTACCTGGTCGGCGAGGTCGCCACTCTTCCTGCGCGCCAGCGTCAGGGGTCGATCCGCCGGGCCGCCGAATACGGCAATCAGCGGCGTGTGACAAACCCGTTCGCGCTCACCGGCAGCTTCCGCGAGCGCGCTCTCGGCCCGATGACGACCAATCTCGCCCGCGTCGCTCTTCGGGTCAACCCGCGCTCAACCGTCGAGCAGGTCAACCTGAAGCTCCTGCGCGCGGGTCTCGCCCGGCGGATGTCCGCCACCTCGTTCCTCGCCGCGAAGGCGCTGCTCGCGTGCGTCGGGGGGCTCTTCGGACTTCTCGTCGCCGCGGTTGGGTCCGGCGGTGCCAAGGCGTTCCTCGCCGCGGGCGGGTTCGCGTTCTTCGGGTTCTTCCTCCCGGATGTCGTGCTCACGTTCAAGACACGGAGCCGCCGGGAGGACATCCAGGCGACCCTTCCGGACGCGCTCGACCTGCTCGCCGTGAGCGTCGAGGCCGGTCTCGGCTTCGACGGGGCGGTGACGAAGCTGACCGAGCACATGGAGGGCGCGCTCGCCGAGGAGTTCGCCCTCACGCTCGGCGAGATGCGGATCGGCGAGAGCCGCTCCGAGGCCCTGAAGAAGATGTCCGAGCGCTCGGCCATCCCCGAGATGTCCGCGTTCGCGCGAGCCGTGATCCAGGCCGACCAGCTCGGTATCTCGCTCGGGCGGATCCTCAGGATCCAGGCGACTGAGGCCCGGAACCGCCGTCAGGCGGCGGCCGAGGAGAAGGCGATGAAGGCGCCGATCAAGATGCTCTTCCCGACGGTGCTCTTCATCTTCCCGGCCATGTTCATCGTCATCCTCGGGCCGGCCTTCCTCAACCTCTCGAAGCTCTTCTAGTCTCGCCCGGGCGGCCTGCGGCGGGCCGGCCGGGCGAGAAACGTATCCGGCCGTGGTTAAGCTCGCAGGCCGATGGGCACCGGACGGCTCGAGACCTTCGCCGACGGCGTTTTCGCGATCGCGATCACGCTCCTCGTGCTCGAGATCCCACACCCCGAGGTGGACGAGCACCTCGGCAGCGAGCTCGTCGACCAGTGGCCGGCGTACCTGGCCTACGTCCTCTCGTTCGTCACGATCGGGATCATCTGGGTGAACCACCACGCGTTGATGGTGCAGTTCGCCCGCGCCGACCGCGCGTTCCTCTTCATCAACGTCTTCTTCCTCATGTGCGTGGCCTTCATCCCGTTCCCGACCGCGCTGATCGCGGACGACCTCGGCAGCGAGACCGCGATGGTCACCTATGGCCTCACGCTCAGCGCCACTGCGCTCATGTTCAATGTCTTCTGGCACTACGGCCGCCTGCGGCTCCTGCGCGCGGACGCCGATCCGCGCGAGGTGCGCGGGATCACGCGAAGCTACATTCCGGGGGTCTTCATCTACGCCGGGGCAACTGCGGTGTCGTCCTGGAACGCCGAGGTCGGGTTCATCATCTATTCGGTCCTCGCGGCGGTGTACGTCGTGTCCGGCTCGCTCTGGGCGGGGCGTGACGCGGACTAGCTAGGCGGCGATCAGGCTCGGGCGCGTGAAGCGCTCCGCGCCCGGGATGACGGCGCCTGCGTCCGTCTGGAACCACTGCTCGAGGAGCGCCGAGTAGAGACCGCGGTAGTCGGCGGTCGCCCAGAGGTTGCCCTCCGAGTCGAGGCCGGTCGATAGCCCGGGGAACTCGCCGACCATGCGTCCCCGCACCGGAGCGCCCATGACGAATGCGATGCCCGCGGCGCCGTGATCCGTGCCGGCCGACCCGTTCTCTTCCGCCCGCCGGCCGAACTCCGCCCAGACGAGCGTCACGACTCGATCGGCGATCCCGCGGGCCTCGAGGTCGCGCTGGAAGGCGAGGAGGCTCTGTGCGGTCACGGTCAGCCCTGCGGTCAGCTCGTCGGCCTGGTTGTCGGGCGTGTCGTAGGCGCCGGGTGCCTGGAGGGCGACACAGTGGAGAGGCAAGCCGGCCGCCAACCTCCCCGCGAGCGCTGTGAGCTGGCGGCGGAGCTGGTCGGTCTGGTACGCGGCGGCGGCCGCCTGTCATGACAGCTGGGTCGCCACCCGGCTGCGCTGAAGCGAGCCCGCCGAGCGCTTCGAGCATCCGCTCCTGGACGGGGGCCCCACACGCCGCGCGCCCAGAAGTCGTACTTCTTCGGGGACTCGACTGTGGCGACGGGCACGCGCCCGGCTGCGAGCGAGGGCTGCAGGTGATGGTCGAGCGAGAGGCCCTGCAGCGGGTTGTCCTGCGTGCCGACCACGTCGAGGTAGCGGCCGAGCCAGCCGGTGCGCAGGCTCGCAGCCGTCGCGCCGACCTCCCGGAAGTGCCGTGACGTGAAGTGGGACTGGTTTACGTCGGTGTAGCCGACCGCGGGAAGGACGCTGACCTTGCCCTCGCGGTGGAGCTCGGCGAGCGGCGCCGCGGCCGGGTGCCAGCGCAGGCGCTCGTCTTCCGTGAACTCCTGCCCGGCGGAAGCCGGAAGGGCCAGGTTGGGCCGCAGGCGCTTGTAG
>JACCXC010000070.1 GCA_013697275.1 Actinomycetota bacterium | reverse complement strand
GGGCTGCAGTACGCGCCGCCCTTCCGCTAAGACGAGCCGGTGCGGGGCGGCGGCGCTCGCCGCCGTCCCGCGCTCCTTCGCTGCGTGAGCGCCGCGACGCCAACGGTCCAGGCGAGGCCACCGCTCTGGCGGAACGTCCGGGTGCTGCGCTGGGCCTTCCAGGCCGGCTTCCTGCTCGTCGTCGCGCTCGTCCTCCTCTACCTCTGGGGAAATCTCACCGGGAACCTCGAGCGGCTCGGGGTCAGGACTGACTTCCGCTACCTGCGCCAGCCGGCCGGGTTTGCGATTCCCGACTCTGACTTCCGCTCGAGCCAGAACGTCTTCCAGGCCCTGCTGGTCGGGGCGAAGAACACCGCGACCGTCGCCTTCCTCGGCATCCTGCTCGCGACGCTCCTCGGCGTGATCGTCGGCGTCGCCCGCCTCTCGACGAACTGGCTCGTCCGGCGAACCGCCGCCCTCTACGTCGAGTCGCTCCGCAACGTGCCGGTCCTCATCATCATCATCTTCTGGTGGGCGGGCATCCTGCTTCGCCTGCCCCCGCTCGACGACGGGAGCGACGTCTTCGGCGTCTTCTCGATCTCGAACCGCGGGCTCGTGCTTCCGTCGCTCGACCGGACGGGAGGCCTCGGGGTATTCCTCGTCGCGTTCGCGCTCACCGCAGCTGCGGCCGCCGCGATCGCTGTCTGGCGGACGCGTCGCTTCGACGCGACCGGGGAGCCGCACCGGCGAGTCCTCTGGGCGGGAAGCGTCCTCCTCGCAGGTCTCGTGGTGGCCTTTCTCGTCTCCGGGCGCCCGCTCGGACTCTCTCTCCCGGAGGGGTCCCAGTTCGCCACCGCCGGCGGCCTCCGCTTCAGCCCCGAGTTCGCAGCGCTCCTGATCGCGCTCGTCCTCTACACGGCGAGTCACATCGCCGAGATCGTGCGCGGCAGCATCCTCGCCGTCTCGACGGGTCAGTCCGAGGCGGCGAGCGCGCTCGGCCTCTCAGGTTTCCAGCGGCTTCGCTACGTCGTCCTGCCGCAGGCCTTCCGGATCTCGGTTCCGCCGATGGGCAACCAGTACCTGAACCTGACGAAGAACTCCTCGCTCGGGATCGCGATCGGCTATTACGAGATGACGCGGGTCACGGGCATCTCGATCAGCCAGGGCGGCCCGGCGCCGCAGGCGATCCTCGTCCTCATGCTCTTCTACCTCGGCTTCTCGCTCTTCATCGCCCTGGTCACGAACCTGATCAACCGCCGGCTGGAGATCAAGGCCCGATGAGCGGTGTGCGCCTCGACCTTCAGGAGCCCCTGCCCGTTCCCGAGACGGAGGGCCCGCCGGCGCGCCGCCTCGACGCACGTGCCTGGGCGCGCGAGAACCTCTTCAGCTCCAAGCTGAACGGTGTCCTGACCGTCGTTTTCGGTCTTCTCCTCGCCTGGGTCGCCTATCGGATGTTCCGCTTCGTGTTCGTGGACGCACGGTGGGAGATCATCGAGCGAAACATCACGAACCTGCTCGTGTACCAGTTCCCCCGCGGGGAGCTCTGGCGGGTCTGGGCCGCCCTCTACGTCCTCGCCGCATCGGTCGGCTTCGGCGTCGGCGCGGCGGGCAGACGAAGTAGCCTCGCGGCCGAAGCCGACGGGGTGCCCAGGCAGGGGCGCTCGATGGTCCTTCGCCGGGTCGGGCCGCTCCTCGTGCTCGTGGTCGTGCTGCTCGTCTTCGCCCAGTCCCTCACGGCGACGCTGCTCGTTGCCGGAGTCGCGGCGACCGCGGTTCTCTTCCGCGTCGTCGGGCAGAGGGTTCCGCTTCGGCGTGCGAGGCTCGCATCGCTCCTCGTCCTCGTCGGCATCGCGGCCGCGTACCTGACGATCACCGCGTTCGGAGGGGTGCCGCGCGATCGTTGGGGCGGGCTTCTCCTCACCGCCTTCCTCGCAATCGGCGGGATCGTCATCTCGTTCCCGCTCGGCGTCCTGCTCGCGCTCGGGCGCCGGTCGAGCTTCCCAGCCGTGCGCATTGTCTGCACCGCCTACATCGAGCTGATCCGCGGGGTGCCGCTCATCACGATCCTGTTCATGAGCGCCTTCGCGCTCGGCTTCTTCCTGCCGCCCGGCTCCGAGCGGCCGAGCGCGGTCACGCGCGCGCTCGTCGCGCTCGTGCTCTTCACGGCCGCCTACGTGGCCGAGATCGTGCGCGGCGGTTTGCAGGGCGTGCCGCGCGGGCAGCTCGAGGCGGCCCAGGCGATCGGCCTCTCACCGCTCAAGACGACCCGCCTGATCGTGCTGCCCCAAGCGCTGCGAAACGTGATTCCCGCGCTCGTCGGCCAGTTCATCAGCCTCTTCAAGGACACGTCGCTGGTCTTCATCGTCGGCCTCACGGAGCTCCTCGCGGTCGCCCAGAACATCACCAAGCAGTCGGACTTCGTCGCGCAGGGCCTCTTCGTCGAGACGCTGATCTTCGCTGCGTTCGTGTACTGGGCAGGGTCATACTGGATGTCACGTGAGAGCCAGAGGCTCGAGACGAGACTGGGGGTGGGCGTGAGATGACCGAGGAAGCGCTGACTGCCGAGGCGACCGAGGCCCACGGGACCGGCGAGCCCATGATCGTGATCGAGGACCTCTCGAAGTGGTTCGGTGACTTCCAGGCCCTCAAGGACGTCGATCTCGTGATCGGCAAGCAGGAGGTCGTCGTCGTCTGCGGGCCGTCGGGGTCGGGGAAGTCGACGCTCATTCGCTGCATCAACAGGCTCGAGCAGCACGACAAGGGCCGGATCGTCGTCGACGGGATCGAGCTGACGAACGACCTCCGGAACATCCAGGAGATCCGCCGCGAGGTAGGGATGGTCTTCCAGCAGTTCAACCTCTTTCCGCACCTGACCGTCCTCGAGAACGTCACGCTCGCTCCGCGCCACGTCCGCCGTGCGGCCAAGGCGAAGGCGAACGAGGCGGCCATGAAGCAGCTCGAGCGCGTCCGCATCCCCGAGCAGGCGAACAAGTTCCCGGGCCAGCTCTCGGGCGGCCAGCAGCAGCGCGTCGCGATCGCGCGGGCGCTTGCGATGGAGCCGAAGATCATGCTGTTCGACGAGCCGACCTCCGCGCTCGACCCGGAGATGATCAAGGAGGTGCTCGAGGCGATGGTCGACCTCGCCCAGTCCGGCATGACGATGATCGTCGTCACGCACGAGATGGGGTTCGCCCGCGAGGTGGCGAGCCGGATCGTGTTCATGGCCGACGGCGAGATCGTCGAGGCGGGCACGCCGGAGCACTTCTTCACGAATCCACGCGAAGAGCGCACGAAGCAGTTCCTGGCACAGATCCTTTGATCGGGCTGGACGCCCCCAGTTGACAGGTGTAAACACGCGCTAGGACTGCCGCGTAACCCGGGTTGGCGGCTGCCGCTCCCGGTGGTTCGAACGAGGGGGGAAATCGTGAGGAAGCTCTTGGCCGCGGCCGTCATGGCCGTCGGCGTGACCGTTGGTGCGCCCGTCGCGGGCGCCGCCGTCTCGATCGTCCTGAACGACGCCGAGAAGGTGACGTTCAGGAACTCGGATGCCGACTGGACGATCTACAAGTGCATCCCGGATACCGACCCGCGCGGGGCGGTCGGTCCCGGGTACGTGGCGCGCGTCCGGCTGAACAAGGCGTACGGGCCCTACGGGTTCGGGCGGCTCGTTGCGAACGACCAGATTCCGAACGTGCCCGAGGATCAGCAGGTCGGGAAGTCCCGGGGCGGCATCGGGGGCTTCGCGTTCTCGCACGCGCGAGGCGGGGACGGGCGCAACCCGTCGCTCGAGCTGGCCCCGGCCCAGAGCGTCTACCAGGACATCGGGACGCGCTCCTGTTTCCCGAACCGGGGAGTCCACGCCGTAACGACGGATCTCGCCCCCACGGTCGGGACCGACGGCGTCGGACGTGTCCAGTACACCGTGTACCTGCGCGACGAGAAGGGCGCGACGTTCTACGGCCCCGATCAGCAGGCGCTCGCCTCGGTGACGTACGACACGTACGTCTACGACAACCGCATGCGCCAGAAGATCTCGGTGCAGTTCGCGGCCGTCGAGCTCGCGTGGGACCCGACCTACCGGTACGCCTTCATCAAGGAGGTCGGCTTCCGCTTCTCGACGCGCGGCGGCGATGTCAACTACAAGGGTATGTCCGCACTCGAGCGACCAGAGCTCGACCGCGGAGCCGCGAATCGGCGGCCTCTACGGCTCGGCGACGCAGGGAAGCAAGCACTTCGGGCAGACGTACCGGGGACGAGTCCGCTTCGACCGGACCGACGCCGCCGGAACCTTGCTCGCCTGTGAGGACAACCTCCGGCCCTGCCTCAACGTGCGGGCCTGGGGCGGGACGTCCGATTACTGGGGAGGCGGCGGGATGGACTTGCTCGCTCGCGACCTCGACGCGGCCATGCCATGGGCAGCGACCGACCAGTTGAACTCGAACGCCGGCAACGGCTTCACCGACCGGCGGTGGGATTGCGACGGGGCCGACCCGGTCGACCACATGAACTCGACCCGAGCACGATTGAGCGATCCGAAGTACGGCCCGCCGCCCGCGGGCGCGTTCGACGTTCCGAACGACGGGACGCTGATCGACGACGGCGCCGACGAGGTGTCCCCCTTCAGGGACAACATCCACTGGACGACCAATCCGGCCTCGCCGGGCGACGCGAACGCGCGTCAGTGGGAGTACTTCAACAGCGACGGCTCCCATCCGGCGATCGCAATGCCGAGCTGGCTGGGCGGCCGGGGCGGCTTCGACTGCGAGCCCCTGACGGTCAACGCCGCCCCTGTGACCGGCAGGGTCTACGTGAACTGGACGACGTACTGGATCAACACGATGTAGCGAGGGCGGCGCGCTGACGCCTCGAGCCCCGGGTCGCGACGCGCGGCCCGGGGCCGCTCTCAGCGCCGCTCGACGATCTGGTCGAACGCTTCGCGATTAGCCTCGGCGATCCACTCGCCCGTCGAGCGGCTCTCCGGATCGCGCGGCTTCGCCGGGTACCCGAACGACAGCACGATCCGGACGACCTCGTCCTCGCCCAGTCCGAGGACGGCGCCGGTCGCGTCGCGGTCGCCCATCCCGTTCGGCACGGAGACGACCCCCTCGTTCCACGCCGCGAGGAACATGTTCTCGACGGCGCGGCCCGAGTCGAAGGCGGGCATCTCGCCTGGTGGCGTCACGACGGCGACGACGAGCGTCGCGCCCAGCACGTTCGCGGGCGCGTAGACCGTCTGGGCCAAGCGCTCCCGCAGGGCCGGATCGTCGACCACCACGAAACGGCGATGCTGCTTGTTGTTCGCGCTGGAGGAGACCCGGCCGGCTTCCAGGATCCGCCGCTCGACGTCCGCCGGGATCGCACGGCCGGCGAAGTTGCGCCAGTCCCTCTTGCTCGCGATCGCCAAATATGTGTCCATGGGGCGAGCCTAACCGCCGCCGTCGATCCCCGCGCTGAAAAACTGAAACAGCGCGTCGGCGACTTCCTCCGGCGCGTCCTCCATCGCGAAGTGGCCGGCCGCCGGGAGGACGACGAGGTCGGCGCCAGGGATGGTGTCGCGGAGCCGCGTTGCAAGAGCGGGACTCAGCCAGGCGTCTTCCGCGCCCCAGACGATCCGGACCGGAACGCGAACGGTCGTGAGCAGCGGCTCGAACTCGATCGTGTCGCCCTCGTTGAAGTGAGCGACCTTCTGCAGGTAGGCCGCCTGACCGTCCTGGCCTGCCCAGGGCCGTCGGTATGCCGAGAGTGTCTGCTCGTCGAGGACTCCGTGGACCGCCGTGCGCAGGTGCGTCGCCGTGAACACCTCGAAGATGTGGGTCGGCATCGTCCGGTACGCGTCGATGTGCGCCTGGACGTGCCGCGTCGTGGGGGTGATCCAGGGCGCGAAAACGACCGCGTCGACGAGCGCAATCTGCCTGAACACACAGTCATGGAGGAGGTGTGCGCGCAACGCGACCGCACCGCCGATGTCGTGACCCGCGATGGCCGGCGCCTCGAGGTCCCACTGGTCGAGGAGCTCAACCAGCGTTCGCGCGTGGCTCGCGATTGAGATGTCGGCGTCGGGCGCGGCCTGGGAGTAGCCGTAGCCCGGTAGGTCGAAGACGTAGACGGAGAACCGGCTCGCAAGCGTGGGTGCGACGTTCCGCCAGAGATACGACCAGCTGGGAGTCCCGTGCACGAGCACGACAGGCGGGCCGCTGCCGAAGATGTCGTAGGCGACATCCCCTTGCGAAACGCTCGCCCGTCGGCTGAGGCGCCATTCCTCCGCCGAGCCCTTACGCAACATCGGTCGCCGCCTCGGTCGCCTCCGCCGACGTGAGGGCGATCACGAGCTCGGCGAGACTCGCATGCGAAAGCGAATCGGGCAGCTCGGACGCGCGGGGGCGCGCCTCGGCGGCGGCGACCTTCGCCTCGACGATTGCCGTCAGGCGCGGGTCGTCCGGCTCACCGGGCGGCTCCGTCACCCGGGAGCTGACGCACACGCCGTCCGTCCGCTCGATGCGCACCTGCGCGAGCCGCCTTCCAGGAAAGGCGCGGTCGAACGACGGATCGACGGTAACGTCAACCCGGGCCGTGAGTTCTCTCCCGACCGAGTCCGCAAACGCTGGCTCGCGGACGTCTTCCACGCCGAACCGGCCGTGTGCAAGCGCAACTGCGACGGGCCAGACGACGCTGTACTGCGCTTCCTCGGTCGTCCTCGGAAGCCGCCTGGAGATCTCGGCCACCTGGGCGAAGCTCCGGACTTCCACACGAGCGATCCGGTCTGCTTCGAGTGACGACGTCCGCCGGAGGTCGAGCGCCGCCCGGATCGGCGCGTGCGACCAGCGACAGCAGGGGAACTCCTTGACGTACACGTCGAGGACGTGCCAGCGTGCGCCCAGATCGTGGCCGCCGTCGGTCTCGCCGAGGAAGGCGCTCGGCACCGCGGTGAACCCGCCGGCGGCGAGCAGTGCGGACGACGTGCCGAGGAACGCGCCCCAGCCGCAGGCGTCCTTCGTCATCGCCGGAGCGGCGACCGAGCGCATGACCGGGGCGATGGGGGCGTGGTACTCGGCGAGCCCGATCGCGTGCCGCGTCTCGGAATCTCCCAGACGCAGGAGGCGAGCGGCCGCCGCCGCGGCGCCCACCGCACCCCACGCGCCGGAAGCGTGGTAATGGGCTTCCCGGCGGTGGAGCGCAAGCCCGGCCCGGATCGCGACCTCATAGCCGACGGCGACCGCGGCGAGGAAGTCGTCCACGGTTGCGTCGGTCGCCTGCGCGAGGGCGAGGGCCGCCGGGATGACGTTCGCGCCCGGGTGACCTTTCGTCAGTCGGTGGCCGTCGTCGAAGTCGAGCGCGTTGGCGAGAACCCCGTTCGCCCACGCGGCGCCGGTGGCTGAGAGCTTGCGCCCGTCGAAGAGCGCTGTCGCGGCGCTCCCGGGGTGCTCGGCGGCCGCGTAGTCCGCGGCAAGACGGGCGGTCAGCGTGTGGCGACCCGCGACCGAAACCGCTACGTGGTCGCGGACGAGGGTGCGAATCCGGCTGCGAGCCGGCGCCGGGACATCACCCCATTCGAGCTCGGCGATGAGCTCCGTGGACGCTACAGCTCCTTCGCGAACTCGCGGTACTCCTTCTTCACCTGCGGGTCGGTGCCGAGGAACGCGTGCTTCGACATGTCCGCGCTGTAGCGACTCGCGGGCGGCGTGCGCCCGAGCGCCTCGGCGACGCTCCGGATGTGGTGAGGCGCGGCGCCGCAACAGACGCCGAGATAGGTGACGCCGAGCTCGGAGGCCGCGCGGGCGAAGTCGGCCAGCTCGTAGCGGTTGCAGACGAACGGGTCGAGCCCCGTCGGGAACGCGAGGCCCTCCGGAAAGGCGTCGTACCCCGGATCGCTGAGTGACTGGAAGGTCGGCTCTTCCTCGTGCGTGCGGTACGGAACGGGCAGCGCAGCGAGGTGACCGTCGAGCTCGGCGCGGATTCGTCCGAGCAGGGGCAGCATCGTGCTCGGGCCGCGGATGCAGTTCAGGCCGACGACGTCGGCACCGGCGGCGTCGAGGCGCTTGCAAGCCTCCTCGGGCGTCCAACCCTCGCGTGTCTCCGGCCGCTGGTGGATCGCGAGCGTCACGACCGCCGGAAGCCCGGCCTCCTTGACAACCTCGAGCGCGATCGCCGCTTCCGTCGCCCAGGAAAACGTCTCCGCGATGACGAAGTCGGCGCCGGCCTCTACGGCCCAGCCGACCTGCTCTTCGAACATCTCGCGGACCTGACGGTGCGTCGCCTCGTCCTCGGGGACGAACACGTTCGTGTTGCAGATGTCCCCCGCAAAGAGGGCATCGGTCTCGTCGGCGACTCCCTTGGCGATCGCTAGAGCCTGGCGGTTCAGCGGCTCGAGATCGTCCTCGCGGCCGATGATCCGGAGTTTCTCGCGGTGCGCGTAGTAGGTAAACGCCTCGACGACGTCCGATCCCGCGTGGACGAACTCTCGGTGGAGCTGCGCGACGAGCTCGGGGTGCTCCAGGACGACCTCGGGCACGAACGCGCCTGCCTGGAGATACCCGCGCCGCTCGAGCTCGAAGAGGTAGCCCTCGGCACAGATGACCGGTCCGTGCTCGAGGCGCTCGAGCAGCCCCGCTTTTCCTTCGGTCTGGTTCACGATGTGCCTCCCCTTCGATTGCATTTATGGCAACTCAGGTTGCGAGTATCGTTACGCATGAGGGGCATGGCCGCAACCAGCGTAGAGCGCGAGCCGAGCGAGCGGGTCTCCCCGCAGTACGCGCGCCTCCTGACCCTGCTCGAGCGCGGCGACCCGGTGATCCTCGACGGCGGGACAGCGACCGAGCTCGACCCCTCACAAGCGGGCGAGCTGCGCGATTCCGACCGAGGGCTCTGGGGAACCGGTGCGCTTCTCCACGCGCCTTACGCGGTGCTCGACGTCCACCGGCGCTACGTCGCGGCCGGATGTGATGTCGTCTCGACGAACACCTGGGCGATCCTGGCCGCCGCCGAGGCGCGGACGGGCGGGCGCGGCGGCCAGGGTGGCGTGACCCCCTGGATGGATCTCGCCCGGCTCGGGATCAGGCTCGTGCGCGAGGCCGTCGAAGAGGCGGGCAGGTCGGCCACCTGCGCGGTCGCGTTCAGCCTGAACGGGGACGTCGAGAGCGAGGAGAGGCTCGACTCCCTCCGGCTTCTGACGCGCGTCTTCGACGAGCGCCCGCCGGATCTCATCCTCATGGAGACGATGTCCCTTGTCCGTGACGGCCTGACCTTTCCGGCCGTCGAGCTCATGCTGGAGACGGGCATCCCGGTCTGGCTCAGCTTCCGCCGCTGCCGTCACGGCGTCTGCGGGGTGTACGGCCAGCATTGGGGAGGGCCCGAGGGCGACCTGTTCGGGCGCGCGGCCCGGCGATTCGAAGCGCTGGGGGCCTCGGCGCTCCTCGTGAACTGCCTGCCGCCCGAGCACGTCGAGGGAATGCTTCCCTGGCTCCGAGATTTCACGGACCTCCCGCTCGGGGCCTATCCCAACCTCGGCTACTTCTCTGACTCCGGCTGGCAGTCGGACGACCGAGTCGGCCCGGAGGAGTACGCCGAGCTGGCTCTCTCCTGGCGCGAGCAGGGCGCGCAGATCGTTGGGGGTTGCTGCGGGACGACGCCGGCCCACGTCGAAGCGGCCCGGCGGCGTCTGGAGGGAACGAAGCCGCGCCGTCCGCGGAGCGAGCCTCCGCCGGCGCTGGCCGGAAACGACCAGCCGCTGACGTCGCTTCGGCCATGGGTCGACGAGACGGGCGGGATCGTCTACCCGCTTCCGCTCCCTGAGCTCACATCCGACCCAGGCGTCTTTGTGCCGACCGTAGGGAGCCTCCTCGTTTGGAAGCACTTGCTTCGGGAGCGAACGGGCGAGGCGAAGCGCTGCCTCGACGTCGGTTGCGGAAGCGGCCTCCTCTCCGTCCAGCTTGCGCTGAACGGCGCCGAGCATGTGCACGCGGTCGACATCCAACGGGAGGCGGTCGCGAACACGCTCGCCAACGCGTTCCGAAACGGCGTCGCCGACTGCGTCACGGGTGCGGAGGTCGACCTCTACATGGTCGAGCCCGCCGAACGTTACGACGTGGTCGTGGCGAGCCTCTACCAGATGCCGGTCGATCCGTTCGAGCGGTTCACGACTCACCGGCCGCCCGACTACTGGGGTCGAAACCTGGTCGACCACCTGATCGGTCTGCTCCCGCGGCTCCTCGCCGACGACGGCGTTGCTCTAGTCATGCAGCTCTCGATTCTCAGCCAGGTCACGACGGCGGAGCTGCTCGAGCGCGAGGGGCTGACCGCACGTGTGGTCGACTTCGGCTTCTTCCCGTTCACGCCCCTGTTCGAGGAGAACCGGAGGCAGATCGAGCATGTAGAGGCTCTTTCCGAGGCGCACCATCTCCGCTTCGGCACGGAGGACGTCATGGTCGCGTACCTGCTCGAGATCTCGCGCGCGTGACCAACCAGCCGCTTTGCATTCATCGCGTGCAGGGTCATAATCGGCAACCGTGAATGCTGAGGCAGCAACAAGCCTCCGCCGCGGCGTGGCGATCCTCCTCGCGTTCGAGTCCGGGGAGGCGTCCTCGAGCGGCGGCCTCGGAGTCACCGAGATCGCCGGCCTGATCGGGCGGGAGAAGAGCCAGGTCTCGCGGACGCTCAAGACCCTCGCCGAGTCCGGCTTCGTCGAACGCGACCCGGACACGCTCCGGTATCGACTCGGCTGGCGCCTCTTCGCGCTTGCCGCGCAGGCAGGGGAGCGGCAACTCCTGGACCAGGCCGGCGCGACGCTTCGCGCGATCGTCGGCGAGCTGGACGAGCGTGCACATCTCTCAGTCCTGCAGGGCTCCCAGGTCTTGACCGTCCTGTCGGAGTCGCCGACGCACGCCGTGCAGACGAGCGGCTGGGTGGGACGCGCGGTGCCGGCCTACTGCACCTCCTCGGGGCGGGCGCTGCTCTTCGACCACGATCAGGGTGCCCTCGCGGCGGTCTTCGAGGGCGTCGAGCTCGGCCGGCACGGCCCGAACGCGCCGCGCAACGTCGACGAACTCCACGAGCGCGTGGTCGCCGCCCGCTCGCGTGGATACGCAGCTGTCGACGACGAGTTCGAGCTCGGTCTCGTCGCCGTCGCCGCTCCCGTGTACGACTTCCGCGGCCGGATCATCGCGGCGCTCAACGTCTCAGCCCCGAAGTTTCGCTTCGCCCGGCGGCTGCGCTCGGCGGGCGTGACGGTGAAGGATGCAGCCGACGAGCTCTCGAGCCGCCTCGGCCGGCCACACGAGCAGCCTGCCGGCGCCAAGGCCGCCGGGCGATGAGCTTCTTCGACTATCTCTCGGCGCGGCGTGACCACCTGATCGAGCTCGGCCTCGAGCACATCCAAGTCGTCGCGCTTTCGATCGCGATCGCAACCGCGATCGCCGTGACGCTCGGTGTGCTCGTCTACCGCCGCCCGCGCCAGGCCCAGATCGTGCTCGCGGTCACGGGAATGTTCTTGACGATCCCGTCGTACGCGCTGTTCGGCCTCTTCATCCCGCTCGTCGGCCTGGGCTGGCAGCCCACCGTTCTCGCTCTGGTCATGTACGCCCTCCTGCCGATCGTCCGGAATACGATCACCGGCCTCCAGGGCGTCGACCAGGCGGTCATCGAGTCGGCGCAGGGGATGGGGATGGGGCCCTGGCGGCGGCTCTTCCGCATCGAGCTTCCCCTTGCCTGGCCGGTGATCATGGCGGGAATTCGCGTCTCCACGCTCATCCTGATCGGCATCACCGCCATCGCCGCCGCCGTGAACGGGCCCGGGCTCGGCCAGGACATCTTCGACGGGCTCGCGCGGATCGGCGGCGCCTCCGCGCTGAACCTCGTCCTCGGCGGCACGCTCGGGATCGTCGCGCTCGCGCTGCTCTTCGACGCGGCGTTCGCCGGCGTGTCACGACTCACAACCTCGAGGGGGATCCGTGACTGATCCGAGCCACCATTCCGATCGTTCGAGCGGCGGGGAGCCGATGATCCGCCTCGAGGGGCTGACCAAGCGCTTTCCCGGTCAGAAGGAGCTGGCGGTCGATGACCTGACGATGCACATCCCGGACGGGGAGATCATCGTCCTCGTCGGTCCGTCCGGCAGCGGCAAGACGACCACGCTCCGGATGATCAACCGCCTGATCGAGCCGAGCTCCGGGAAGATCATCCTCGAAGGCGAGGATGTCACCTCGATCCATCCGGATCGCCTCAGGCGCCGGATGGGCTACGTGATCCAGCAGGTCGGGCTCTTCCCGCACATGACGATCGCGCAGAACATCGCGACCGTGCCCAAGATGCTCGGCTGGGACCGGAAGCGCATCGCCGAGCGCACGGACGAGCTCCTGACGCTCATCAGGATGGATCCCGAGACCTATCGAAGCCGGTATCCGAAAGAACTCTCGGGCGGGCAGCGCCAGCGCGTCGGTGTCGCCCGAGCCCTGGCGGCGGACCCACCGGTGATCCTCATGGACGAGCCGTTCAGCGCGATTGATCCGATCACGCGCGGCGGCCTCCAGGACGAGTTTCTGCGCCTCCAGGCTCTGATCAAGAAGACGATCGTCTTCGTCACGCACGACATCGACGAGGCCGTGAAGATGGGAGACAGGATCGCGATCCTCCGGGAGCGGTCGCAGATTGCCCAGTACGACACACCGGAGCACATCCTCACCCATCCGGTCGACGACTTCGTGAGGGACTTCGTCGGGACTGGAGCGGCGATCCGGCGGCTGAGCCTCTCGGCGGTCGACTCGGTCAAGTGGGCCGAGTGGCCCGTCGCTCAGCTCCCCGCCGAGGTTGCGCAAGTCCGTGAGGTGCTGGGCCGGTCGGGCAAGAGCGCTGTCCTGCTCCTGGACGAGGAGCGGCGCCCACTCCGCTGGGTCGACGGGCGCGCCCTCGAGTCGAGCGACAGGCTCTCGGTCGAGCCGGGAGCGATCGCGCTTCCCACGGTGCTGCCCACTACGACGCTCCACTCCGCGCTGGACGAGATGCTGAAGTCGGGGTACGGGTCCGTGATCGTCGCCGACGCTGGAGGGCACTACCAGGGAGTCGTCGACCTCGAAACGGTGTTGAAGGCGGTCCACGACATGCGCGAGGAAGTCGTCGTTCCGGCCCAGGACTGGACGCCCGAGGAGGTCGTCGCCTCCCCGTGAGACTGCGACAGACGGTTCCCCAGCCGGCGACCGCGGGCGTTGCGCCCGCCATGGTCACAGAGGAGCGGATCGCACGGCAGAGCCGCATTCCCCGCTGGGTGAGCTACGCGGGCATGCCGCTCTTCCTGGCGCTCGCGTCCCTTGCCCTCTACCTCTGGGTGACCGGGCAAGAGCTCGATTCGATCGAGCAGCGCCAGCTCAACTCCGAGTTCATCACCGACAAGCTGATCGAGCACCTGAAGCTCGCCGCGGTCTCGACCCTCTTCGTGATCGCGATCGCCGTCCCACTGGGGATCGCGCTGACACGGCCGCTCCTCCGGCGGGTCACGCCCCTCGTCGTCGGCGTCGCCAACATCGGGCAGGCAGTTCCTTCGATCGGGTTGCTCGTGCTGCTCGCTGTGGTCTCGGGCATCGGCTTTCGCTACGCCGTGATCGCGCTCGTCGCCTACTCGGTGCTGCCGGTCCTCCGCAACACGATGGTCGGCCTCCAGCAGGTCGACCGTTCCTTCATCGAAGCGGGGCGCGGAATGGGCATGAGCAAGGCGAGCGTCCTCGCCCGGATCGAGCTGCCGCTGGCCGTGCCGGTCATCATGGCGGGCGTTCGGACGGCGCTCGTGATCAACGTCGGGACCGCTGCGCTCGCAACGTTCGTCAACGCCGGAGGCCTGGGTGATCTGATCTCGAATGGGATCGCGCTCAACCGGACGCCGGTTCTCGTCACCGGGAGCGTGCTCACCGGCATCCTCGCTCTCTTCATCGACTGGCTCGGGGGCGTCACCGAAGACGTCGTCCGGCCGAAGGGTCTCTAGGCCCATGCCATGCCGGACGTCAACCGTGAAGGACCCGAGGGAAAGGGGAGCAACTGCAATGCGATCGACACACCCGAAAGTGATCGCCCTGTTCTCGCTCATCGCAGCGCTCGTGCTCGCGCTGGCCGCCTGCGGCGGCGATGACGAGAGCGGCGACGGTGGAGGCGGAGGCGGCGGAGGAGGCGGCGACGGCGGGAGCGCCTCCGAGTTCGACTTCTCCGGCAAGGAGTTCACGGTGGGCTCGAAGGAGTTCACCGAGCAGTTGATCCTCGGGCAGATCACGAAGCAGGTCCTCGAGGCGACGGGTGCGAAGGTGAACGACCAGATCGGCCTCGCGGGGAGCGTTGTCGCGCGGGAGGCGCTGACCTCCGGCGAGATCGACATGTACTGGGAGTACACCGGCACCGGGTGGATCACCCACCTCGGCGAGACGGAGCCGATCCCCGACCCCGAGGAGCAGTACACGGCGGTCAAGGACGCGGATCTCGAGAAGAACGACATCGAGTGGCTCGAGCCCGCGCCGTTCAACAACACGTATGCCTTCGCAGTCCGGGAAGAGACGAAGGAGGAGCTCGGCGTCGAGTCGATCTCCGACATCGGCGGAGTGATCGAGGAGAACCCGGATGAGGCGACGCTCTGCATCGGCACGGAGTTCTCGACGAGGGACGACGGGCTTCCCGGCGTCGAGAAGGCCTACAGCTTCGAATGGCCGGGTGACGGGCTCAAGAAGATGCAGGAGGGCGTCATCTACCAGCAGCTCGACGACGGCGACTGCAACTTCGGGGAGGTCTTCCAGACGGACGGGCGCATCCAGGCTCTCGGCCTCGCGCTGCTCGAGGACGACGAGAGCTTCTTCCCCGTCTACAACCCATCCCTCAACGTGAGGAAGGACGTCCTTGCAGAGACGCCCGAGCTCAAGGATCTGTTCGCCCAGGTCGCGGAGAAGCTCGACACCGAGACGATGCAGAGGCTAAACGCACAGGTCGACGTCGAAGGCCTCACGGAGGATGAGGTGGCCAAGACCTGGCTCGAGGACGAGGGCTTCCTCGGCTAGCTCCATCGGAAGGCCGGCGCCGCCGCCGAGCGCCGCCGGCCTTTTAGGGGGTGCGCTCATGGACGTCTCGTTCGTCGTCACCGAGCATCCGTCCGCGCTCACGGACGAGCGACGCCAGCACTTCGAGCGGATCGAGCGCTTGCTCGCGAAGGCGGCCGGCGCTGACGTGAGGAGCGTGGCCTACCTGGACGTGGGCGACCTCGGGACGGCTGACGCGGTCGTCCTGAGCGGCTCGTTTGCCCCCTGGGCCGCGCACGATCCTCGCGCGCTCGAGCGGTTGGGCGATGCCGTTCGGGCCTACGCGGGCCCGGTGCTCGGGATCTGCGCCGGAATGCAGCTCCAGGCCCGCTTCGCGGGGGGCGCGTACGGCCCTGCGAAGACCGTCCTCGAGACGGGGTTCCGGGACGTCGAGGTGCTGGACGACGGCGATCTTCTCCGCGCGGTCCCGAAGGTCGCGCGGATGTACAAGCACCACAGCGAGGAGATCGTCTCCCTGCCCGACGGCTTTCGCGTCCTCGCCCGGAGCGACGAATGCGCCGTCGAAGCGATCGCCGATCTCGAGCGACGCTGGTGGGGGACGCAGTTCCATCCCGAGGAGTTCTCGCCGGCACACCCCGCGGGGGAGCTCGTGCTCCGAAATTTCTTCGGGCTCGCGGGAGCGTCCCAGTGACCCTCCCCGCCTCGGCCCGCTACGTAGTCGTCGGGGCCGGGATCCACGGCCTGTCCACCGCGTGGCACCTCGCGAAGGAGCTGCGAACACGCGGCCTTGGGTCGGGTGCCGACATCGTCGTCCTGGAGAAGGCCGAGCCGGGCGCGGGCGCCTCGGGAATTGCCTGCGGGGTCGTTCGCAACAACTACTTCCAGCCTGCGATGAGCGAGCTGATGCAGGCCTGCGTGGAGGTCTGGGAAGCCGACGCGGAGGCATTCGCCTACAACTCCGTCGGCTACATCGCGCTCGGTCCTGCCGTGCAGGAGTCCGATCTCGCGGAGACCTTCGCGCGGCAGGAGCGGATCGGCTATCGCTCGGCGCTCATCACCGGTGAGCGCGAGGTTGACGAGCACATGAAGTCTCTCTTCCCGGACTGGCGCGCCCGCGGCGTCACCGTATGCCTGCACGAGCTACAGGGAGGATTCGCGTTCAACCGCGAGTCGGTCGCCGGCCTTTTCGGAAAGGCGCAGGAGGAGGGCGTCTCGGTGCTCACGGGCGTCGAGGTCACGGGCTTCGAGACGGCGGGCGACGACTCCGTCCGTGGCGTCGAGACAAACCAGGGCCGGATCGAGGTCGGAGAGCAGGTCGTGATCGCGCCGGGCCCGTGGGCCAAAGTTTTCTGGCGGCTGCTCGCCCTCCCCGAAGAGGTGAACGGGGCGCCGATGTGGACGTACTGGAACCTTCAGGAGGGCGAGATCGCGGTCGACCCGACGCTCTTCGCCACGGCCGATGGGAGCGCGCCCCCGGTCATCCACCTCGACACCGACGCCCCGCTCACGACCGACGACGGCGAACTCGTGACCGACGAGCTCTGGGGGATCTACTTCAAGCGCGACCGCGAGGGCGTCCAGGGCGGGGCCTCGCCACTCACGGTGGACGGCGACGTGGAGCTCGACCCCTACCCGCAGACGACCGACGTCGACCCGGGCTTCGCGGACATGTGGTGTGCGGCCCTCTCACATGCGATGAGCCGCTTCGAGGGCTGCCGCCCGCGCTACAAGCAGGCGCGCTCGGGCGGCGTCGGCGCCTTCACCGCGGACAACTTTCCCGTCTTCGACTACCTGAGGCCGAACGTGTACGGGATCCTCGACTCGAACCACGGGTACAAGATGATCGGCGTCGGCCGCGAGGTTGCGAAGGTGCTCGTCGGCGAGCACTCGAGCCTGCTCTACCCCTTCCGTTTCGAGCGCTTCGAGACGGGGGATCTGCACCCGGTCTCGAGC
>JACCXC010000057.1 GCA_013697275.1 Actinomycetota bacterium | reverse complement strand
CGATGGAACGCCGACGCGAGACGATGTGGCACGCGCGGCACGAGTTCGCCTTCGACCACCATGCGGACGAGCTCGTGGCGCTCTTTCGCCGAGCTATCGCTGCCCGAGGGCGCTCGGGTGCGGGCCGAAGAAGCGAGCGTCCCAGGCTTTCGGCGCGCTCACCTGCTGCACCAGCAGGGGCTCGTCCGTCGCGTTCTTGACCCCGTGGTAGAGGCCCGCCGGGGCAAGCACGCTCTCGCCCTCCTCGACCTCGACGTACTCCGACCCGATCTGAAAGGTGCCACGGCCGGCGATCACGGTCAGGAGATGCTCGGTGTGCTCATGACGGTGCCGGGGTAGCTCGCCGCCGGGGCCGAGGCCGAGCAGCTCGACGGTCAAGGACTCTCCGGCCAGGAGCGTGTCGTAGGCGAAGTTGTCGACTTTGAAGCGCGCGCGCTCGCGGGGTCGCGTGTGCTGAAGCGGCGGCTCGGCCACCGGCTCGGGTGCAGGCTCGAGCGGATGTGCAGGAAGGTTCCGGGGATCGAGCACGGCCTGGGCTTCCCGCAGTGCGGCCGCGGTCTGCCGGTGGAGGATCCTCCGCAGGCGGCCGTCCGCCCCCGGCGAGACGTCGAAGAGACCGCCGTCGAAGAACGCGGTCGGGTCTTCCCAGTCCGGCGACGTCACGATCGGATAGAGGCAGATTCCCTGGAGGTCGACGCCGCGCTCGAGGGCATGGCCCGCCTCGCGCGTGAGGAACTCGATCCAGGCGGGACGCGAGTCGCCTGACGATCCGGTCTCAGCGAGGATGAGCGGCCCCCCGTAGCGGCGCTCCACCTCGAGCAACAGCTCGCTGAGCGGTATCCAGCCCGGATCGTCCCAGTCGAGCGAGCGCTGTGGCGCCTCCGGTACGGCGATCGTCCACTGGTTGCCCGAGTAGTAGTTGAGCCCCACGATCCCCAGGTGGGCACGCGAGCCGCCGAGCTCGGGCTCGAGGCGGCCGGCGAGGAGATCGAACGCCTCAAGCGTCACGTGCTCGTTGAAGTGATCGGCCTCCGCTCGCAGGTCGGGCCGCCCGGGCGGGGCGTGCAGATGGACGAGCGGCTCGACGGTCAGCATGTGAGCGTCGGGATCGACTTCCCAGATCGCGTCCGCGCCCGCGATCGCGGCGCGGACGAGCGCGCGCTTGACCTCACCGCCGCGGCCGTGCCCGAACGGGGCCATGTAGCCGACGTCTCCGGCCGCCCAGGCGTTGTAGGAGATCTCGTTGACGGGCGTGTAGAACGTCGGCCCTTCGGTCTCCGAGCGCACGACGTCGGCGACCGCACCCGCGAAGCGCGCGAACCGGTCCGCGCACTGCGGGGTGAAGAGGTCGCCGTCGTCGGGGTAGCCGTAGTGCATGAGATCCCAGACCTGCACGAGGCCGGCCTCGCGACCGAGCCGGGCAAGGCGCCGAACCGGATCCAGGTCGAGGCGGCCGTCCCGATCAAGGATCGGCCAGCGCGCGGCCTCTCGGACTGCCCGGATCCCGACGCTGGTGCAGAGGGCATAGTCCTCGCCCGCTTGGAGGTCGTGCTGGGTCGCGGCGACCAGGTCGAGCCGGTGACCCTCGGTCGTCAGGTGCGTCGAGCATTCGAACCCCCCGAGGAAGAACGAGGGGAAGAGCCGGCTCATCGGCCGGCCTCGACTAGGACTTCCTCGAAGACGCGCTCCCACTGCGGCACGACGACGTCCGCGCTGTAGCGGCGCTCGACCGTCCCCCGAAGCGCCGTCCCCAAGCGCCGTCGCAGCGACTCGTCCTCCAGAAGACTCGAGATCGCGCCAGCCACGGCCGGTGGATCCTCGTGCGGCACATGCAGGCCGGAGACGCCGGCCTGGAGCTGCTGCTCGCTGCCGTTGTCGCGCGTGGCGACGACGGGGAGACGGGCGGCCCCCGCCTCGGCGATCACGTGCGGCATCCCCTCGGCGCGGGAGAGCCAGACGAAGACGTCGAGTGCGGAGAGGAGGCTTGGCACGTCCGAGCGATCACCGAGGAACTCGACCGACCCGCCGAGCCCGCACTCGGAGGCGAGGGCATGCAGCTCGAGCTCGTACTCCGGCATGAAGGCATCGGGGCCGCCGACGACGAAGAAGCGGGCGTCGGGCCTCGACCGGCGGACGATGCTCGCCGCCCGGAGGAAGTCCTCGACGCGCTTCTTGCGATCGAGCCGGCCGACCCAGCCGACCGCCGGGACGCCGTCGGCAAGGCCGAGGTCTCCGCGGGCGGGCACTCGGTGAGAGCGCGAGAACTCACCGAGGTCGACCATCGACGGGATCTCGAGCGCGTGCTCTTCCCGTCCCGGCATGACGGAGGCGGCCGCGTCGCGGATCGCCCTGCACACCCCGACGTACCGCGCCGTCAGGTGCTTCGAGCCGGCCGTGGCCTCCGAGACCAGACCGCCGTGCTCGATCAGGGGAGGCG
>JACCXC010000042.1 GCA_013697275.1 Actinomycetota bacterium | reverse complement strand
CGATAGGCGAGCTGGAGAAAGTCGGAGATCGCAATCGTCGCGAACACGCCCGCGACGAGCCGTGTCTGCCGGGGCGCGAGCACGGAGCCCGTGAGGAAGCCGGCGGCAACCCACTGGGCGAGGCAGTACGGGCACACCGCGAGCTCGCCGACGGCGAGACGCAAACCGTGCCCGCGCGGCTCCTCCTCGACCTCGCCGGGGCCGCCCGTCTCCTGGTAGCGGGTGAACGGCGCGCGGAGGAAGCTCGTCACCTTGTCCTTCGCGAGCACGCGGCTCAGCTTCTCCGTCGCCGCGCCGAAGAGCAGCAGGTCGCCAAGGCCGATGCGCTCCGGCATCCGACCCGACCGCCCTGCGGCGACGAGACAGGCGGCGAAGAGAGCGTTGAAGACACCGACGAGCGTCGCGTATCCGGCGAGCGGCCGCTCCTCGTCGCGCGAGTAGTCCGCGAAGAGCCCAGTCGCCTGCTCCGAAATCGAATCCGTTGCCATCTAATTCACCCTCTTTTCGATTGCGTCCGGAGTTATGCAGTCTTCCCGCGTCGCTGAGGGCTACACCCGCGACATCCGGACGGTGCGCGGATGCCAGTCGGGTCGGAGAGAAGTGATGGGAGGTGCGAGTCCTATCCCTGCCACGCATTCGTGAGCTCGACTGCACATTCGAGGAGGAGGGCGTGCACGAACGCCTGCGGGAGGTTTCCCTGCAGCTGGCGTTGCTGGACGTCGAACTCCTCCGCGAAGAGACCCGGCGGGCCGCAGGACGCACGACTGCGCTCGAACCAGCGAGCCGCGGCGAGGCCGTCGCCTTGCTGCGACCACGCGAGTGACAGCCAAAAGCCACAGAGAAGAAAGGCGCCTTCCCCCTCGCCTAGCGGGCGGTCTTCGAGACGGCTGCGATAGACGTAGCCGTCTTGGGTCAGCTCCTGGTCGATCGCCTGCAGAGTGGCGACCGAGCGCGGATCGGTGGCCGGGATTGCCCCGCGGATCGCCGGCAGGAGGAGCGCGGCGTCGAGCCCGGGGTCGTCCGGGGAGCGCTGCCAGCGACCGGAAGAGTGAACGGCACGGGACGCCGTGTCGGCAACGATGCGGTCGGCGAGGGCGACCCAGCGGGTGGCGCGATCGCCGGCGGCTCCCTGCTGCTCGGCGATGGCGCGTAGGCCAGCGGCGCAGATCAGCCGGCTGTGCGTCCACTCGGCCGGCTCGATCTCCCAGATGCCGGCGTCGCGCTCCTCCCACCGCCCCGCGATCGCGTCGGCCGCGATCTCGGCGGCGCGCCAACCTTCCTCGTCGAGGTGGCCGTGGCCTGCGGCGGCGGAAAAGAGGAGGAGCGCCTCCCCGAAGACGTCGAGCTGGAACTGCTTGTTCACCCAGTTGCCGACGATGTTGGCCCCACCCGGATACCCGGGGAGGTCGAGCTCGCGTTCGTCGGGGACGTTCCCGCCCGTGGTGGTGTAGGCGGGCTTGAGGTTCGGCCCGTCCGCGAGCAGCCGCTCGCGCACGAAGCGCACCGAGTCGTCGAGGAGCGGGTAGGGACCGGCCTTTGCGACTGCCAGCCCGGCGTAGCACTGGTCGCGAATCCAGACGTACCGGTAGTCGAAGTTGCGACCCCGACGAGAGAGCTCGGGAAGCGAGGTCGTCGCGGCCGCCACCATTCCGCCGCCCTTGCTCGTGAGGCCCGAGAGGACGGCATAGGCATGGCGCGCGTCGTGTGCGGCGACGGTTTCCTCAAGCGGCGGGACCCGCTCGTGCCACTCGGCTTCCGTTCTGTGGAGGGCGTGCTCTGGATCGGGCGGGTCGGCTGCGTCCTTGTTGCAGTCGAGGACGAGGACGAGGTCGTGGTGCGTGCCCTCCTCGAGCTCGAGGGTCATGACGAGGGCTCTGCCGCCGTGGCCGTCGCGCTGGGGGCGCGCGGCCGCCGAGCCGGTCCAACGGAAGTAGGCGTCGCCCGCCCGGCCGATCCACTCGCCGGATTCCTCGCGAAGGCCTCGCATCGCCTGAGCGCCGAAGCCTGCGCGTAGATCGAGGGCGATCCGGACTCGTGCCCGCCCTTGGAGCGCGATCACGCGCCTAACGACGACCGCTCGGTCGGGCTGGCTCGGGAGGACGAGCGCCTCTCTGCACTGGACGGTGCTTTCCTCGGTAGTCCAGGTGCTCCGCCAGATCAGCGTACCGGTCTCGTAGTACCCGGACCACACGAACCGGCCTTCGGGCGTGATGGTGTAGGCACCGGCGCCCCCGAGCAGTGAAGAGACGAGGGCATCCGCGTCCCAGGTTGGAAAGCACATCCAGGCGAACTCGCCGCGGGGGCCGACGAGGATGCCCCGCTCGCCGTCGGCCAGAAGCGCGTACTCGCGAAGGGTGTGCGCCTGTGGCCGGAGGAGCTCGAGCGTCTCCGATCGCGCGCTCATCGGGGCCGCCCGAGTGGGCTGATGACTACGGCGGCAGCGGCCCTCAACTGCGCTTCTCGAGGGCTCGGTAAGCAGCCGCGACGCCGAGCCCGTAGACGAGATGGCTCGTGAGGTCGGCCGCGAGCGTCTTCGGCGGGTACTCCCAGATCTGCTTGCGCAGCTTCATGGCGGGCAGCATGACGTAGCTTGAGCCCCAAACGGCGCTGCCGAAGACGATGCCGTGAAGAGCAGAATGCGGGCGAGCCGATGATTGGACGAGCCCGTAGAGCGTCCCGCAGGCAGTCCCGTATCCCCAGTGCACGGCGTTCGTCAGGACGCGGATCTTGTCTCTCGAGACCTCCCGGCTGAAGAGGCCCTCCACGATTCGTCGACCGATCTGGGCAGGCTCGGGCGCGTCCTTCCACGTCGGGGGCTCGCTCGTGTTGCCGTTCTCGGACCCGGACTTCTGGATCCGCGACCTGACTTCCTGGTAGGCGGTCATCGCTGCGGTTCCACCTATACCGGCTAGGAGTCCCAGGCCGACGGCTCCGAGCGGCGTCGGCCTGGATTCGGCTCTTTCATCTCTCTGCATCACTCACCCTTCCTTTCTCGCGATCCTCGAGGGCGGCGGCGAGTGCGCGAGCCAGCTCCTTGTCTGCGTGCGAGTACGAAATGAAGACCGACGGAGACGTGCTCGTCATCGAGTCAGGGTAGCCGCGACCGCGGCGGGACACGACCCGAACTTTGGGAACTTCGCGTAGCGACCTGGTCGGAGAGAGGTGCGGGCCAGGTGCGGGCCAGTGCCTTCAGGCGGTCGACAGCGGACTTGAGCCGAGAATTCGAATTGCGCGGAAGACGCGGTTTCAGTCCGAGAAGACCGCGCGTGCGCGCGGTTTCGGGCTTGAAGAGACGGAGGGGGAGGGATTCGAACCTCGATCCGCCTAACGACGGATAACGGTTTTCGAGACCGCCGCATTTGCTGCGAGAGTCGGCTCGACATCTGCTGCGGACCGCGCCTTCCGGAATTGAAGGTCGCCCGATTGAAGCTCCTCGCCGGCAGCGAGTGACCTGCTTGTCCCTTGTGTTGCCAAGTCAAGCAAGGCTATTTGTCCCAGACTTTGTCCCCGAATAGGCAGATCTAACCTAATGTATCTGGCCGAAGAGTGGCTTAGCCATGCGGGTCTTGCGTCAATACGAAACGGCTTGGGCGATTTGCCATGCAGAAGGTCGAGGGTTCGAGTCCCTTCATCCGCTCTAAAAAGCCTGCAAAAACGGTTGTTTAGTTCTCACATTCGAGAACTAAGAACGCAACTTTGTCCCAGGACGCCCGCGGTGGCATCGGTCAGCGGGGTCGCCGGGCGGTTCGATGAGGTCGGTGGGTGGTATCGCGGTCCGGCGGGGGCGCGACAATCTCGGGATGCGGATCACGCGTGTCCTAATCCTGTTTGCCGCGGTTGTTGTGCTCGTGCCGCTTGGCCGGGCGGCGGAGCGGGTTCCGGCTGCGGAGCCGGGGAGGCTGATCTTCGTCAACGTGGGTCAGCGGGACGGTGTCGTGATCAAGCTCGGCCAGACTGTGGTCGTCTCTGAAGTGGGCGAGCACAGGTCGAGAATGTGGACGAGGCGCTTCGGAGTGTGAAGGCGAAGCGGATCGACGTGGCGATCCTCAGCCACCCTCATGACGACCACGTCGAGAATCTGATCGCGCTCGTGGAGGAGTACCACTGGCCGATCGAGCGGGTGCTGTTGAGCGATTCGGCCTGGTGGTTCGGGACGGCGACGAACCGGCGGATCCGCGAGCTTTTTGCGCGAGAAGGGGGTGCCGGTCGAGTTGGCCGACCGGGCGAGCGGTTCGACTGGGGCGGGGGCGAGTGGTTGATCTTGAATCCGCCCCGGGGTGAGTTCGCGGGCGGCGCTTCGGAAGCAGCGAACGTCTCGATCGTCTACCTGCTCAGCTTCAACGGTGTGCGGGCGCTGTTCACCGGCGATGTCGAGGCGACGGTCGGCAGGCGGATCGCGGCCGAGCTGAAGGCCATCGCCGATATCTCGGTGGCGCGCCGCCCGGAATGAAGCTCGACAAGCACTGCCAGCTCACGAGGGGCTTCCTGAAGGCCGACCTGGTCGTCGACGCGATGGGCATGGCCGTGACGCGGAGACAGTCTCGGCCGGGCCTCGTGCATGGAGTCGAGCAGAAGGGCGTGCGCCCCCCTGAATCAACGCTACGGCTCGTCGCGCGGGGGCAGGAACGGCTCCTTCTCGCGCGGGTGTCCGGCGGTGATTTGCCGGGTGCGCTCGAGCTCGGCGTCGAACTCGGCTCCAAGCAGGATGGCGATGTTCGAGAGCCAGAGCCAGATGAAGAAGATGATGATGGCGCCGAGGCTCCCGTACGTCTTGTTGTAGGAGCCGAAGTTCGCAACGTAGAAGGCGAAGGCGGCCGAGACGAGGATCCAGAGCAGCACCGCGATCACGCAGCCCGGCGTCACCCAGCGGAAGCCTGGCTGCTTCACGTTCGGAGCCGCCCAGTAGAGCAGCGCCGTCATCAGAAGGACGATCAGGACGACCACCGGCCATTTCGCGATGTCCCACACAGTCAGGGCGGACTCGCTGAGCCCAACCAAGGCGCCGACCCACTCGGCGAGCGGCCCCGTCACGACAACCGCAAAAGCAGCGATCGCGAGCACGACCAGCAGGACAATCGTGATTGCGAGCCGCAGCGGGATCGTTTTCCAGATCGGCCGTCCCTCCTCGACGTCCCAGATCGCGTTCGAGGCCCGGATGAACGCAGCGACGTAGTTCGAGGCCGACCAGAGCGCGACCACGAGACCGACGACGAAGAGGATCCCTGCGCCGCCCTGGCTGCGCTGCAGGTTCTCAATCGCCTGCGTGACGATGTCTCTTATCGCTCCGGGCGCGAGCGCGTCGACGTTGTCAAGCAGCGGCTTGGTCGCTGACTGACCGATCAGACCGAGTGCGGAAACGAGAAGCAGCAGCGCCGGGAAGATCGAGAGGACCGCGTAATACGTCAGCGCCGCCGCCCAGTCCGTGACGTTGTCTTCGCGGAACTCGCGTACCGTCCGCTTCAGCGCCGCCCACCAGGAGCCTCCGCTCAGCGCAGTCAGCGACTCTCGCTTGTCATGTTCGGCTGCCAGAACACGACACTACCCCGCCCGCCCCGTAGATAAGCACGACGTTCGCCAAAGCCTCCCACTGCGCGCGCGGCCAGGCACTGGCGCAACAGGTGCCTCGGTCGCGCCTGCCCGGGGCCGCTGCACCTCCGCAACCTCGTCCGGCGCCGCAAGCTGAGGTCTCCCACGGCCCGGCACAGCGGCATTGTCCCGAAACTTGAAAAGTGCGTACTTTTCGCCGCTGCGCGCGGGTGACGGGGTTGGTACCGGCTTGCCGTCCCCCAAAAAGCCGGGTGGCTGGTGCGCGCCCGCGGACGTGCATGGAAGCCGACGGCATGATCAGTGTCATCAAAATGAGGCGTGGAGTTGGAGTTGACCCGGTCTCGTTGACACCTTGACGATGGACGCTCAAGCGTTGGTGTCGGAGTTTACGAATCGATGCGGTTTGCGCCACCAGCCAGGTTGGTGGCTGCTCCCTGGAACCCCAGCAACGACCCCCTTCTCGCCGCCATGGTGCGAGGCCGTCGCTGAGCGGCTCGCGTGCGAGAATCCGAGCTGAACGCGTACCGTAGCCTCGGCGAGCATCCCGCGACACGCGCCGCCAATGAGAGCGTGAAGCCACGATCATGCGGAACGTCCTCGTAATCAGCTCTTCGGAATGGCCCGCCGCCGCGTTGCGGGCCGCGCTCGGCGACGACATCGACGAGTTGCGGGTCATCGTGCCCGCCGTGCGCCAATCCCGCCTGCAGTGGCTCACGAACGCGGATGACGACGCGCGAGAGGTGGCCGACGACGCAGCATCCTCGATCGCTGACGCGCTGCCCTCGCAGGAGACAGAGGCATCCGCCGGCGACTCGGATCCGCTGCTTGCCGCTGAAGATGCGCTGCGTGACTTCGCCGCAGACGAGGTAGTGGTGGTCACGCGCCCCGACGAAGAGGCCACCTGGCTCGAAGAGGGCAGCTCCGAGGTGATCGCTCGACGGCTCCGAGGCCTGAAGCTCACTCGCCTCGTGGTGAGCGACAGCGACTAACCGCCCGCGACGCGGCTCGACGAGGACGTCTCCGTCGTAGCCCCGAGGATCGCCGCGGCGCGGGGCTTCTCCCCGGAGACGTGCGTGCTGGATCTCGGCTATGACACTGGCCCGATCCACGACGGTTGCGAGGAGTGCGGCGATCGGCCGATCATCCCGGGTCAAGAAAACGCCCCCGCCGTCGAGCGTGGCGAGCATCGCCCTCCCGAGCGCGAGCACGGAACGTGGACGTTCGCCGGGGCTGACTTCAAGCGGAAGGCGACGAAGTGGCCCGCTGGCAAGTGCTCGCCTGCCCCGCGCTGGATCGAGCCGAGTTGCCTTCACTCGCTTGTCCCTCGTCCGCGACCTTACCGGAGCACGGGTGCCGTTGAGCGTGAGTTCGGGCGCTTGATGCATGAGTGGGGACTCGGGCCGCTCCGCGTGCGCGGGCTGAGCGTGTCCAGCTTCACGCCGACCTCGGCATCCTCGCGCGGCTCGCCTGCGCCTCTCGCCCGAGCGCTATCCGCACCGCTCGCGGCGTAGGCCGCGCGGGCACGAGCCACATGGCGTCGATCGGCTGGGTCGCGCTGGCGCTCGCGGTCGTCTGCCACCTCGCGAAGGGCGCCGTTCGCGCTCGCGCGTGGCGGAACGTTCTCGCCGCCGCGTACCCGGATGTGCCGATTCGCTGGCGATCGGCATTCGGCGCCTACGCGGCTGGAGTGGGCCTCAACTCCATTCTTCCGGCGCGGATCGGCGACCTGGTTCGCCTGTACCTGATGCGCCGGCGTATCCCCGGCGCCTCGTACCCGACCCTCGCCTCATCGCTGCTCGTCGAGGCGATCTTCGACACGCTCGTGTCCGCGCTGCTCGTCGCCTGGGCGATCGACGAGGGCCTCTTCCCCTGGCTCGACGTCCTCCCGCGACTGCCGTCGATCGACTGGCTGTGGGCCTTCCACCACCCCCGTGCGGCCACGACCATCGTGGCGGTCGCCCTCGCCGCCGGCATCGCGCTCTTCGCCTGGGCGGCGAGGCACATCGAGGCGTTCGGGCGCCGTCTGGCGCAGGGCGTCACGATCCTGCGCACGCCGCGCGAGTACGCGCGCCGGGTGCTGGCGTGGCAGCTCGTCGAGTGGCCGCTGCGCCTGGCCACGCTGGGCCTCTTTCTGCACGCCTTCGACATGCCGGCGACGGTGCGAAGTACGCTGCTGACCCAGGCCACGCAGAGCGTCGCGACCGCCCTCCCCTTAACACTGGCCGGCATCGGCACCGAGCAGGCGCTTCTCGTCTAAATCTTCCTCGGGAGCGCTCCCTCGTCCGTCGTGCTCAGCTTCAGCGTCGGCATGAAGGTGGTGCTGATCGTGGTCAACCTCGTAGTCGGGCTCGCAGCCCTCGCGCTGATGACGCGCACCCTCCGCCTTCGCGGCGCCCTCCGGACCGCGGCCGGCGACAGGCATCCCGCGGAGGTGCCCCCCGCCTCCGTCCCACCCGGCTCGACACCGCCGCAC
>JACCXC010000009.1 GCA_013697275.1 Actinomycetota bacterium | reverse complement strand
CTCCTGACGCGTATCGTCGCGGCCGCCGCGCTGGCGGCGGCCGCCGCCGTACTCGTCCTCCCGACGGCCTCCGCCCAGCGGCCCAAGACGTGGAACACCTCCCTCGTAGGGCACCTGAATCCGGGCGGGGGCTTCACCGGCGACGTCTGGGTGCATGGCGGCACGGCGTACCTCGGTGCCTGGGGCCTCGGGCGACGCTGCCCCACGCATGGCGTCCGCGCGATCGACGCGACGAACCCCGCGCGCCCACGCATCGTCTCTCGCTTCGCCCGCTTTCCCGGGACGACGAGCGAGGACGTCTGGGTCGGCGCGGTCTCGACGCCCTCGTTCAGCGGCGATCTGGCCGCCGTGGGGATCCAGCGCTGCACAGCGCCGAGCAGGAGGTTCGGAGGGCTCGCGCTCTTCGATGTGACGCGGCCGGCGCGCCCGCGCTTGCTCGCCCGGCTCGCGACGCACAGCCACACCCGCGGAGTGCACGAGCTCTCGGTCGTCCAGCGGGCCGACGGTCGCGTCCTCGCGTTCGTATCGGTCCCGCACTCGCTGCAGGCCACCGAACGGCGGAAGGGCGACGTTCGCGTCGTCGACGTCAGCAACCCTCGGCGGCCGCGCGAGGTCGCGGACTGGGACGTGCGCCGGGATGCTCCGGCTACCGTCCGGCGACGGCTGACGCAGCGCGGCCACAGCGAGCTCCTCGCGCACAGCGTCGCGCCCTACGACTCCGGGCGGAAGGCCTTCGTCTCGCACTGGGACGCCGGCACGGTCTTACTCGGGCTCGACGACCCCGCGCGGCCCCGCTACCTCGGCCGGACGGCGTTTCCCCCGCGGGCGTTCGGCAATGCGCACTCGGGCGCCTTCAACGAGGCGGCTCCGAACGTCTTCGTCCAGAACGACGAGGTCGGCGACTTCTACCACTCGGGCATCGAGGGGGCCTGGGGGTTTCAACGGATCTGGGACGTCTCCGACCCCGCCCACCCGGTGGCGCTCGGCCGCGTTGCCACCGCGAGTTCGGTGCCCGCCCGGGACGGGCGGATTCGTCATGACGGCTTCTACTCCGTCCACAACAACGTCTTCGTGGGGGACGTGGAGATCGTCTCCTGGTACTCGGACGGCGTCAGGATCGTCGACCTCTCGGACCCCCGCCGCCCGCGCCCGGTCGGCCACTTCGTGCCGCCTCCCGCCCGCGACCCGCAGCGGTTCTGGGTCGCGCCGAACGGGAACCACCGCTTCCCGCTCGTCTGGGGTGTAGCCGTCTCGGGCGGGCTCGTCTACGCGAGCGACGTCAACTCCGGCCTCTGGATCTTCCGCTCGAACGCGCTCGCCGGGACCGCCGGGTGACCCCTCTCAGCGCAGCTAGAATCGCGCCCCCGTGAGGGTTCTGGCGCTCGATTACGGCCTCGCGCGGACCGGCGTGGCTGTCTCAGACCCGACCGGAACCGTCGCGCGCCCCCTGGGGGTAGTCCGCCGCGCGGCGACCGAACGGGGGCTCGCAGAGCTCGCCTCACTCGCGCGTTCGGAAGCCGCCGAGCGCATCGTCGTAGGGCTCCCCATCACGTTGCGCGGCCAGCGGGGCGAACAGGCCGAGGAAACCGAGCGCTTCGTGGAGGCCCTGCGGGCTGCGGTCGACCTTCCCGTCGAGACCTTCGACGAGCGCTTCACGACCAAGCTCGCGCGCGGCCCTGGCCAGGCGCCGGAAGATGCCCGGGCGGCTGCCCACCTGCTCACGACCTATCTCGAATGGCGAACGACAAGCCGTACGTGAGGCACGGTGCACGGTCGACCGGGCGTGGCGGGCGGATCGCGGCGCTCGCGGGCGTGCTCGTCGCGGTTGCGGCGATCGGAGGCATCGCCTTCGCGTTCGTGGGCGGGATCCTTGGCTCAGGCGCGGAGACGAAGGAGGCGGCCACGGCGCCTACCTCGACCGTCCCAGCGGCGCCGGTCCTGCGGATCATCTTCCCCGAAGGCTTTACCCGCGAGGAGATGGCAAACCGGGTGGCGGACGTGAAACAGATCGCGAAGCGCAAGCGGGACATCACGCCGAAGCTCTCTCCCCGGGGCTACCTCCGCTCGTCGACGGCGGCCAAGCTTCCCGACGACTTTCGCAACCAGAAGGTGCCGCACCTCGAGGGCTTCCTCTTCCCCGCCACATACGAGTTCACCGCCGACACGACCTCGAAGGTGCTCGTCCGGAACCAGCTCGAAGCCTTCGAGCGGGCCTGGAAGGACGTCGACCTGGGCTACGCGCGCGCGAAGAACCTCACGCCATACGACGTCTTGATCATCGCGTCCATGGTCGAGGAGGAGGTGCTCATCGCCAAGGAGCGGCCCCTCGTCGCTGCGGTCATCTACAACCGGCTCAAGCTCGGGATGACCCTCGGGATCGACGCGACGATCCGGTACGGGCTCGGCGTGCCGAATACCGAGTCGCTCAAGGAGAGCCAGCTCGCCGACCCCAATCCGTACAACACGCGGATCCATACCGGGCTGCCCCCGACGCCGATCACGAATCCGGGGCTCGCGTCCATTCAGGCGGCCGCGCACCCAGCCAAGGTCGACTACCTCTTTTTCGTTCGCAAGCCGGACTGCAAGAGCCATTACTTCACGGCCTCCGAGGACGAATTCTTCCGCCGCCTCGGCGGGCCGCGATGCTGACGGGCGCGACCCGCCTCGTCGGGCTCGTGGGGAACCCGGTCTCCGGGTCACTCTCGCCGCGCATGCAGAACGCGGCCTTCGCGGCCCGCGGGCTCGACTGGGCCTATGTGCCGCTCTGCGTCGAGGCTTCGGCCCTCGGGGCGGCGGTTCGGGGCCTGGCCGCCCTCGGCTTCGCAGGCGCGAACGTGACGGGGCCGCACAAGGCCGCCGTGGCGCACCTGTGCGACGAGGTCGACTCGTTCGCCGAGCGCGCTGAGTCGGTCAACACGCTGGTCGTCCGGGAAGGGCGACTGCTCGGCTCCAGCACCGACGGTCTCGCCGTGGCCGGTGCCGTCGACCCGTCTGGGAAGTGCGTCCATCTGCTCGGGGCGGGCGGTTCGGCGCGGGCGGTCGCGACCGCGCTCCTGGACGCGGGCGCCGCATCGGTGACCGTGGTTTCGCGTCGCCAGGAAGCGGCCGAGGCGCTCGTGCAACAGCTCGGCGAGCTCTTTCCGGGCCGAGCGGCCGTGGGTGACGGGCAGTCGCGCCCCGACCTCGTTGTGAACGCGACGCCGGTGCGGGACGACGCGCCGGTCGAGCTCGAAGGCGTCGAGATCGTGATCGACTTCCCCTACAACGTCGACGGCAGCCCGACGGCGCTCGTCGCCGCGGCGCGGGAGCGCGGTTGCGAGGTCGTGGACGGCCTGGAAGTCCTCGTCAGGCAGGGCGCGGCCTCCTTCGAGCGCTGGACCGGGCTTCCCGCACCCCTTGACGTGATGCGGGCCGCACTAACCTCCCGTTCGTGACTCTTGCGCTCACGACGGCCGGCGAGTCCCACGGGCCGGCGCTCGTCGCAGTCGTGACCGGGCTCCCGGCCGGGCTCGAGCTCGACCGCGCGGCGATCGACGCCGACCTCGCGCGGCGGCAGAAGGGCTACGGCCGTTCGCCCCGCCAGCGGATCGAGACGGACCGCGTCGAGGTGTTGGCAGGGCTCCGCCACGGGCGCACGCTCGGGACACCCCTCGCGCTCGTCGTCCGAAACCGTGACCACGAGAACTGGGCGTGGGGGATGAGCCCCTGGCCGCCGGAGGGGGATCCCTCGGGCAAGGGAAAGGAGCCGGTCACTCTCCCGCGCCCCGGACACGCCGACCTCGCGGGCGCGCTGAAGTACGGCTTGGCCGACGTTCGAGACGCGCTCGAACGTGCGAGCGCCCGGCACACCGCGGTGCTCGTCGCGGCCGGGGCGATCGCGAAGGCGCTCCTGCGGGAGATCGGAATCGCGGTCGACAGCGAGGTGCTCGGAGAAGGCCTCGAACGGCGGATCGACGAGGCGCGAGCCGAGCGCGACACGGTCGGCGGGGTGGTCGAGGTGCGGGCGCGCGGCGTCCCACCAGGTCTTGGTTCGTACGCGACCAAGGAGGAACGGCTCGACGCACGGCTTGCCGCCACGCTCATGGGGACGCAGGCCGTGAAGGGAGTCGAGATCGGCGACGGATTCGCTCTGGCGGAGACGCGCGGCTCGAAGGCGCATGACGAGATGACCCGAGACGAGCGCGGCTACCACCGCGAGACCAACCGGGCCGGCGGGATCGAGGCCGGGGTCTCGAACGGGGAGGAGATCGTCGTCCGCCTGGCGATGAAGCCGCTTCCGACCCTCATGCGCCCGCTTCGCTCGGCCGACCTCGAGACCGGTGAGGCGGGGGAGGCGCTCGTCGAGCGCTCTGACGTCGCGGCGGTGGAGGCGCTCGCGGTCGTCGCCGAGGCCTGCGTCGCCTGGGAGCTGGGCCGCGCGGCCCGCGAGAAGTTCGGCGGCGACGCGCTCGGGGACTTCGTCGCCGCGCACCGCGCCTACCTCGAGCGCATCCCGTGGTCTCCCAGGTAGGGGCGCTCCACAGGCACATCGCGCTCGTGGGCTTCATGGGCGCGGGGAAGACGACGCTCGGCCGCGAGGTGGCGCGCCTCGCCGAGCGCTCTTTCGTGGACACCGACGACGAGATCGCACGGCGCCACGGGCCGATCGCGCAGCTCTTCGAAGAACGGGGCGAGCCGGAGTTCCGTGCACTGGAGGAAGCGGTCGTCCTCGAAGCGCTCGCGTCACCGGATCCCGCGGTGATCGCTCTCGGAGGCGGGGCGGTCGAGACGAAGGGCGTCCGCGAGGCGCTCGACCGCCAGTTCCCGGTGCGGCTCGAGGTCGACGTCGAAGCCGCCTGGGAGCGGGTCCGCGGGGGCGAGCGGCCGCTGGCTCGCGACGAAGGCACGTTCCGGGAGCTGTTCGCGCGGCGGCAGGAGCTCTACGCGAGCTACCCCGGCGTGAGCGACGCCGACAGCGTGCTTCTTCGCAGCCTCGCGGTCATGGTGGCCGCAGGGTCCCTGGGATCGGTCGCCGAGATTGCCGGGCCGAGCGGCACCCTCGTGGCGGACGAGCACGTGCTCGGGCTCCACCGCCCGGTCGGGCAATGGAAGGTGCACACCGTCCCGGCGGGCGAAACGGCCAAGGATCTCGAAGTCGTGCAGCGCTTGTGGGAGGCATTCGAGCTGGAGCGCGCCGGCACGATCACTGCGCTCGGCGGCGGAGCGACCACCGACACTGCGGGCTTCGCCGCCGCCACGTTCCTGCGCGGCGTCCGGTGGGTCGCGGTCCCGACGACGCTGGTCGGCCAGGTCGACGCGGCAATCGGCGGCAAGACGGGCATCAACCTGGCCGGAGGGAAAAACCTCGTCGGCGCGTTCCACCTGCCCGAGCACGTCGTCGCCGACCCGGACGTCCTCGTCACGCTTCCCGACCGCGAGCGGCGGCAGGGCATGGCCGAGGTGGTCAAGATCGGCCTCCTCTCCGGTCGGGGAGTCTGGGATCTGCCCGAGGAGGAGATGATCCGGGCCTGCGCGGCCTTCAAGTGCGCGGTCGTCCTCGGGGATCCCTATGAACAGGGCCGACGCGCGATCCTGAACCTCGGTCACACGTTCGGGCACGCGCTCGAGGCCGCTTCTGATTTTTCGGTCCCGCACGGCGATGCCGTGGCGCTCGGCCTGCTGGCCGCACTCCGTCTGTCCGGGCAGCCGACCGACGTGGTGGACAAGCTCCTCAGCCCGCACCCCGTCCGGGTCGATCGCGAGCGGGCCTGGGCGGCGCTCAAGCGGGACAAGAAGTCCGCCGATGGCCGCACGCGACTCGTCCTTCTCCCGGAACCCGGAAAGCCGGAGTACGGGGTCGACCTCCCCGACGGCGACGTCCACGCCGCTTTGGACTCCCTGATCGCGGACTAGACTCGCCGCGGTGCAAGTAGCCGTCCTGAACGGGGTGAACCTGAACGCACTCGCGGATCGCGATCCCGAGCTTTACGGGGGGCTCGGCCTGCGCGAGCTCGAGAACAGGATCTACCGCTGGGGTCGTGAGTTGGGTCTCCAGGTCCGCTGTCTGCAGACGAACCACGAGGGCCAGTTCGTGGACTGGTGCCACGAGGCGCGCACGTGGGCGGGCGGCATCATTCTGAACCCGGGGGCGTGGACGCACTACAGCTACGGCATCCGCGACGCCGTCGAGCTCTTCACCGTCCCCGTGGTCGAGGTGCACCTTTCTGACCTCGCCAAGCGCGAGGAGTGGCGGCAGCATTCGGTGCTCGAGGACGTCGTCTCGGCGCGGGTGATCGGGAAAGGCCCCGAGGGGTACCGCGAAGCCCTCGTTCACGTCTTGGAGCACACATGAGCGACTCCCGCCTCGATCGGCTGCGCGGTGAGCTCGCGCCGCTCGACGCCGCGACCTTTCTCGTCACGCATCCCGTCAACGTCCGCTACCTCACGGGGTTCGAGAGCTCGAACGCCGCTCTGCTCATCCGAGACGACCGCGTTCTGCTCCTGACCGATGGCCGCTACGCGGAGGCCGCGCGTGCCGTCGAGGGGGTCGAGCTCATTCAGGCGACGCGCGACATCGCACCGTTTCTGGGAGAGCGGCTTGCCGAGATCGTGGACCCGCCGGTCGCCTTCGAATCGGGCCACGTCACATACGCCGCGTACGAGGCGCTCGCCAGGAGCGGGATCGAGCTCCTCCCGGCTGCGGGTGTGGTCGAGCGTCTGCGAGCCGTGAAAGACGCCGGGGAGCTAGAGGCCATCCGCCGCGCCGCGAAGGTGACGGACGCGGCCTACGAGCGGCTGTCCAAGGAGGCGATCACGGGCAAGACAGAGGCGGAGGTCGCGTGGTGGCTCGAGGCCGTGCTGCACGACGCGGGCGCTGACGGCGTCGCGTTCCAGCCGATCGTGGGAAGCGGGCCCAATGCGGCGCTTCCGCACCACCATCCGGGCGACCGGAAGATCGGACTGGGCGAGACCGTCCTAGTCGACATGGGAGCCATGCTCGGCGGCTACTTCTCCGACTGCACGCGGACGTTCGCCACGGGCGAGCTTTCGGCCGACCTGTGGGAGGCCTACGGGCTTTGCCGGGACGCGCAGACCGAAGCCCTCGAGGCTCTCCGGCCCGGTGCTGCGGCACTCGAGGTCGACGCGCTTGCGCGCGGGAGGATCCGCGACGCTGGCCACGAGGTCCTGCACGGGCTCGGCCACGGGGTCGGCCTCGAGATCCATGAGCAGCCCCGCCTGTCCGACACGTCCGACGCCGTGCTTGCCTCCGGAAACGTTGTGACCGTTGAGCCGGGCGTCTACCTCGCGGGCCGCGGCGGGATCCGCATCGAGGACCTCGTGATCGTCGGGCCGGACGGCCCGGAAGTGCTCTCATCCTTCACGAAGGAACTCGTCGTCCTCGAGTGACGCGGCTCGCTGCTCGGCCGCCTCTAGACTCCCGCCGTGGCCGAGGTCGTCTCGACCAACCAGTTTCGCAACGGAATGCACGTCGAGCTCGACGGGCAGGTTTGGCGCTTCGTCGAGTTCCAGCACGTAAAGCCGGGGAAGGGCGGCGCCTTCGTGCGGACGAAGCTGAAGAGCCTGGTTGCGGGCTCGGTCGTTGACCGCACGTTCCGGGCGGGCGAGAAGATGCCCCGAGTCCACACGGAGACGAAGAGCGTCCAGTACCTCTACGACGCGGGCGACGAAGTCATCCTGATGGACGAGGAGACGTTCGAGCAGCTGCACCTGCCCCGTGGCGACGTCGAGGAAGAGCTCGCGTTCCTGCAGCCGTCCAGCTCTGTCCTCCTCCTGATGGTCGACGGGCGGCCTGCCGGGATGCAGCTCCCGGCCTCGGTCGAGCTGGCCGTGACGGACACGGAGCCCGGCGTGCGCGGCGATACGGTCTCGAACGTGACGAAACCGGCCACGCTCGAGACGGGTGCCGTCGTGCAGGTTCCGCTGTTCGTGAATCCCGGCGACCGCATCAAGGTCGACACGCGCGAGCGGCGCTACATCTCGCGCGCGTAATGTCCGCGCTCGTCGATACGAGCCTTCGCCTGCTCTCGCAGGAGCCGCTGGCCGAGCGGGTGCCGACCGCGCAGCTCCTGGAGGTCGCGGAGCTCTTGGACGGGGCCGGTTTTGCGTCGCTCGAAGTCTCGGGCGGCGGCTGCTTTGACGCGGCGGTGCGCCGCGGTGTCGAGAGCCCCTGGGAGCTCATTCGGGCGTTGCGCGCGCGCTGCTCCTCGCCGCTCGGGATCGCGCTGCGCGGACGCTTCCTCGTGGGATCCCGGCCCGTGTCGGGCGATCTCGTGCGCCGATTTGTCCAGAGCGCCTCCGACAACGGGATCGACATCTTTCGGCTTCACGATCCCCTCAACGATCTCGGCAACCTGCGCCAGGCGGCGGACGCGATCCATGCGTGCGAGAAGGAGCTGGCCATCGGCCTCGTATACAGCCCCGGCCCCGACGGCGCGACCGACGTCCTTCTCGAGCGCGCGGGCTCTCTGAGCGAGTTGCTCCCGGCGCGCGTGTTCGTCCACGATCCGGCCGGATCGCTGAACCCGAGCCAAGCGCGTGAGCTCGTCGAGCGCGTTGCCGAGGCGAGCGGGCTGCCGGTCGGCCTCCACGGCCAGGGCGCGGGTGGCACTGCGCTCGCCGCCTCGATCGAGGCGGCGAAGGCCGGGGCCGACCGCATCGCGTGCGCCATCTACCCGATTGCGCTCGCGCTCCACCGGGTCTCCGCGGAAGCGCTCTCGGAGGCGCTCTCCTCGACTCGACTCGATACGGGTGTCGACGTCGAGCGCCTCTGGCAGGCGTGCGAGCTCGTCGATGATGCGATCGGCGAGGACCCTGTCCCGCCACTCTCACCCCGGGTCGCCGTGCGCGCGGCGGAGCACCGGTTGCCCGCGGGCCTCGTCGCCGAGCTCGATGCGAATCTGCGCCGCCAGGGCGTCGCCGACCGCCTGGACGCCGTGCTCGAGGAGCTCACCGCGATTCGGGCTGAGGTTGGATGGCCGCCGCTCGCCTCACCGGTCGGCCAGGCGCTCGGCTCGCAGGCGCTGATCCACGTTCTCTCGGCGCAGCGTTGGCAGCTCGTTGTCGACGAGCTCCGGGACCTCGTCCAGGGACGCCTCGGCTACCCGCCGGCCGAAGTCGACCCTCTCGTTCGGCGCACGGTCGAGCTCCTCGGAGGCGGCGCGTCGCGAGCCGAGGAGCCAGAGGCCCTGGATGAGCTGCGCGATGCGGCGGAAGGCCTGGCGTCGAGCGAGGAGGACCTGCTGCTGCTGGCGCTCTACGGGGACGAGGCCGAGCCGCTCCTGCGCTCCATCCGAGGCCGTGCCCAGCGGGACGACCGCGATGCGACGGGGCTCGAGCGGCGCGAGTCTGAGCGCCTGCGCGATCTCATCCGTGTCGTCCAGGACTCCGGGATCGGTGAGCTGACGATTGAGGAGGGAGAATGGCGGGTGACCGTCCGCCGAACGTCCGAAGGGGCGGCCGCGCCAGTTGCCACAGTTTCGGCTGCAGCACCGCCCCCGAACGCAGACCTGGCAGTGACCGACCCGCCGCTGCCGCCACCGGCGGACGAGACGATCCGGGTCGAGTCGCCGATGGTCGGGACGTTCTACCGTGGCCCGGCTCCGGGCGAGCCGCCTTTCGTCGAGGAGGGCGACGCGGTTGCGGCCGGCCAGACGCTCTGCATCCTCGAGGCGATGAAGCTCATGAACGAGGTGAAGGCCGACCAGGAGGCGCTCGTCCGCCGAGTCTGCGTCGAGAACGCCGAGGCGGTCGAGTACGGCCAGCTTCTCTTCGAGTTGGAGCCGGTCAACGGCCACCCGCTCGACGCCCTCTAGTGTCCTTTCAGGTACTCGCGCGTGATGCTGGACCCCCGGGGGCCTTCGGCCCCTTGCCCCCATACGGACAGGATACGACGGAAGCTCGCGCGGGTGGTGCGCGGAACGTGCCGGAGGTAGAACGGTGCTGCGCCGAGTTCTGATCGCGAACCGCGGAGAGGTGGCCGTGCGCATAATCCGCGCGTGCCGCGAGCTAGGTCTCGAGGCTGTGGCCGTCTACTCGACCGCCGACCGCGACTCGCTGCACCTCCGGCTCGCCGACCGGGCCGTTCACGTCGGTCCGCCACCGCCCGCGCAGAGTTACCTGAACATCGCCTCCCTCGTCGCAGCCGCGACGACGACCGGGTGTGACGCCGTTCACCCCGGCTGGGGCTTCCTCGCCGAAAACGCGGAGTTCGCGCGTGCGTGCGAGGACAACGACCTCGTCTTCGTCGGCCCGCGTCCGGAGAGCATCGACACGATGGGTGACAAGGTTCGAGCCAAGGAGACGGTCGCCCGCGCCGGTCTCCCGCTTGTGCCGGGCTCGGATGGCGTCGCGACGCTGAACGAGGCTCAGGCGCTCGCGGCCGAGGTGGGTTTTCCGCTCCTGCTCAAGGCCGCGGCAGGTGGAGGCGGGCGAGGGATGCGCCTCGTCACGGCCGCCCGAGACCTCGAAAGTGCGTATCGGGTGGCCCAAGCCGAGGCCGAAGGCGCATTCGCTGACGGCTCGCTCTACGTCGAACGCGCGGTCGTGGACGCCCACCACGTCGAGATTCAAGTGCTCGGAGACGGCGAGCGCGGAGTCCTCACGCTCGGGGAGCGCGACTGCTCGATCCAGCGCAGGCACCAGAAGCTGATCGAGGAGGCCCCCTCGCCGGCCGTGACGCCCGAGCTGCGGGTGGCGATGGAAGACGCTGCGGCCCGCGCGTGCGAGGCGCTTCGCTACCGCGGGGCGGGGACGATCGAGTTCCTCGTGGACGCCGAGCGACACTTCTACTTCATCGAGATGAATACGCGCCTCCAAGTAGAGCACCCGGTCACCGAGCTCCTGACGGGAATCGACCTGGCTCAGGCACAGCTTCGGATCGCAGACGGCGCGGGGCTCACCCGAACCGGTCGAGCCGACCTGCGCGGCCACGCGATCGAGATCCGGATCAATGCCGAGGATCCTGCGGACAACTTCCGCCCGGCGCCGGGGCTCGTCACGCGGTTCCGGCCGCCGCTCGGGCCCGGTGTGCGCGTCGACACGCATGTCGAGGAGGGCTACCGGATCCCTCCGTTCTACGACTCGCTGATCGCGAAGGTGATTGTGTGGGCCGAAGATCGGCCGGGGGCGATCGCCCGCGCGCTTCGCGCCCTCGACGAGCTCGTCCTCGAGGGCATCCCGACGACGCAGGAGCTCGCTCGGGACATCCTGCGGAGCGACGCGTTCGCGAACGGCGCATACACAACAGGCTTCCTCACCGACGCCGCGGGCGAGCTCCCCGCGCTCGAGGCGGCATGACCTCTCGGCGAGAGGCCCGCCGGACGGCCGTCTTCCTTCTCTACCAGTGGGACCTGACCGGGCAGCCGCTTGCCTCGCTCTATGAGGGAGACGTCGATCCCTACGCCTGCGAGCTCGCGGAGGGCGTCCGGGCAGGCGCGGGGGAGCTCGACCGGCGGCTGACGGATGCGTCGGTCGGCTGGCCGGCCGACCGCCTGGGCGCGCTCGAGCGTAACGTCTTGCGTGTGGCGCTCCACGAGCTCGACCGAGGGGAAGTTCCACTCGAGGTCGTGTTGGACGAGGCGGTCCGCCTGGCCAAGCGCTACTCGTCCGAGGACGCCGGCCGATTGGTGAACGGAATCCTTGGCCGGATCGCGCGGGAGGCAGCGTGAGCGAGGACGAGGCCGGCCGCCGGCTCCAGGAGCTCCTCGCGCGCCTCGACGGCGAGCTCGCCGGGCTTGAGTCGACCGAGGAGTCGGAGGTGGCAGTTGAGCGGCTTGCCGCTATGGCGGACATCGCCCGTGAGGTGCAGGCGGAGATCGACCGCCTCCGGCGGGAGGCGCCGGATGCGCACGCTTGAGGAGCACCGCGAGCTCGCAGAGCAGGCCCTCGCCGGGCTTCCGTTCGCTGAGGAGCTCAGCGGCCTCGAAGAGGCGCTTCGCTACTCCCTACTCGGGGGCGGGAAGCGGGTACGGCCCGTGCTCTGTCTCGCGACCGGCGAGGCCCTCGGGTGCGAGGCCGAGGAGCTTCTGCCCGCCGCGTGCGCACTGGAGCTCGTGCACACCTTCAGCCTCGTGCATGACGACCTTCCTGCCCTCGACGATGACGTCCTGCGCCGCGGCCAGCCGAGCGCCCACGTGCGCTTCGGTGAGGGGATCGCGGTCCTCGCCGGCGACGCGCTGCTCGCCGAGGCGTTCCGCCTCGCGCTCGGCTATTCCGACCCGGGTGTTGCGCGCGCCCTGGCGGACGCGACGCTCGGGATGATCGGCGGTCAGTACCTGGACGTCACGGCGGAGGGCGAGCTCGGGGCGGAGGCGTTGCAGCGGCTGCACGCTCTGAAGACCGGGCGCCTCCTGGCCGCGTGCGTCGAGTCGGCGCTCGCGGTCGCCGAGCTCCCCGAGGAGCCTCGCGGACCCTGGCGCTCCTTCGGACGGGAACTGGGCCTTCTCTTCCAGATCGTCGACGACTTGCTCGACGCGACAGGTACCGCCGAGGAGCTCGGGAAGACGCCCGGGAAGGACGAAGCCGCCGGCAAGGTGACGTACGTTTCGCTCCACGGCCTAGACCGCGCACGCGAGCTCGCCGAGGACACGCGCGGACGGGTGCTCGAGCGCCTCGAGGCCCTGTCCGCAGACACATCGGTGCTCGAGGACCTTGTCGCGACGATTCGCGAGCGGCGCGCCTAGCCCCGGACGAGCCCTCTCGACCGCTCCTCGGGCAGGATCGATTGGAGTGCCATGTTCACGACCCAGACGATCAGCGCGCCGAGGACGGCCGCCCAGAAGAAATCCGTGACCTCGAAGTCCGGCACGACCCAGTCCGTCAGGAGGAGCATCAGCGCGTTGATCGCTAGCAGCACGAGGCCGAGTGAGAGCAGGACCGCGGGAAGCGCCAGCAGGATGAGGACCGGCCGCACGAGATGGTTTACGAGCCCGAAGACGACGGCGGCGAGCGCGAGCGTCCAGAGGTCGTCGTAGCGGATCCCCTCGACCAGCTTCGCAGCGACCCAGAGCGCGGCGAAGTTCGTCGCGAGCGAGATGAGAACGCGCACGCGCGGACTGTAACGCGGCCGTGCCGGAAGAGCCGTGCGGGTGAGCACGGCAGGAGCCCCGACTAAGCTCTGGGCAAGTGAAGAAGCGCCTCGACGTCCTCTTGGTCGAGCGCGGCCTCGCCGAGAGCCGCGCCCAGGCCCAGGCGCTCGTGCTGGCGGGCCGCGTCCCGGGGCACGCAAAGGCCGGCGAGCAGGTAGCCGAGGACGCTTTGCTCGAGGTCGCGCAAGGGCCGCGGTTCGTCTCGCGCGGTGGCGAGAAGCTCGCAAACGCGCTCGAGGCGTTCGGCATCGACATCGCCGGTGAGGACTGCCTCGACGTGGGGGCCTCGACCGGAGGCTTCACCGACTGCCTTCTTCAGGCGGGCGCCGCGCGCGTCTGCGCGCTCGATGTCGGGTACGGGCAGCTCCACCCGCGCCTGCGTGGCGACGGACGCGTGACGGTGCTCGAGCGGACGAACGTCCGCGCGCTCCGCTGCGAGGAGCTTCCGTTCGCCCCGAGCTTCCTCGTCTGCGACGTTTCCTTCATCGGGCTCGGCAAGGCGCTGCCGTCCGCGCTCGCGTGCGCAGCGTCCGGCTGGCGCGCCCTCGCACTCGTGAAGCCCCAGTTCGAGGCCGGCCCGGCAGACGTCGGAAAGGGCGGGGTCGTCCGCGACCCGCTGGTCCGCGACCGCGTCGTGGCTGAGGTCGTCACCCGCGTGCCCGCCTGGGGCGGGCGCGTCATCGGCACGGCCGAGTCGGGCGTGCCCGGGCCCAAGGGGAACCGTGAGGTTTTCGTCCATCTCGTCGCGGCCGACTGACGTGGAGAAGGCAGCCTCGCCCGAGATCGGCCGCGTCGCCGTCGTGACGCACGGCAAGCCCGACACGATCGGCGATGCGCTCGAGCGCCTGGAGCGTGCGGCGGCGAATGCCGGGGTCGAGGTGGTCGCGGCCGAGGACGGTCGGCCCGATCTCGCCGTCGTTCTTGGCGGCGACGGAACCATGCTCCGGGCTCTTCGCAGCTACCTGGGGACCTCGGTGCCAGTCTTCGGGGTCAACTTCGGCCGCGTCGGCTTCCTGACGAGCCTGAGCCGGAACGAGCTGGAGAGCGGCCTTTCCCGTGTCTTTGCCGGGGACTTCCAGGTGGTCGAGCTCAGCACGCTCGTGGTGGATGTGGGCGGTGAGCGCCATCCGGCTATCAACGATGCTGTCGCGACGAGCGCGCGGCTCGGCCGCATGGTCGAGCTCGGCTGGGGGCTCGGCGGTGAGGATCTGGGACGCCAGCCATGCGACGGGATGATCTGCGCCACGCCGTCGGGCTCGACCGCCTACAACCTCTCGAACGGCGGGCCGGTGCTCATGTGGGGCCTCGAGGCGATGGCCATCACGTTCGTGGCGCCACATTCCCTGCACGCGCGGCCACTCGTGGTGCCGCACGATCTGACCGTCCGGATCACCAACCGGACGAGCGACGTCCCCGTGACGGTTCTGGCCGACGGGCATCCGATCGGCGAGCTCGCGCCCTCCGCCTTCCTCGAGGTAGGGATCGGCGAGGAGCGGAGTCGGCTCGCACTCTTGCCCGAGGTGACCTTCTTCGCACGCTACAACGAGGTGTTCCCATGAGCCTTCGCTCGTTGCGGATCGAGAACTTCGTCCTGATTCGCGAGGCGGAGCTCCGCTTCTCGCCGGGGCTGAACGCAGTCACCGGCGAGACCGGGGCGGGGAAGACGATCCTTGCGCAGGCGATCGGACTGCTGCTCGGCGCCCGCGGGGATGCCGGCTACGTCGGCCCTGCGGGCGGGGAGGCGTACGTCGAAGCCGAGCTCGATCTTCCCGAGGGCGTGCTGGATGATCCCGAGCTCGAGTCGATCGCGGAGCTCCGGCCGACCGATGAGCCTTCGCTCGTGGCAGCCCGTCGTGTCTTCGCCGATGGGCGCACCCGGGCCTACGCCTGGGGGCGCAGCGTGCCGCGCGAGGAGCTCGCGGCGCTCGTGGAGCGACTCCTCGCCATGTCGGGGCAATTCGAGCAGCGGCGCCTCGCCCGTCCCTCCTTCCAGCTCGACGTATTCGACGCCTACATCGGGGACGACCAGGTGCGCCTGCGGGCTGAGCTCGCTCGCGCGTGGCGAGAGCACGGGGCGGCGCGGCGGCGCCACGAGGAGCTCCTGCAAGCGGCGGCGGGCGAGGAGGCCCGCCTTTCCGAGCTCGAGGAGCTGGTCGCGCGCACCAAGGGGTTCGAGGCCGGGGCCGAAGAGCGCCTGCGCGCCGAGCGAGAGCGCCTCCGAAACGTCACTGAGCTCGCGGCGGCCGCGTCCGGCGCCGCGGAGGGGCTCGCACCCGAGGGTGGGGACAGCGCGGGGGCCGGCGAGCTCACGGCACGCGCCCGGGCAGCGCTCGAGCCGATGGCCGAGCTCGCGCCCGAGTTGGCCGAGGTGGCGCGCGAGCTGGTGGAGGGAGAGGTCCGGCTCCGCGAGGCCGCCTCCGCGCTCCGCGGCTTTCTCGCCACGCTCGAAGCCGACCCTGGCCGGCTCGAGCAGGTCGAAGCCGATCTCGACCGATTCGCAGAGGCGAAGCGTCGGTTCGGCGCCGCGACGCTCGATGAGCTCGTCGCCCGGGCCGCCGTGGCGAGGGTAGAGCTCGACGCACGCGCCGTCGGAGCCGACCCCTCGGCTGTGGCCGCCCGCGAGTTGGCCGCGACGAAGGCCCGGGTCGATGGGCTGGCTGCAGAGCTTCGAACGGCGCGCGCCGAGGCGGCACCCCGTTTTTCCGAGGAGGCCCACGGAGCCCTCGCGGAGCTCGCAATGGGCGGAGGCGAGTTCCGCGTCGACCTCGCCGAGCGTCCGGTCGGAGGGTCAGGCGCGGACGAGGTGGCGTTCCTCGTGCGCCCGAACGTGGGGCTTCCGTTCGCGCCCGTGGCGGAAACGGCCTCCGGTGGCGAGCTCTCGCGCATCGCGCTCGCCCTCCGGACCGTGGCTCATGCGGGAGCCGGGGAGCCGACGGTCGTCTTCGACGAGATCGACGCCGGGATCGGCGGCGAGACGGCGCACGCGGTCGCCGGCGCCCTCCGCTCGCTCGCCGAGCGCGCCCAGATTCTGACGATCACGCACTTGCCGCAGATCGCGAGCGCAGCCGAGGCGCACTTCCGGGTCGAGAAGATTCCGGGAGATCCGACGCACACGAGAATCGAACGCCTCTCCGACGAAGCGCGCCGCGAGGAGCTGGAGCGAATGCTCGGCGGCGCGGCGTTCCTCGCCACCATCCAGTGATCGAGGACTCGCGGGAGCTCCTCGCGCCGAAGACGGACGTCTGGGCGCTTGTCTCCGAGCCTTACCACCTGCCCGATTGGTGGCCCGCCTACACCGGGGTGCACCCGGACCGGCTCGGCCTGGCGCCGAATGCGCGCTGGCAGGTGCGGCGGACCTCGGCACCCGGACTCCTCCGAAGGCCAAGCGGCGAGGGCATGATCGTGATCACGTTCGTCGACCCGGGGCTCGAGCTCCGCTGGCGCGACGTGGAACAAGGGGTCGAGGCCGGCATCAGACTCGCGAACGCGGACGGCGGGCGAACCCGAGCGACCGTCTACGTCGACGGCACCTGGTGGCGCGTCGCGCTCGAGGGCGCCCGAGATCTGCCACGACAGAGCCTCATCCGCCTCCACGCCCTATGCCAGACGGCCGCCGGGCTCTAGGCCACGTGCCGCTCCGCTCCCGCGCGTCTGACTACGGGTCCCGACCCGCCCCCTGCTCGGGTTCAGCCTAGTTCCGAAATGCGCGCGGGTGTTACGCAGCCTGGCTCGAAACGGTCGCGGCCATGTGACGATTCGCCCTCGCGCGGCAGCGGCCGGGCCGTCACCCGACGCTGGTACGCTTGAACTCCGTGATCCGAGGCACGGGATTTGCCCTGTGAGTAGCCGTCCGACGAAGTACGTGTTCGTCACGGGCGGGGTGGTCTCGTCGCTCGGCAAGGGCATCACCGCCGCAGCGCTCGGCCGGCTCCTGAAGGCTCGCGGACTGCGCGTCCAGGTGCAGAAGTTCGACCCGTACCTGAACGTCGACCCCGGGACGATGAGCCCGTTCCAGCACGGCGAGGTCTTCGTCACGGAGGACGGCGCCGAGACCGACCTCGACATCGGCCATTACGAGCGCTTCGTCGACGAGAACCTCTCGCGAAACGCGAACCACACGTCGGGATCCGTCTGGTACACGGTCATCCGCAAGGAGCGCAAGGGCGAGTATCTCGGCTCGACCGTGCAGGTGATCCCGCACGTGACGAACGAGATCAAGGAGCGGATCCGCCGCGTCAGCGCGACAAGTGACGCCGACGTCGTCATCTCGGAAATCGGGGGCACGGTGGGCGACATCGAATCGCTGCCCTTCCTCGAGGCGATCCGCCAGTTTCGCCGCGAGGCCGGTGCGGAGAACGTCCTCTACGTCCACGTCACGTACGTGCCGTTCATCGAGACCGCCGGCGAGCTGAAGCCCAAGCCGACACAGCACTCGGTGAACGAGCTGCGCCGCATCGGTATCCATCCGGACGTCGTGGTCTGCCGTTCGGCCGAGCCGCTCTCCTACGACATCAGGGAGAAGATCGCCCTGTTCGCCGACGTCGAGTCGAGGGCCGTGATCGTCAACGAGGACGTGAGCGACGTCTACCTCATCCCGGTGCGCCTGCGCGAGGAGGGGTTCGACGCGCTCGTCTGCGAGAAGCTCGGTCTCCCCAAGGGCGAAGCCGAGCTCGGCGACTGGAACGCGCTCGTCGAGCGAATCGGGCAGCGCCACGGCGAGGTGGAGATCGCGCTCGTCGGCAAGTACGTGAAGCTCCAGGACGCCTACCTCTCGGTGCACGAGGCCCTCAAGCACGCGGGAATCCACCACGGAGTGAACGTGCGTGTCCGCTGGGTCGACGCCGAGGGCATGAGCGTCGAGGAGGCGGCCGCCGAGCTCGAACGGGCCGACGGCGTGCTCGTCCCGGGCGGCTTCGGCTCGCGCGGGTGGGAAGGCAAGATCGTGGCCTGCCAGGTTGCGCGCGAGCGCGGCATCCCGTACCTCGGGATCTGCCTGGGGATGCACGTCGCGGTCTCGGAGTTCGCCCGCCACGTCGTCGGGCTCGACGGCGCGAACTCGACGGAGATGGATCCCGAGACTCCCTATCCCGTCATCGACCTGCTCCCGGAACAGAAGGAGATCGAGGATCTCGGGGGAACGATGCGCCTCGGCGCGCAGCCGGTCGACCTCGCCGAGGAGACACGCGCGCAAAGCGCCTACGGCGAGTCGGTCGTCTACGAGCGGCACCGCCACCGCTACGAGGTGAACAACCACTTCCGGCCGCGCCTAATCGAAGCGGGCCTCGTCGTCTCGGGCACGTACCAGGAGGGGCGCCTCGTCGAGATCGTCGAGCTCCCCGGGCATCCCTGGTTCGTCGCGAGCCAGTTCCACCCGGAGTTCAAGTCGCGCCCGACCCGCCCGGCGCCGCTCTTTCGCGACCTCGTCGGCGCGGCGGTCGAGCGCGCGCGCGAGCGAACCGGCGTGCTCGAGACGACGGCCGGCTAGAGCCGGGCCGCGTGCCCGCGCTTCCCGACGCCCTCGGGCTGTTCCTGGAACTGGCGGCGATCCCCAGCCCACCCGGCGAGGAACGCGCCGTCGCCGACCGCGTGCTCGCCTATCTCGACGCGCTCGGGCTCGAGGCGACGGAGGACGAGGCAGGGCCGAGGATAGGAAGCACGATGGGGAACATCGTCGTTCGCATTCCACCGTCGAGCGAGGGGACGGCTGGAGTCCCGATCTTCCTCTGCGCGCACCTCGACACGGTTCGGCCTACGGCTGCGATCGAGCCCGTGGTCGAGGACGGTCTTGTCCGGAACGCGCAGCCGACGATCCTCGGGGCGGACAACAAGGCCGCCGTCGCCGTGATGCTCGAGGCGTCCCGGCGAGTCCTCGCCGAGGGCCGCGAGCATGCAGGTCTCGAGCTCGTCTTCACGCCGAAGGAAGAGACGGGGCTCGAAGGAGCTCACGAGCTCGACCCGGCGGGGCTCGCGGCCCGGGTCGGGTTCGTCTATGACCACGCGGGCCCGATCGGCGAGATCGTCGCAGCGGCGCCTTCGTCCACCTCGATCGACGCCGTCTTCGTGGGGCGGGCTGCGCATGCCGGCATGCACCCGGAGGAGGGACGCTCGGCGATCTACGCGGCCGCTCGGGCGATCGGCGACCTGCGCCTCGGGCGGATCGATCCCGAGACGACCGCAAACGTGGGGGAGATCTCGGGCGGAACGGCGCGGAACATCGTCCCCGACCGCTGCGCCGTCGTGGCCGAGGCGCGCTCACACGACGATGCGAAGCTGGCTGAGGTCGTGCAGGAGATGGTCGACGCGTGCACCTTTGCCGCAGCGCTCGCCGAATGTGAGGTCGAGCTCGAGGTGGAGGAGCAGTACCGCGGCTACCGGTTCCGGCCCGAGGACGAGGTCTTCCGCCTCGCAGCCGCCGCCCTCTCGGCGAGCGGCTTCGAGCCGCGGGGGATCCCGGCCGGTGGCGGCGCCGACGCCAATGTCTTCAACGCGACCGGAAGACCGTGCGCCAACCTCGCGAACGGGATGACGCGGATCCACAGCGCGGACGAGCACATCGCGGTCGCCGACCTCGAGGCGATGGTCGACGTGACGCTCAATCTCGTCGAGGCGGCGAGGCATGGCTGATCGTTTCACCTGCACGCTCCCCGTTTTCCGCGGTATCGTTCGCGCCCCATGCGGGTCGGCGTCGTCAAGGAGATCAAACCGGACGAGTACCGGGTAGCGCTGACGCCGGCGGGCGCGCGCGAGCTCGGCCAGCGCGGGCACGAGGTGCTGGTGGAGTCCGGAGCCGGCACCGGGAGCTCGTTCACGGACGATGACTACGCGCGCGTCGGCGCGACCATGGCGTCGGTCGATGACGTCTGGGAGACGGCAGACCTTCTGCTCAAGGTGAAGGAGCCCATCGCGTCGGAGTACGACCGCCTGCGAGAGGGCCAGGTGCTCTTCACATACCTCCATCTGGCCGCGGACGAGCCGCTCACACGGGCCCTCGTCGAGAGCGGGACGACCGCGATCGCCTACGAGACGGTCGAGACCGACGACCGCGAGCTTCCGCTCCTCGCCCCGATGAGCGAGGTGGCGGGCCGCCTCTCGGCCCAGGCGGGCGCCTACTTTCTCGAGAAGCCGGTCGGCGGCCGCGGGCTTCTGCTCGGCGGCGTGGCGGGCGTCCCCCCGGGGAAGGTCGTCGTGATCGGCGGCGGGATGGTGGGCTACAACGCCGCGGTCATCGCGCTCGGCCTCGGCGCGCACGTCCGGATTCTCGACCGTTCGGTCGCACGCCTTCGCTACCTGGAGGAGATCCTCTCCGGCCGGGTGGAGCTCGTCATGTCGAGCGCGCTCGAGATCGAGCACTCCGTGCTCGGGGCAGACCTCGTGATCGGCGCCGTCCTGATTCCCGGCGCACGCGCGCCGAAGCTCGTCACGGCCGAGATGATTCGCGAGATGAAGGAGGGGTCGGTCGTCTGTGACGTCTCGATCGACCAGGGCGGCTGCTTCGAGACGGCCCGGCCGACGACGCATTCCGACCCCGTCTACGTCGTCGACGGCGTGACGCATTACTGCGTGTCGAACATGCCCGGCGCTGTCCCGGTCACCTCGACCTTCGCCCTCACGAACGTGACGCTGCCCTACGTCGAGGCGATCGCCGAGGACGGCGTGGCGGAGGCGATCGGGCGCGATCCGACGCTCGCCCGCGGGGTCAACGCGATGGACGGAAAGCTGACGTACGAGGCGGTCGCCGAGGCGCACGGCCTCGAGTACTCGCCGCTCGACGAGCTGCGCCCGCTCGAGCCGGTCTAGGAGCTAAGCCTTCGGTGCGGGGCTCGGGTCGCCCGGCTTCTCGCCTGGGCTGATCCTCACGACCGCGTAGGTCACCGCTGCCGCGATCGCGATCACGAGAGCGATCCAGACGACGATGCCGGCGAGGCCGAGAACAGTGTCCACCAGACTAGAATAGCCCGGCCATGCCGCGCGCCTGCGTGATCGTGCTGGACGCGGTTGGGGCCGGCGAGCTGCCGGACGCGGCGGACTACGGAGACGTGGGCTC
>JACCXC010000006.1 GCA_013697275.1 Actinomycetota bacterium | reverse complement strand
CTCCTAGGCGACCCGGGTGGGTGGCGAAGCGACCTGAGCGAGCGGCTGATCGAGATCGCAGACGACCCGGCCGGCGCCGACGTCGTCGTGGCCGATACGGATCACCTGGCGCGCGCGCTCGCCAGCGGGGCGCCGAACGTGATCGTCGACGGCACGCGGAAGGCTTCCCGAGCGCTCGAGCGCGGCGGTTTCGCCGTCATGCGACTCCTCCCCGTTCCGGTCGCCGGCCCGCCGCTCATGCTTCTCAACCTCGCCAGCCGCCGGGCGGCCAGGTATGGGATCGAGCACGCGCTCTCGCACCCGGAACGCTGGCGCGCCGTCCGAAACCGCGTGGCCGCGAGGCTCGTGGGCGCCGGCCTCCGTCCTCCGGTCGGGGAGCTCCTGAGCGTGGCGACGCGCTCGCCGGGAGACCCGGCACTGCTCGAGATCGCCCGCGATCTCGGGGTGCCCCCGGGCGCGGACTGGGCCATGCTCGTCTCACCCGGGAGCGCCGTCCGCCGCAACGCCTTCCTCGTCTTCCCTCGAGGACAGAGCCGCCCCGGCCTCGTCGTCAAGTTCGGGCGAATGCGGGGCCTCGACGAGCACTTCGCGCGCGAGGAGCGAGGCGCCTCCGTCCTCACGGCGACGGGCGGGACAGCCTCGGCCCGGGCACCCGAATACCGGGGCCGCGCCGAGAGAGACGGCTTCTGGATCTCGGTCGAGACGGCTGCCTCCGGGACGAAGCTCTCGTCCTTCCTGCGGGCCCCGGCGCCCCGGGCGCGGCGACTCGTCCCGCTGGAGGCGGTGGCCGACTGGCTCGTTCGCGTCGCCCGCGAGACCGCGGGGCGTGCGGGCGACCTGGAGCCCGAGCGCGCCCGCTTGGCGCGCGACGTCCTTCCGGAGTGGGAGACGCTCGGGATCCCGGCCGACCTCGTCGGGGCCGTTGCCAGGGTCCCGGGGTCTCTCCAGCACAACGATCTGGCCGAGGAGAACGTGATCGTCGACGGGGCCGGATTCACCGTCCTCGACTGGGAGTGGGCGAAGGCGCACGGCCTCCCGCTCGGCGACCTTGTGTACTTCGGCGTGCACGTCCTGCGGCTCCTCGACGGCGCTCTCTCCGAGCCAGATCGTGAGCGCCACTTCGTCGCTCTGCTGCGCGGCGAGGCGGCCTCCTCGCCGATCCTCTTCGCCTGGATCCGGCGCCTCGTCGGAGCCCTCGAGCTGCCGCCCGAATCGGTCGGAGCGGCCGTGACGCTCTCGCTCCTCGACCGGGGGTCTCTGAGCGCGAGGCAGCGGCTGTCGGCGGAAGCCTCGACCGGAGCACCGCTCGAGGCGGCGTTCGGGGAGCGAATGGCGCGCCTCTGGCTCTCGGCCCCCGGCCTCGGCCCGGCGTGGGACGCCTGGCGCCGCGTCAGCTGAGCGCGCGCCAGACCTCCTCGGCGATCTCGGCGCAGAGGTCTTCGCGCGGGCGTGTCGCGTCGAGCCGGCGAGCACCGACCGCTTGGTGGGCGCCTCGGTACAGCTCCGCGTGGCGGGCGAGCTCCTCGAGCCCGTACTGCTCGCGCCGGCGGCTCAGAGACTCCTCGGGGGAAAGGTCGAGGAAGTACGCGCGCAACTCGCGCGGGGAGAGAAGGCGCAGCAGGAGGATGGCCAAGGCGGGAACCTGGCTCGCGCCGTAGTGGTTGCGAAGGTGGACGATCGAGTCCAGCGTGTAGCGATCGCAGACGACCACCCTTCCCGCGCGCAGGTGCGGGGCGAGGGCGCGCCTCTGAGCCCGCGCGTGCACCAGGGCGACGAAGGAGATCCAGATCCCGGAGACAAGGCGGCTGCGCTGCCGCAGCTCGCGACCCGGATCCGCCCGGGCAGGCGCAGCGCTGGTTACGGAGACAGGCGCGGACCGCCGTTTCGCCAGCCGGAGGACGCGCTTGACCGGCTCGCTGAGGCGGTCGAGCAGCCGGTTGCCCTCGATCGTGTCCCACTGGACGTGCGACCAAACGACGACCGAGTCGATCCCCAGCCGTTCCAGCGTCCCATGAAGGGCCTCGGCGTGGGAGCTCTTGCCCGACGCGTCAAGACCCGAGAAGCTGACCGTCCGGCGGGGAACCCGCCTCCCGGCGGCGGTCGGGCCCGGCCGCGGCGCCCCGGCCGCGGCCCCCTCCCGCAG
>JACCXC010000211.1 GCA_013697275.1 Actinomycetota bacterium | reverse complement strand
CTGCGGGGGTGAGCGGGCTCTTCGCGATCTGGGCCCTCCTCGGCTACGTGCGCCGGCACACCTACTCCGTCTTCGTCCTCTACCGGCTGATCGCTGCAGCGATCGTGCTCCTCCTCATCGCGACCGGTGTACGCGAGGCCGGGTTCTAGGACGGCGTCGCGGGGAACGACGACGTGATGCGAGACACCGCCCGCCGAGCCTTCATCGCGACCGTGGTCGTCGGCGGGATCGTCGTCGCGGCTCTCGCCCTCTGGAAGCTGAAGCTCCTGATCGCAATCCTCTTCTTCGCGTTCATCATCGCCGCGGCGATGCGGCCCGGCGTCGATGCGCTCCGCCGGCGAAAGGTGCCACGCGGCCTCGGAATCGCCATCCACTACCTGGGCCTCGTCGCGGTGCTCGGGCTGCTCCTCTACTTCGTCGTCCCGACCGCGAGCGAGCAGGTGCAGGAGGCGATCCCGATCTCCGGCTCGGAGCTGAAGGAGGAAACTGCCTCGTCGTCGGGCGTGCGGCGCCAGTTCCTGCAGGCCGTCCAGCAGCGCCTCGACGACCTCCCCGACGCCGACCGACTCGCCGAGCGGGCGTTCGACCCGGCGGTCGAGATCACCTTCACCGCCTTCGAAGTCCTCATCGGCATCTTCTTCACGCTCGCCTCGGCCGCCTACTGGATCTTCGAGCGCGACCGCGCGATCGGGCTCGTGACGTCGCTCCTTCCGCGCCCGAAGCGGAAGATCGTGCGGGACACCTGGGACCTGATCGACGCAAAGCTCGGCGCCTACGTCCGCGGCCAGCTCATCCTGATCGTCCTCGTCGCGACCGTGCTCTCGGTCGCCTTCTGGGCGATCGGCCTTCCGTTCTGGCTTCTGCTCGCGATCTTCGCCGGCATCGTCGAGCTGATCCCGGTCATCGGCCCCCTGGCCGCCGGCGCGCTCGCGATCGGCGTCGGGTTCACCGAGTCGCTGGGCGTGGCCATCGCAGCCGGGATGGTCGTGTTCGTCGTCCGGATGGTCGAGGACTACCTCGTCATCCCCCGCGTCCTAGGGGAGGCGGTCGGGCTCACCCCGCTGACCGTGCTCATCGCCATCTCGAGCGTGACGATCCTGTTCGGAGGCTTCGCCATCCTCCTCGCGATCCCGCTCGCCGCGGTCGTCGCGACGCTCGTCGACGTCCTCGTGCGCCACCGCGACCCGGCCGAGGAAACGGTTCCCGCGGTCCTCTTCGCGGCGAAGGACTCGGAGGGCTAGGTCCGGTCCACCTGAGAGCCGCCGACGATCGCGTCCTCGCCTGACGCGAAGCGCACCCAGGCCTTGTGGCCGCCGTCGTAGTCGCCCGCCCAGAGGACGAGTGTCGCCTCCTCCCCGCGTACCCGGCACGGCTCGGACCCCTCCGGATCGAGGCCGCGCCAGACCCGCACGAACGGGTTTTCCTCCCGCTCCTCGCCAACGGTGGTCGGCTCCCGGTGCCCGGGGTGGAGACGGGTCTCGGGCGGCAGGGTGAGCAGGCGATCGAGAATCGACCGGCGCAGATCGGCGAAGCCCGTCCGGCCGCCGCCGCGTGTCCCGCCCACGGTCCGCCGGAAGAGGACGTCGCCCGTCAGGCAGTCCGACCCGTTCACCACGAAGGCAAGGTGCTCCTGTGAATGACCAGGCGTCGAGAGCGCGCGAATCTCGAGCCGGCCCGCGTTCACGACCTCGCCATCCTCGAGCTCGCCGGGGCCGCGCACGCCCACGCCAAAGCGGTCTGCGAGCGCGCGCACGCCCTCGACGTGATCGGGATGGCCGTGCGTGACGAGCACGTCGGTGACCGTGATCTCATCCTCCTCCACACGCTGAAGGAGCGGATCCGCGACGCCGTTCCCGTCCACGAGGACACCGCGGCCGCCGGGCTCGTCGGCCAGGAGGTAGGCGTTCGAGAGCCAGGACGGGTGCTCTGTGCGCTCGACGATCACGCCGCCGACTTTATGCTCCTGGGCAGGTGAGCCGTCTCAGCGGCCGGGCTCGGCGGCGAGCCGCCAGGGCTCGGGGCGGGCGAGCGCTCCCTGAACCTGCGCCACGTAGCTGCCCACCTCGGCCTCCTTGCGCGTGAGCTGCGACCGAAGCTCGGCGAGCTCGGCCTCGGCTCGCCGGAGTCGCTCCTCGCGGAGCTCGAGGTCGGTCTCCGTCCGGACGGCGCGAGCCTCGACCTCGGCTTCGCGCCGCTCCAGGTCGGCCAGGCGCTCGCCCACGGTCTCCTCGAGCTCCGCGAGGCGTCGTCCCTGGCGCTCGAGGCGCCCCTGCTCGGACGCGCGCACGGCCACCACGTTCGAATGCTGCGCCTCGCGCTCGGCCAGGGCGCGCTCGCGTTCCACCAGCCGCGCCTCGAGCGACTGGAGCTCCTCCGTGCGTCGCGCCGTCCGCTCGACCTCGCGCAGGGCCGTCTCGCGGCGCTCGAGCTCGGCTTCCTTGGCGACGATCCGCCTTCGCTCGGCGCTCAGCTCGAAGGCGGCCCGCGTGCGCTCGCGCTCCGCGTCCCGCGCGGTTCGCACCGCCTCGTCGGCCCGCTGGCGTGCCCCGGCGGCAGCCTCGGCCTTCTCGCCCAGCTCTGCGATCCAGCGCTCTTGACTCTCCAGGCGCTGAACCTGCTCCGCCAGGAGGCGCCCCCGCTTTTCCACGTCCGCCCGTGCTGCGGCGAGGTTCACACCCAGCTCCTCGGCCTGCGTGCGCGTATCGGCAAGGTCGCGGTCGCGCGCCTCGAGCTCCGCGAGCAGTCGTTCGATCCGCTCGCGCTCGTCCTCGTTGGCCGCCCCGAAACGGGCGAGCCGGCGTTCCAGCTCGGCTGCGCGCGCCTCGGCGGCCCCAAGCTTCGCGCTCCGGTCTTCGAGCTCGGCCAGAGCGTCTCCGAGCCGGCCGCCGCACTCGTCGGCCATGACTCCGACCACAGCGGTGGCATTTCGGAGGAACAGGTTTTCGAATCTGCGTCGTAGGCGGGACATCGTCGCTCGCTCGCCGCAGAGTGAGTCGTTCCGCATCGCACTCAAGCGGGCGTGACCCGAGGCCGCAATACCCCGCCCGAGGGGTGAGCCGACCCTTAGAGTCCCGGCGTCATGGATCCCCGCCCGGGAAGAGAAGCGGCAACGGCTGCCCGGGACGACGCGTGATCGTCGGCGTCGACGCTCGCGAGGCGCGTGGCCCGAGCCTCGAGCAGCCCGTCGGGGCTGCAGGCCGCGGACGGTACGTGAACGAGCTCCTGCGACACCTTCCGCAGGTCGAACCGGAAACGAAGTTCCTCCTCTACACGAGCGCCGCGCCGCCTCAGGACGATCTCCCGCAGAATGTGACTTGGCGCCCGATGGCCTCGTCCTCGCCGCACTGGCATCTGCGTGCTGCGAAGGCGATCCGGAACGAGTGCGACCTCTACCTCTCGCTCAGCTACCTGACCTCCTTCTTCCTCGACGCCTACGTCCAGACGGTCTTCGACCTGATCGCCTTCAAGGACTTCGCGCTTTCGCCCGGACGCTCGCGGCGCGTCGAGCGCCTCACCCTGCGGCGTGCGGTGCGCCGTGCCCGCGCGATTCTGACCATCTCCGAGGCCACGGCAGCCGACCTCGCGGAGCTTGTTCCCGAGGCTGCGGGAAAGACGACGGTCACCCCCCTCGCGGCAGACGGGCGCTTCGCCCCGGACCCCGCGCCCGAGGAGGTCGAGCGGGTGCGGGCCCGGTACGAGCTCGAGGACGGGTTCGTCCTCGCCACCGGCACGATCGAGCCGCGCAAGAACTATGTCCGCCTCGTACGGGCCCACGCGGCCCTCCCCAACGACCTTCGCCATGCGTATCCCCTCGTCCTCGCCGGGCGGCGGGGCTGGGACTACGAGCCGATTCTCGCCGCCATGGCCTCGCACGCCGACCCCCCGGTCCGGATCCTCGGCTTCGTGCCCGACGCCGACCTCGCCGTCCTCTACGCAGAGGCCACGGTTTTTTGCTACCCGAGCCGGTACGAGGGGTTCGGGCTCCCCGTGCTCGAGGCCATGCAGGCCGGCGCTCCCGTCGTCACCTCGAACGTCTCGAGCCTTCCCGAGGTCGGAGGGGACGCCGTCCGCTACGTCGATCCGAATGACGCGGGCGACCTGCGCACGGCGCTCGAGGAGCTGTTGGAGGACGAGGGTCGCCGCGCCGAGCTTCGCGCGGCCGGCCTCGAGCGCGCGAAGCTCTTCTCCTGGGAGCAGACGGCCCGCACCACGATGGAAGTTCTCCGGGCGGTCGGCTAGGAGGGATTGGCGGAACGTCGCTCGCCACGGACTGCGTTTCGCCGAGCCCTCCTAGAGGTCGAGCGCCAGGCAGACCACGGCCCGCGCCGCCGCCGCTTGGTCGTCCACGGGAGCGGGATCCCGGGTGTAGTCGCGGTACTGGGCATCCGCCGCACCTTCGAGGTCGCTCCGCTGCCAGCCGGATTCGCCGTACCGGAAGACCGTGAGCCGGTAGCGACGCGGGCTCGCGAGCTCGACGAGCCTCTCCACCCCGTTCCGATCGAGCTGACGGAACCAGCCGTGATCCTCAGCCCGTCCATAGGGGATGGTGACGAGCAACCGGCCGTCGGCGCGGACTACGCGCCTGAGCTCCGCCAGAACGCGGAGGAGCTCTCGGTCGGGGTCGGCCGCCCGCCCTTCGTCCGCGCCGTACGCCGCGTTGTCCATACCGACGTGCTCGAGGGTCGAGACGCAGACGACGGTGTCGAAGAGCGCGTCGCGATACGGCAGCTCCCGCAGGTCGGCGTAGACGTAGGAAACTCCTCGCTCGGGGAAGGAGACCGCCTCGGGAGCGAGCGTCACGATGTGGGGGGACGCGAGCAGCGGCAGGAAGCGGTCGAGCACGTGCGCGTGGTTGAGCGTCGAGCCCGCGTCCAGCGTCCGACCCGAGGGCCGCTGGGCCAGGAGCCACGGGTACTCGACGACCCGCTCGTCGAAGCCACGTCCGTAGCCGCGAGGGAGACGCTGGCGCGACTCGAATCGCGCCCGGAGCTTCGGATCGTCGAGCGCCTCGCAGAGAAGCGCCCGGTGCCGTTCCACGTAGAGCTCCGTCCAGGGGGTTTCCGGCGGCGGGTAGCGCTCTGTCCACCTCGAACGCCTGTCGTCGAGAAGTCTCCCGATCATCGCGGACGGGTGAGCACGAGGTTCGTCCAGAACTCGTCGCCTTCCCGCTCATCCAGGCGCTTTAGCTCCCCCGCCCCCGGCTCACGAACCCCCGGCTGCTCCGGATCCTGGACGCGAAGCCGAAAGCCGAGCGAGCGCACATAGTCGACGAGGCCGTTCCCGCCCCGCCCGTATCTCCGAAGCCCCGTCGGCCAATACTCGACCACGACCAAGGGGTCGCGGGACGCCTCGAGGAGTCGCTCCATCCCGCGTAGGGCCGCCTCCTCTGCGCCCTGTACGTCGACCTTGACGACGTCGACCGGCGGTCGGATCGCCGGAATCGCGTCGAGCGAAACAGTGCGGACCTGAACGGTCTCACGACCGCTCTCGGGCGCAACCAACTGGTGATCGCCGGTGTTGAGAGGCGCGACGTAGAGCGGGGCGAAACCGCAGACGTCGGAGACCGCCCACGGAAAGCAGACCACATTCCCGAGACCGTTCCGCCACACGTTCGCGAGGAGGAGCTCGAAGTTCCGCGGGTGCGGCTCGAATGCGAGCACGAGGCCGCTCGGGCCCACCAGCCTTCCCGCCAGAACGGAGAAGTATCCGATGTGCGCCCCGACATCGAGGAACGTCATGCCCGGCCGCAGCCGTTCGACGAAGAGCGCCGTCTCGCCGGGCTCCCATGCGCCGCTCGACTGGAGCCGAGGCGAGACCACTTCGTCCCGCTCGTGGACGAACAGCTTCCCGAACGCGGTCTCGACGCTCGGCGCCCCGGCGAGATCGGGCCCCGCCCCGGCATGCTGAGCGGCCGCTTGGGCTAGGAGGCCGAGTCGCACGGCCCGCCGCCCCACGTCCCTACGAAGGCGCTCGAGCATCCCGCTAGTTTCCTGTTGCGCGGGCCGGGCGGCAAACCCAGCGCGATCTCCGAAGCCGCTAGCCGCCCTTGACGGCTACGACTGCGTACTCGCCCTGAATCCGCCGGTCCTGCTCGAGCTCGCCGGTGCCGTTCGGAAACAGGATGCGCGCGAAGCCGAACCCGGCGGCGCCGACCAGCACAGCTGCGACCTCCGGGAAGAGCGGCACCCGGTGCGTGGGATCGACCCAGAAGGTCTTGAACGCGCGGAAGGAGTGCGGGTTCACCGTCTCGGCGACGAAGAGGCCCCCGGGGCCGAGTTTGCGCTGTGCGAGCTCGACGAAGCGGACGAGCTCGGCGACGTCTAGGTGCTCGACGACCTGCGCTGAGAAGACCGCCCCCAGGCTCGCGTCCTTCAGGCTCTCCAGGTGGGCCACCGCCTCGGCCTCCTCAACCGCGAGTCCTTTCGCGCGCGAGCGCTCCACCATCGCGGGGTCGAGGTCGATGCCGCGCGCCTCGATGCCCTCGTCGCGGAGGAGCTCGAGGAGCTCGCCGCGGCCGCACCCGACGTCCAAGACGGGCTCGTGCCCGCGCAGGAGGTCGAGATAGGAGCGCTGGCGGTCGCGGATGAACGCCTCGGAGCCGCGAAAGACGTCCTCGAAGGCCGGGTACCACCCCTCCGCGGCCGGGACGCCGCGGTAGGCGATCGCCGGGCGCCCCTCCGGATCCGTGTCGCGCAGGAGCTCGGGGCGCGCCGAGTACGGCACGGGGTGGAGCGCGTCGTCGAACCCGTGCAGCTCGCGACCGAGGCGGCCGAGCTCGCGCTCGAGGTCGCGGAGCGAGGTGACGATCGCGGCCTCCAGGTCGCGCTGGCGCGCGATGTACGGGTGGAGCGCCTTGCGAAGCGCGCGGCGGTAGATCGTCCCGGGCGGGCCGAGGCGCGACGGTGCGTCCCACGGGTTGTCGGGCCCGTGGAGGAGATATGCCTCGGCGCGCTCGACCGGCGTGCGCGCGTCGGGCGTCGGCTCGGGTGCGAGTTGGGGCTGTCTCCGACGGCGGAGGGACTCGAGCGCATCCCCAGCCGCGAGCCGTGCGCGTCCGGCCGAGAGCGCGCGCGGGCTGCCGGCCTGCCCGCGAATCGCCTCGAGCCGCTCGGCGACGAAGGCGGCGGTCCGGTGCGGCGAGTAGCGCGCGGCGATGTCTTCCCGCCCCAGCTCCGCCTTCCGCCGAGCCTCCTCCGGATTCTCGACCACCCGCCGCATGGCAGCCGCGGCGGCGTCGAGGTCGGGGTCGGCCCACCGGGAGCCGGCGGGGTAGGGCTCGCACCCGGGCGGGATCTCGACGAGCGTGAAGGGGACGGGGTACGAGTTCTCGTCCGTCATGTAGTCGGCGTTCCCGGAGTACGCGGTCGCGATCAC